>JAUCGD010000272.1 GCA_030377945.1 Desulfobacterales bacterium HSG17 | reverse complement strand
GTTAATATTATGACTGAAAATAGTGCTGCCAGAGAAATGCTGGCATCAAATGTAAATGAGCTTAGGACAGTTTTATCAAATTCAGGTGTTAACCTTGAACGCTTTGATGTTGATATGAATAGTAATTTCAGACAATCCATGGCAGATGCGAGAAATCAGGCAGATAATTCCAATAAGCAGAATAAAAACAGGGAGAAACTTTCATCTGATTCTGCTAATTCTGAAAAAATCAATGAATCCAAAGGCCTGCTAGGTGATGCAGATCAAAGTGTTGCTTTACATTTAGTAGCATAAGGAAATATTAGTTATGACAATTACATCCACAAGAAACAGTTCGCTTGAAAATATATCAAACTCCTATCAATCAAGTGAGCAGGAAAAAACCAAGAAAGATGAAGATCTTGGCAGAGATTCTTTTTTAACAATGCTTGTAGCCCAGTTACAGAATCAGGATCCATTGAATCCAATGGAAGGCAGTGATTTTTCCGCCCAGCTCGCACAGTTTTCTCAGCTTGAGCAGCTTATCAACTTAAATGATTCCATGGAAAATCTTGCAACGGCTTATACTGAGAATTCTGAAGGTGATGTTGTAGGATATATTGGTAAACAGGTCACAGGTAATGTTGATGTAATGAATGTTGATGAAGGAACAGTTTCAGGAGGATTCTATAACCTTGGCCAGCCTGCCGAGATTATGATTACTATTACAGATGCCGATGGCAACACAGTCAAGACCTTATATGAGGGGCAGCAGAATTCAGGCTCTCATCTGATATCATGGGATGGAACAGACAGAAATGGAAATGCAGTGTCTGACGGCTCCTATAATTATACAGTTCTTGCCAACAGTGGTAATGGATATACACAAGTACCTTCATCAGTGACAGGAATGGTTGAGGGCATTACCTATAATAATGATAAAGCCTATCTTGTTGTGCAGGGAGTTCTGCTCGATCCAAAATCAATAACAGCTGTTGTTAATACACAAGATAACTCTGAATCCGGGTCAGGCTCTGGAGAGTCATCTTTAAGTTATCTTGGTAAAACAGTGAGTTCCAATACACCCATAGTTCTGGTGGAGAATGGAAGCGTAGCTGGTGATGAACTCAGTTTTAATCTGGATAGAAGTGAAAATGCTACAATAAAGATATATGATGTGTTTGATGAGCTTGTCAAATCAATTGCATTAACAGAAGATGACACTGTTGGAGGTCAAAATAATGTTCTTTGGAATGGAGTTTCAGATTCCGGTCACCAGGTGTCTGATGGATTGTACTATTATACGGTTCAAACAGGTTCCAGCTTTGCACAAACACCGGTTTCAGGGGAAGTTTCAGGAATAAAATATATGAACGGCAGTCAGTATCTTGTTTTGGATGGAACTGGCAGGCTGGTTTCAATGTCGTCAATTACAGGTATAAATTAGAGCAATATTTTCAACATAATTATCAACTGATGTTGAGTTTAAATAAATAGGAGAGGGATTATGTCTTTATCAAGTTCACTTTTTACAGGTACCAGCGGTTTAAAAAATATGGGAAATGCATTACAGACAATTGGTAATAATATTTCCAATTTAAATACCATTGGTTTTAAAAAGGGGCGGACAACCTTTGCAGATACCTTATACGAAACTGTTGCAACCCAGGCTGGAGCAGCCCAGATGGGTCGAGGTATGGCAGTAGGGTCTGTGCAGCAAAATTTTGACCAGGGATCATTTGAATCTACAGGTAATACAACAGATATTTCCATTGGTGGTGATGGTTTTTTTGTTATGCGCCAGTCAAATACTGAAAATACATTTTATACACGGGCTGGAAATTTCTTTTTTGATAAAGCAGGACAGTTGGTAAACCCTGAAGGATATATTGTTCAAGGCTGGAACCTTGATGAAGAGACTGGTGATGATATAGGATCTGTAACTGATCTAGTACTTGCAGAATTTACCACTCCCCCTAAAAAGAGTGAAGAAATTACCGCAGTTACAAATCTTGATGCAGATGCAATTTCAAAAGCAGTTGTACTTTCAAACTTATGGGATTCAGGTGAAACTACATACATTGGTGCGTCAAACTATGAATATCAGACAGTGATCAAAGCATATGATGCTTTGGGAAGTACCCATGATGTATCAATATTCTATGATAAAAAATCAGGAACAGAGTGGGAGTATATTATTACCTGCAATCCAGAAGAGGATAAGCGAAACCTTGTACAGAATACCGATTCAGAGGGACTTCTTGCAAGGGGTACAATTCAATTTTCACAAAGTTCCGGTGATATCCTTGATTTTACCATGGATAAGTTTACAGGCCGGATTGGAAATTTTACTGCTAATGGTGTTAATACCGCTGATAATATCGAATATGAGATTGTGGATTATGATGGTCTTCCTCTGGATGGATATGGTTTCAGTCTTGGATTTGATGGCAGCACCTGGTCTTTCACAGATACAAATGCAGATGGATTCATTACAGCATTTGATTTACCGGATAATTATCCAAATGCTAAAATTGTCTACTCAGACAGCCAAAAAATTTATCTTACTCTGACCCCGGATGACGCAACAGACGTTGATCCTGATTTGAAAATTCAATTTGCACAGCCTGCTGTTGCAACCGATTCCATTGGATTTGACGTGAATTACTATAATGAGCTTCATGTTCAGGGCATTGAGGGTATGACCTATTTTGGAGATACAGCAAATGACAATACAACTCTTGAGATAAATGATCCAAGTGTTATGACTCATGATGCGTCAGGCTTAGGGATCGTGTGGAATCCAAATGCAGAACGATGGTATTGGAGCAACCCAACATCAGCTTATTCAGCAGGAACACTGGTTACAGGTGTTTCAACTAACAGCACTGGCACAGTTGATACTACTGCTACCAATATTAGCTATGCCAATATAGCTGATATGGACATGGTTGCTTCGGATATCAGTGTTATGTATGATTCAAGATCTGGAGCATGGGATTGGAATATGCCCCTGAAGGATGCTGATTTTGTTAATGAAACATTTACATTTTCACCAACTAATGATCCTGTTTTAAGTATTATTTCTGCCCCAACCGGGGAAGGACAGGGTGCTATGGCTACGACTACTACTGCTGGTGTCGCATCAACTGTAAGCCTTGCCTGGGACGGTGCTGTCTGGACAGCCAGTGCTGGCACTGGTTCTGCAACAGTGGCCATAGCAACTGCTTCAAGTTCGAATACACAGGTTCAACTTCAAATTTATGAACCGACAAATACAGCAAATTCAAGTGTTATCCGATATACTTTTGGATCAACGCTGAACACTGTGGGCAGCCAAACCATTGCTTTCCAGATAGATCCTGCGGCTCCTTTAGAATACCCCAATGCAGTTATTGCGACTAATGGATCATATACTACTGGAGTTACAATAGATTTTGATCAGGATTTAACCAATGACATTGAATTTAATGTAACTGCTGGTGGTGGTGCAATCGCTCATACAAACAGTCTCAGGTTTACAACTGATCCCAATATGACACCTTTTGTGTATGCCAGTGCAACGCTTAAAGGAGATCAGACAAGAGCTGTGATAGATCTTGACGGGTCGGGCAATGAAGATGACAAAGAAGATATTGTTTTTACCTTTGATGACCCTTTGAAATATGGTAGCAGCACCCATCCTTTCACTGACAGAAGTGAAATTAATTTTGATATACTAGGTTCAACCGCATGGACGGAAGTCTCAAAAGACGACATCAAGAAAACCGGGTACTTTGAATTTACGACTGATTTTTTAGGAGGTGAATTTGGTACAACAGAAACCGATATTAGATTTAATATCGGTACCAAGTATGATGGCATCAACTTTGTTAATGATTCTTTATCAACCACTCAGTATTCAAAATCATCTTCAACTATATTTCAGGACGCTGACGGATATGCAGCAGGAGATCTCCAGGGAGTTGATGTTGCTTCAGACGGAATTCTTACAGGTGTGTATTCAAATGGGCAGTTAATTCCGCTGTTCCGTGTCGGTCTTGCAAAATTTTTAAACAATTTTGGTCTTTCCAATGAGGGAGGGAATCTTTTCAGGGAAACAAGGGACAGTGGTGGTGCCATCACAAATAAACCAGGCGAAAACGGTCTTGGAACACTGGCACCAAACTCCCTTGAAATGTCAAATGTAGATATTTCTGAAGAGTTTGTTGCCATGATAGTTAACCAAAGGGGATTTCAAGCTAATTCGAAAACTATTACTACTGTTGATGATATGATGTCAACTGTTATCCAGATGAAACGGTAGTTAAATAATTTTGAGTTTTGAATGATTAATTTTAAATTCAAAACTCAAAATTTTAATTATATTGCTGTCAGCATTCTGACGTTCCATCATGTGATTGACATTCTCTTTCTAACAAAATCCTTATATTTTTAAATTCATTTTGACTATAAAAAATACTTTG
>JAUCGD010000271.1 GCA_030377945.1 Desulfobacterales bacterium HSG17 | reverse complement strand
CTCCTTAAAAAATGGTTGATTGTTATTCCGGTAATTTTGGGTGTTCTACTTGTCATGCTTATGTTGAAATCCAAAAGAGAACCTGTCCGTGTGGAAGCCAAAGAACGCGTCCGGACCGTGCGCGTCATCACAGCTGAAAAGATCGACATTGTACCAAGGGTCATGGGTTATGGATATGTTACCCCCACCCAGACATGGGAAGCGATTCCGGAGGTTAGCGGAAATGTAATTCAAATCCATGATGAGTTAAAAGTGGGCAGCTTCATTCCGGAAGGGGATCTGCTCTTTAAAATTGATTCCAGCCAATATGGGATGGCGGAATCGCGGGGTCAATCTGACGTCATGAGCATTGATGCCCAGATGCGGGAACTGGAACAAAATAAAAAGAATACCGAGCGGTTATTGGCGGTTGAAAAAAAAAGCCTGGAATTGGCAGGCAAAGAATTAAAACGGAAACGAGAAATCTTTACCAAGGGTTTTGTTTCAAGATCGGTCCTGGAAAAAGAAGAGCAAAGCTATTTAGCCCAGCAAAGTTCAGTCAATCGTTTGCAAAATACCCTGGATTTGATACCAGCCCAACGTAAATCATTATCGGCCCAAAAAAAAACAGGGACTACAAAAGTCAGCGAACGACAACTGGACATCGCTAAAACGGAAATCCGGGCACCATTTGATTGCCGCATTGCTGAAGTCAAAATCGAGCTGGACCAGTTCGCTGCCATGGGCACCCCCCTTTTAAAAATAGTTAATATTTCATCGGTGGAAATTCCGGTCCAGGTGTCACCCGGAACCTTCATGAATCTCTTACCCCGGATCGAACAAAAAATCTCAGTTTCCGATATTTCAATGGAGCAAATGAGACGCGCCATCGGTATATCCGCCCGGGTGAGGATTCCTTTATTTAAAAACGATTATGCGGTCTGGGAAGGCCGATTTTCACGGACCAGCGAATCAATAAATCTATCCACCGGCGCCATTACGATCTATGTCACGGTGGATTCGCCCTATGCAGATATTGGACCCGGAAAACGCCCCCCCCTTGGTTTCCAATATGTATTGTGAAGTGGAACTTTATGGAAGGCCTCGTCCCGGTTTATTCGCTGTCCCAAGGAGTGCTGTACATGAGAATGTTGTATATACAATAGGCCCTGACAATCGCTTGGTATCTAAAAAAGTGAATGTTGCGATGCGCATCGGAGAAATTACAGCGATTGAAAATGGTATCGCCGAAGGTGATCAAATCATTGTGTCAGACCTTTCACCAGCTGTTGAAGGGATGCGCCTTTCACCCATTGTCGATGTCGCCCTGGCCGCTCAGATAAAAACGAGCGCAGAGGGAGGAGTATAAGGCTATGACTACCATCAAATCGGGTATTGCTTATCTGGCAGACCATCCCACTGCGGCAAACCTTTTAATGGCCTTGTTTATTTTAATGGGCCTCATGACGGTTTCAGACCTGAGACGTGAAACCTTTCCCGATTTTTCAACGGACAAAGTTCAAATTACCAATGTGTATCCCGGTGCAACCGCATCGGATGTTGAATTGTCCGTCTGCCGCCGGATTGAAGATGCGATTGAAGGCGTCAGTAATATTGTTGAAGTCACCAGTATCGCTCAGGAAAACAGGGGGTCGGTTACCGTCGAGATGTTGGATGGGGCTGATTTTACGGAGTTTTTCAATGACATCAAGACAGAAGTGGATGCCATCAGTGATTTTCCCGATGAAGTGGAAGATGTAATCGTTAAAACCCTGAATCGAACCGATCAGGTCCTTTCCATAGCTGTCTCGGGTCCCATGACGGAATCCCATCTAAAATTATACAGTGAAGAACTCAAAGATCGTTTGACCCGTTTGGAAAAAATTTCCCAAGTCGATATTTGGGGCTTTTCCACCCACCAGTTATTAGTGGAGATTCCGTTCTACAATATGATGCGATTGGGCCTTTCCATCTCAGACATTGAAAAAATCATCCGGGCCCAAAGCATTGATCTGCCTGCCGGGTCTCTTGAAACCAATACCAGTAATATCCTGATCCGTTTCACCGAAGAAAGACGCAGTGTAGGGGAACTGGAAAGCCTGGTGGTTGTCTCCGGTGAAAAAGGCGATGAAGTCCATTTGGGAGATATAGCGACCATCACCGATCGATTTGAGAACAAGGAAAACAAGATTTATTTTAACGGCAAGCGGGCGTCCCTCCTTCAGGTAAATAAAACTAAATCCCAGGATGCCTTGGATATTTTAGATGAAGTCAAAACATTCTTGGCAGTAGAAAAACAAACTGCACCACCAGGGGTTTCACTGACCATTACACAGAATGCATCCGAAGTGATCCGAGATCGTTTGCAACTTCTGGTGGTCAACGGTCTTGAAGGATTAATTCTGGTTTTTATCACCATGTGGCTTTTCTTTTCATTCCGGTTTTCATTTTGGGTGACCATGGGATTGCCGGTTTCCTTTTTAATGGCTCTTTTTTTCATGAAACAGATTGGCTTTTCCCTGAACATGCTCTCCATGGTCGGGCTTTTGATTGCGCTGGGGCTTTTGATGGATGACGCCATTGTGATTGCTGAAAATGTGGCAGCCCATCTGGAAAAAGGAAAAAAACCACTGGCTGCGGTTGTAGATGGCGTATCAGAAGTCGCCACCGGTGTGTTTTCATCATTTTTAACCACCCTGTTTATTTTTGGTGCCCTGGCCCTTTCCATGGAAGGAAATATCGGAAAAATTTTGTTTGCCATTCCGGTGGTATTGATTCTGACTTTATCCGTCAGCCTGGTGGAAGCCTTTTGCATTCTGCCCAATCACTTATCCCATTCATTGGCCCATGCATCAACGGCTGATAAAGAGAGTCGTTTCCGGACTCACTTAGAAGCGGGTATGGATTGGGTGCGGGAAAAGCTGATTGGAAAAGTGGCGGATATTGTAATCTCCTGGCGATATCTGTTTATCGGCAGTGTGATTCTGCTTTTTTTATTTTCCATTTCCATGATCATCGGCGGGATTCTGAAAGTTGAGGCACTTCCGGCAACAGACGGGGATGTATTGCAAGCCCGGATTTTATTACCTCAGGGCACGCCATTGCATAGAACCGAAGCTGTGGTGGAAAAAGTCGTTTCAGCCATTAAAAAAGTGGATCAGGAATTAACGCCTGCGCAACCCCAAAAGAATCCCTTGCTTGAGCACATCAGCATTCTTTTCAATACCAACGCCGATGCCGGTGAATCGGGTCCCCATGTGGCAACCGTATCCATTGACCTATTAACCGCTGAAAACAGAAACGCCACCATTGATCAAATCACGTCAAAATGGCGAGAATATGTCGGTGAACTGTCAGATGTCATCAACATATCCTATAAGGAACCGGGTATCGGCCCTGGCGGTCTGCCCATTGAAATCCGATTAATGGGCAATGATCTGTCCCGACTGAAAACCGCCTCTACAAAACTTATCAATTGGCTATATGCCTATGAAGGTGTAGCAGATCTGAATGATGACCTACGTCCCGGAAAGCCTGAATTCACCGTCAAACTCAAAAAAGGGGCACTGGCCATGGGATACAATGCCCAGACCATTGCCGGCCAGTTACGGGCGGCTTTCCTAGGACTTACGGCCGCTGAAATCCAACAAGGGGATGAGTCCTTTGATGTAACGGTAAAGATCGCGACCGATGATGCTGAAAGTGTCGAAAATCTGGAAATGTTTCACATCATCGGTCCCAATGGCGTGAAGGTACCGTTAAAATCCCTTGCCACAATCATCGAGTCCCGGGGATTTGCATTGATCAAACATGTTAATGGAGATCGTGCGGTCACCATTACCGGGGATGTGGATACACGGGTGGCCAATACTGCAGAAATTATCAATCATACAAAAATCAACTTTTTCCCCGAATTATTGGCTGAATTCCCGGAGATTACGATTTCTACCGAAGGTGAAAACCGGGAAACCCAGAAAACCATGCAGGGTATGGTGAGTGCATTTTTTATCGGCATCTTTGGTGTATTTGCCCTTTTAAGCTTCCAATTCCGTAGTTATATCGAACCCATGGTGATTATGTTGACCATTCCATTTGCTTTAATCGGTGTCATTTGGGGACACATTATGATGGGCCTTGAACTGTCTATGCCGTCCATTATGGGATTTATTTCCCTTGCCGGTATAGTGGTCAATGATTCCATTTTGCTCGTAAGCTTTATTCGCATTCATTTGGCCAGGGGTGAAGAGGTGGACAAGGCTGCTACATTGGCCAGTCGTGAACGTTTCCGGGCCGTACTGCTGACCTCTATCACAACCGTCATGGGTCTTTTGCCGTTATTGTCGGAAAAAAGCATGCAGGCCCAGATGTTGATTCCGCTTGCTTGTTCAATTGTGTTTGGAATATTGACATCCACTGTACTAGTACTATTTGTTGTACCTTCGCTATACGCGATTTTGGCGGATTTTAACCT
>JAUCGD010000270.1 GCA_030377945.1 Desulfobacterales bacterium HSG17 | reverse complement strand
TGTCATTCATTTTATAACTCAAATATGAATGTCTGACATTGTATTGGAAAGTCTGTTAACTATTTAATTTTTTTAGGAGGATGCATGAAAAAGAGCTTTATTATCGGATTGGCAATTGTTTTTGGTATTGTTATGTTCATGGGAGCTGCTCCGGCTGATGTACAGGCAAAAACCAAATTTGTTACAATCGGAACAGGCGGGATTACCGGTGTTTATTATCCCACCGGCGGTGCTATTGCCAAGATCGTTAACAAGAAACGCAAGGAATACGGTATCCGTGCAACAGTTGAATCAACAGGCGGATCAGTATTTAACGTTAATGCCATTATGGCAGGAGACCTGGAATTTGGTGTTGTTCAGTCAGACAGGCAGTATCAGGCTATTAAAGGAATGGCAGAATGGAAAGACAGCGGCCCTCAAAAAGACCTTCGTGCTGTATTCAGCATTCATCCTGAGTCTGTAAGCCTGGTTGCAACAGTTGATTCAGGCATTAAAAATATTAAAGACCTTAAGGGAAAAAGAGTTAATATTGGTAATCCCGGTTCAGGCCAGCGCCAGAATTCCATAGATGCCTTAACAGCAGTAGGACTGGATATTAAAAAAGATTTAAAAGCTGAAGGTGTTAAAGCTTCTGAAGCTCCAGGACTGCTCCAGGACGGCAGACTGGATGCTTTCTTTTATACAGTTGGACATCCCAGCGGAGCTTTTAAAGAAGCCACAGCAGGTGCAACCAAGGTAGCATTTGTTGCTGTTGACGGCCCTGGAATTGACAAACTTGTTTCTGACAAACCTTATTATGCAAAATCTTTTATCCCGGTTAAACTTTATCCGGGTGCTGCAAATAAAGAAGATGTAAATTCCTTTGGTGTAAAAGCTACATTTGTAACATCTGCAAAGGTTCCTGATGATGTTGTTTATGCCATAACAAAAGAAGTATTTGATAATTTTGAAGATTTTAAAAAGCTTCATCCTGCATACCAGGTTCTGACAAAAGAAGGAATGCTTGAAGGTATGTCAGCCCCGATTCATCCGGGTGCAATGAAATATTATAAAGAAGCAGGTTTAATTAAATAGATATATCTTGCTCGGTCACGGGTATAGTATATCAAATTGTAAATTTGTAGAGACAAGGCATGCCTTGTCTCTACATATCCCCAAAACCTGAAATTCCAAGAGGTCAACATGAGCAGTATTGATAAGCATGATGATGATGGTCTGGAACTTGCCAGGCGAATGGCAGAAGAAGAAGAAGGGGTAGGCCGCAGGCCCGAAGGCCCTACTAAATATGTCATCCCTTTTATTGCAGTCTGCTGGAGCATATTTCAATTATCCATTGCAAGCTGGCTTATACTGGATTCTACCTTTACAAGGGCTATTCACCTGGGATTTGCCCTGTTAATTGTTTTTCTTAATTATCCGGTTTTTAAAACAAAACGATTTGGCCTGGATTTTCTTTCCACAACAAAACGGATTCCCATTCCTGATTATATTATTGCCATAGTTGCAACTTTTTCAGCACTTTATATTGCTTTAGATTACCAGGGGCTTACAGTTCGCTATGGTACTCCCATACTCAGAGATATTATCTTTGGTGGTCTGCTTGTAATACTGCTCCTTGAAGCAGCCAGGAGGGTAATCGGGCCTGCATTGCCTTTTATTGCAGTCTGTTTTTGCATTTACGCTTTTTTCGGTCCTTATATGCCTGATCTGATTGCCTTTAAAGGAATATCATTGAACCGCTTCATGGGTCAGATGACCATGTCCACAGAAGGCATCTATGGTATTCCTTTGGATGTATCTGCTACCATTGTTTTCCTGTTTGTGCTTTTTGGAGCCATGCTGGACAAGGCTGGAGCAGGTCATTATTTTATTCAGCTTGCTCTAAGTCTTCTGGGTGGATTCAAAGGCGGACCTGCCAAGGCTGCTATCCTGGGAAGCGGTTTAACCGGTATGGTATCCGGCTCAAGTATAGCCAATATTGTCACCACAGGAACCTTTACCATACCGCTTATGAAAAAAGTGGGATACCCGGCCACCAAAGCGGCGGCTGTTGAAGTTGCAGCCAGTACCGACGGTCAGCTTGCTCCGCCAATTATGGGAGCTGCTGCATTTATTATTGCCGAATATGTTAATGTTCCCTATATTGATGTCATAAAAGCAGCAGCAGTACCGGCCTTTGCTTCATATGCAGCATTATTTTTCATCACTCATATTGAAGCTTCCAAACTGGGACTGACCGGTATGCCTCGCAATGAACTCCCGCCGTTTTTTAAAACCCTAGTGGGCGGAATCCATTTTTTAATTCCATTATTATTTTTATTGTATGAACTCATAGTTGTAAGACATTCTCCTGAACTTGCCGCATTTTATGCCATAATAGTCATGGCTGTAATCATGCTTTTCCAAGAACCGGTCAAAGCATTTATAGCTAAAGAATCCCTAAGTAATGCATTCAAAAAAAGTATTGTAAATCTTTTTTCAGCCCTGGCATCAGGGGGCAGAAACATGGTTTCCGTTGCCCTTGCCACTGCTGCTGCCGGTATTATTGTAGGGGTTGTTGCATTGGGACTCGGAGGATTGATAACCCAGATTATTGATACCATTTCAATGGGCAATATCTTTTTAATGCTGACCATTACAGCTTTGGCAAGCCTGGTTATCGGTATGGGGCTGCCCACAACTGCAACCTATATTGTTATGGCTTCCCTTACCGCACCGGCCATTGTTGAAATTGGAGGCTACAATGATTTTATTGTTCCACTGATGTCAGCCCATCTCTTTTGTTTTTATTTTGGAATCCTGGCAGATGATACCCCGCCTGTGGGACTTGCGGCCTATGCTGCTGCTGCCATTGCAAAATCTCCGCCCATTCAGACAGGTATGCAGGGTTTTATGTATGACATACGAACTGCAATTCTACCTTTCATGTTTATTTTTAACAGTGACCTGATCCTGCATAATGTTAATTCATGGCCCCAGGGCATTCTTATTTTTTTAATGGCCTGCATGGGAAATTTTGCCTTTGCTTCGGCAACCCAGGGCTGGTTTGTTGCAAAAAACAAGGTTTATGAAATACCGCTTTTCCTATGCGTAACCTTTATATTAATGCGTCCTGATGCTGTTGCATCCCTGATCGGGCTTGCCCATGAACAACGATACTGGGCTTATCCTATTGGCCTGGCTTTGTATGGTTTTATCTATCTTATCCAGCGGCCAAGAATCCCCAAACCTGAAGAAGTTGCTGCTTCATTGGCATAAAAAACATATTTAAAAAAAGGGCAGGCACAGGGGCCTGCCCCCTACATTAAAAAAGGGGGTCTATGTGAATGAATTTAAGAAAATAATGGTTGGCCTGGGAATCTCGAATTATTCACAGGGCATATATAAATATTCTGCAAAACTTGCATCAGCTCTAAATGCAGAACTCATTGTCGCTAATATTATCAACAACAGAGATGTGGAAGCTGTCAGCAGCATTGTATCAATGGGCTATGAGGTTGACGGAGACCATTATGTTGAAGGCGTTAAAAAAGAACGCAGGGATTTTCTGGATAAAATTATCAATCAGGAAGACTTTCCCAGGGATAAAATCAAAATTATTATCAAAGTGGGAAACCCCATTGAAAAATTGTTAAAAATCATTATCAAAGAAAATCCAGATATGATTGTAATGGGGCCTAAAGGCCGCACAGACTTAGAACATGTTATTGTGGGTTCTGTGGCTTCAAAGCTTTTCCGGCGCTCTCCTGTAACTGTTATATCATATAAAGATGAAAAACTTTCACAGAAATTAAGAAAAAAGATTCATTAAAACCTGTTTTTGTCAGGTGTGGATTGATGACTATTTGAACTGACCCAAGTTTTTTATACTAAAAATGTTGTAAAGTTTATACTCAGGTGCTTCATTGTTTCTGAGGTAATCTTACTGGAATGCTTATTGCTGCTGCAACCGCCACTATTTTCTGTTGGTTCTCCATAAAGCTTATCACAGCCGCATCCTTTAGTTTTTTCAGATTTCTTTTCTAAGGGAGTTTTATTTGCAAAATCATCAGCGATTCGATTTACATGTGAAGCTGCTTTTTCTTTGATAAATAACGCCAGCTCCATGACCGACTTGATTTCTTCATCGCTAATGCCTGCGGTGCGAGCAACTGCAATATGTTTTTTCAGATTTGATGTGCAGTTGATTGCAAAAGCGGCTCCCAAAGAGACAAGCTCTTTCATACGTGTGGTATTTTCTGTGCAGCCGCAATCATGATTATCTCCAGATACACCCAGAAATCTGAGTCCATGACTATTCATTATAGCTTTGGCGCTGGCAAGCACACACATGGCTTCAGAAATTGCTTTCTGGATTTCTTCATCCTGCGCATCTGCTTCCCTCGCTTTTTTAAAATGATAGTTTGTGCAGGGTTTGCAGCCAGATGCAACTGACACACTTACAGCAACAATTTCTTTTTCTTTGATAGTT
>JAUCGD010000269.1 GCA_030377945.1 Desulfobacterales bacterium HSG17 | reverse complement strand
GTGCGGCTTCACCCCGCATCCTGTCTGATAAATCATCTGAATATCTGACACTTAATTCAACCGTTTTTATGCTAATAATCATTATGAAATAATTGTCGCGGCTTAAGTGGATAGCCAAATTTTATCCGATATAATTTCAGACATGTTGTCTTTGAATCTTGGGAATTTTGCTGTTTCTTAATGTTCAGTCCCATGAACTTCCCACCATTTTTCGGCATCATATAAATTTTTGAAATCAAAAATACTTTCACCGAATTTATCCAGCATATCAAAATCAGACTGCATTAGTTTTTGCTCTATAATTGGTGATACACTGCCAAAACGCTTTTTTATCTGTTTCAGTATTATACCCCCTGTTCTGATTTTTCCTTCTCCTAAACCTCTTTTCTCACCTCTTTTCTCAATCTGTTCCGCAACAGTCATAGCCACCTCCCTTGCTTTTATATCATCAAAATACTTAATGCCTTCCTCAATATACTTCCTGACCGTATCTTCATCTTCATTCCTGGCATGATATGTATATCTCAATGCCAGCTCAAGGATTTCAAGCATGGTTTTTGGGTCTTTAATTTCCGAAATAATCTTCATTGCCCGCATCAGGTGCTTATAAATATCATCGGAAGACATATATTTAAGCAAATGCAGCATGGAACCAAGAGCCTTGCCTCCAAGCATCAACATTTCATCGGTATAATCACCAAGATCATATAATTTGGCATATACTCAAAGAAAACTTCATCACCTTTAATCAGACCACCCAAAGTCCTTGCCGAATTCCACCCTGTCTTTCCATTATAAAGCACAGCCGGAAAAATAACAGGCAGGCATTTTGCATCAGGATTCTGATCCAGGTATTCCTTCCAAATATTGACCATATAGCACAGCAGTCTGAAAACCATCATGGGATCTGATTTACTCTGATGTTCAAAAAGGATGTATAGAAAAGCATCCAGCCCTTTAAACTTTGTTTTGTAAACAATATCAGAGTGTTTTTCTTTAAGCTTTTCATCAACATAGCTTTTGTTACTGAGTTCAAGCCGGTCAAAGTCAATATTCTTTACGATCTCTTTAGGAAAATAAGTCTGAAAAAAGCTTTTTGCCAGTTCTATTTTCTCTAATATTGCCTTGATTATCGCATCATGCGGCGTATTTACTGATTTTTCAAATTCGGTTTCAATGCTGCTCATGTTTTTTATGCCTGTTTTTTAATGTTCAGTCCCATGAACTTCCCACCATTTTTCAGCATCATATAAATTTTTGAAATCAAAAATACTTTCACCGAATTTATCCAGCATATCAAAATCAGACTGAATTAGTTTTTGCTCTATAAGTGGTGATACACTGCCAAAACGTTTTTTTATCAGTTTCAGTATCATACCCCCTGCTCTGACTTTTCCTTTTCCTAAACCTCTTTTTTCACCTCTTTTTTCACCTCTTTTTTCACCTCTTTTTTCACCTCTTATCTCTCCTCTTTTTTCAATCTGTTCCGCAACAGTCATAGCCACCTCCCCTGCTTTTATATCATCAAAATACTTAATGCCTTCCTCAATATATTTTCTGACCGTTTCCTCGTCTTCATTCCTGGCATGATAAGTATAACGCAGAGCCAGTTCAAGGATTTCAAGCATGGTTTTCGGGTCTTTAATTTCCGAAATAATCTTCATTGCCCGCATCAAATGCTTATAAATATCTTCGGAAGACATATATTTAAGCAAATGCAGTATGGAACCAAGAGCTTTGCCTCCAAGCATCAACATTTCATCGGTATAATCACCAAGATCATATAATTTATATGTAAAATCAGGTATATACTCAAAGAAAACATCATCACCTTTAATCAGATCACCCAAATTCCTTGCCGAATTCCACCTTGGCTTTCCATTATAAATCACAGCCGGAAAAATAACAGGCAGGCATTTTGCATCAGGATTCTGATCCAGGTACTCTTTCCAAATATTGACCATATAGCACAGCAGCCTGAAAACCATCATGGGATCAGGTTTACTCTGATGTTCAAAAAGGATGTAAAGAAAAGCATCCGTTCCTTTAAACTTTGTTTTGTAAACAATATCAGAGTGTTTTTCTTTAAGCTTTTCATCAACATAGCTTTTGTTACTGAGTTCAAGCCGGTCAAAGTCAATATGCTTTACGATCTCTTTAGGAAAATAAGTCTGAAAAAAGCTTTTTGCCAGTTCTATTTTCTCTAATATTGCCTTGATTATCGCATCATGCGGCGTATTTACTGATTTTTCAAATTCGGTTTCAATGCTGCTCATGTTTTTTATGCCTTGCTGTATAACTGAGTCGGTTTCAAGATTTCATACTGATTCTGTCAGAATTTAGTTGGAAAGTCAAAAGCAAATTAAAGCATCACTGAAAAGCAGATACCCAACCTCAGGTTTGTGTTACAGCGAACCTATTACAACAGTTATTTCAATCTGATGTGCAGGTGATATCTGCAATATCATGCTCGTTATGAGGCTCGTCTATCCACTTAAGCCGCGACATCTTAAAAAATAGGTATTGGCAAACCGTATCTCCAAAAAATGTCAATATGGCATGTGTCACATAAAAATTTTCCCTGGTTCACACCCAGACAGCAAATATCTGTTTATCCTGAAAATTAATTTCTTCCTGCTTATATTTCTTGTTTTTGTTAAAATCATAAATCAGCAGAAAACCCCGGTTTAAAGAATACATGTCAAGATAATCGCTTAACTGCTGTAATCCTTTTTCATGAGCTTTTTGTCCGTACCAGCGTTTGAGTTCAATAACATAGCGCCTGTCTTTATACGTGATAACAATATCCATTCTCCGTTCATCACCCACATTCGGCTCTTTAAACTCAAACCCTTTGCTGTTGATAATGGGTCTTAGAAAAGACAAAAACAGGAGCCGTCCTTCACGCTCAAGGAATTTTTCATCTTTATTTGAAGAATGCTCCTTCATAAAAATTTGAAACCGTTCAAGTATCAATTTAACATCCAAATCATTTTCCGTATAATAATCAGGAAGAGAGAGCATGGGATTTTCAGGTTTTGAGATCATGGATTTTGTTATCATATAATGATAAATACGCTGCTCAAAAATCCTGTTATGAATTTTGCATCCCTGGGAAGAATTCCTGAAGATACCATATAAAACCCCCATATAAATAACAGGAACAGCAATATTTAAGGGTATGGTTCTGCCGTTAACAACAATATCAAAGACCAGATCATACAAATCCTTATTATTTTCCAGGTTTTTGTTCATACTGTCAAAAAGGGTTGTGGAATAAGCTTCATTGCAGATTATTTTAAATGCCTGATCCACATCGCTTACAGACCAGTTTTTATCTTTTCTTGATTGAATAATCTGTTCATCAATAAATTTACACAGCTTGCTCACGAGATAGGGATAGCCGGATGTGTAATAAAAAAGCTTACTGGAAATAGCTGGAATATCAGGCTTTATCTGTTTATCCTGACTATACCCTGTTATCATGGTGCTTATTTCATCAGGATTAAAACTCAAGTCAACGGTAAAATCTATGGCAATATTCCAGGGGCTGTTATATTTTCTTATATCATCAGGCCGGATTTTTGTTTTAAGTGTTTTAACATCATGAACACCTGCAAGAATGATTGAATGAAATGTATGATCCCTGTCCTCATCACGTTGCAGATATTTATTTCGCAGCATGGCAAGAAAATCTAGAAATAACTGATTGTTAGAACTTTTATCAACTTCATCTATTAATAAAACCAAATGTTTATCTGTATTAAGAGCAAGCTGGGTTATAAATCTGGATAAATCAGGGAAAATTTTAATTATTTTAAGATTATTTTCAATAGTTTGTGCGAGTTCAGGGAGGTTTTCAATCTCAAACCTGCTGTGAAGAAGCATCAGGAATTCATGGATAAAAGATTCATTGTTTAAATGGGTTTCAGTATCAATTGCCTCAAAACTGATTTTTAATGCAAGATAGTCATCTGACCGGTTAAGCTCCTTTGCAAGAACCGAAAGGATAGTTGTTTTACCATACTGCCTGGGCCTGTTGATAGTAAAGTATTCACCATCTTCAACAAGCCTGGTGATCTGCTCAATTTTATTAGATATATCAACCATGTAATGGCGTTTGGAAATGCAAAGCCCTGTATCATTGAATTTTTTTCTCATAAAATTTTTCCATGTATTTCAAAGTTTTAAAATATGCATATGCACTTCCGGTCGGTTATGCAGTTGCAGGTTTGGACAGGTGCTGATGTGGAAAACCGCCTGTGTCAAATAGCAAAAATATTATGGCAGTTAAAAGAAAAAAGAGTCAATGGTTTTTTATAACTGCTTTGCAGTTTTTATTCTCGGTCCCCTATCTTTTCCGGTGCGATAGTCACGGTCAAGCATATTTTTTTCAGATTCTGCTATAAGGGATTTGCCAAATATGAATCTACCCATGCGGCCTAGAGCTAAAGCTCCAGGCTACAAGCTAA
>JAUCGD010000027.1 GCA_030377945.1 Desulfobacterales bacterium HSG17 | reverse complement strand
TATTATTTCTATAATGAAAGGAGTGGAAAATGTTGTTTTGGAAAATGAAAAGTCTGTTAGGAAATTTTATTGTCACTTCAATTTTAACCCTTTTTTTCAGTTTTACAATCTTCGATCCGGGTGGAAGCACAATTGCATATGCAGCGCCTCCGACAGTCAGCATTGTAAAGGCAAGTCCTGTACTTGTATATCCGGGAAAGGATGTGTTGATAACCTGCCAAATACAAGATGATGATTCTACACTCAGCGATTCCAATCAAGCCAGGATCTATGCTGAAGGCGGAACCAGTCTATTGGGTACGATCAACCTTTACGATGATGGTAAACACAGTGACGGTTCAGCAGGAGATGGGACTTACGGTAATACCTGGACAACACCTTCAGGTATGAGCGCAAACGATTTCACTTTCCATATTTATGCCGAAGACAGCCTCGGCAGCAGTCAATTATACGAAAATGTCGGAAGTTTTTCTACCCAGATGCTTTATGATGATTTTGGAGCAGTAGAAATTGATCGTAATAAATGGAGGAATTACAAGGAAGCCAGTGAAATTATAAACGGGAAACTTAACCTTGCCATAGAGGGGTATGATCAAGAAAATTACCGCCTGATAAAAGCGAAAGAAAAAGAATCACCTTACTTTGAGGCTAAAGTGCTTATTAAAAGCGATACTTACGCTCAGGTTATTTCTAATTCAGCTCCAGACGCCTGGGTAGGTATTAGCATAACTATAGAAGATTTCGATTGTTTCATACAGTTAACTTTTGATCACAATAATAACCTATTAGCAAGTGCAGAAGTCGATGCAATAAGCGGTGCAGATCTTTACAAACAGACATTTCCGACTTCTATTGCTCTTGATAAGGAATACATCTTTTCAATTGAGATTACGAATTCCGAAGTTATTTTTAAGTGCAATAATGATCAGTTGAGTTATCAATTCGGATCTCAAGTCAATTTAAATGCGGATAAAAATAAGTCACTTTATTATGGTGTAGACGGCGGAAATCAGTGGCACGGATATATCAGTGCTCTTGTTGATGATGTTTATACAACAAAGGACGGAACCCCATACGACGACTTTGAATCGGAAAAAATTGATTCTTATAGATGGACGGAATTCGAAAATACCAGGGAAATTGTAGACGGCAGCCTCAGGTTAGCTACCAGAGGCATTGATGAAAGATCAAATATGCGTGCATACTTTCTGGATATGGATAATATTTCATATATAGGCGCAAAAGTTATGATAGAGAGCGGAAGTGAAATGGAGCCAGGGGCCAGGGGTGTCGCAAGACTAAGTTTTTTACCCTATAACATTAGCAGGGGACCAGGAAGCGGTTTGCCCTATAATGGCACAGAGGGGGACGTATGGGCAGAAATTGCTCTGCAAATTGATGAAAATGAGCAGCTTACGGCGCGTGCGTATGCAGAAACATATGGTGGCCCGGATTACAGTGATTATCGAACAATAGTTAAAGAAGAATTTTCCACTCCGATATCTTTTGACCAGGAATACTATTTGGCAATACAATTGATTGGTTCGGAAATCATTTTCAGTTGCGGTGATGAAGTAAAAAAGTTCCCGATTTTAACACCTGTATATCCGCCGAGTTTTAACTGGAATGACTTGACCGCAAGGGTTTATGCTGATGCTGATGAATCAGGCTATATTAAAGCAAGATATGACGATGTTAGAATCAGCGGAAGCGCATACACAGACCTGGTTCAAATCAATCCTGCTTCATTGACCGTAAGTGAACCCGAAAGTTCCGGCAATGTCAACGTCAGCTTAAAGGGAAACAAACCCACAGCAAATGTAATTCTAAACCTGATTACCTCCAACCCGGAAGCCTGCACGGTAAGCCCTTCAACCGTTACTTTCACCCCTGACAACTGGAGTACCCCTCAACCACTCACCATAACCGCAGTTGATGACGGTATATGGGACGGAGACAGGAATGCAGTCATCATTACCGAATCAGTTATCAGTGATGATGGATATTACAGCGGTTTCGACCCTGAAGATGTATCGGTTACCATAAAGGATGATGACACACCGCCTCTTACAATTACCGGCGCTTATCCCAATGTCGGAACGGTAAACGATGCACTGGCGGTTACCCTGCGGGGTGAGCAATTTGCTGAAGGCATTCAGGTTTATATATTCAGAAGGGATCATTCCCAGCCTGATACACCGATTATTGATGAAAAATTCGAAATTACACCAGTCACCATTACTAACAATAAAGAGATTTCTTTTATAATCCCGGCTCAACCGGATGTGGGTCAATACAGCCTGGAAGTTGTAAAAACAGGTGAAACACCATACGAACTTGAGGGTGCAGTCAGCTTTGAACAATTTAAGCGCTTCAATAAAAGAGCAATCATTGTTGCAGGCGGAGGCCCCTATCCCGGCAATACCCTGTGGAACTCCACAAAACTCGTTACCCGAAAAGCTTATCAAACACTATATGCACAGGGGTACGGCCATGACCAGATCCAGTTTCTTACCCATGAAGATTCGGTGGATATAGACGGGGATGGCATTGATGATAAAGACGATGAGGCAGTTGGAGAAAAATTGGGGTACGCCATCGAAACATGGGCAAAAACCCCTGTACCGGACACATCAGCCAGCGGACCGCCTGAAGAAGTTTTGATTTTCATGAGCGGTCATGGCGGAAACGACTCTTTTCAAATAGGAATTGACGAACCCATTTCATCCAAAGATATTGATGAAGCGCTTGATGAACTGCAAACCGCCATTGGATGCAATGTAATTTTAATTTATGACGCCTGTATCTCAGGAAGCTTTTTATCAAACTTTCTGCCGCCTTCAGGTATTGACAGCAAACGGTATGTGGTAACAAGCACAGCAACAAATCAGAAAGCCTGGTTTTTAAACAGCGGCAGGCACTCTTTTTCATACCATTTCTGGGAATCTGTTTTTTCAAAAGGCAAGCTGTATGAGGCATATTTAAATGGCAGGGCATATATGCAGTATGACCAGACCGCATGGATTGATATAAACGGCGACGGTAAGCCTGACAATATTGCACAAAGCCTTCTTGAAAATGATATAATAATAGGCAGGGGAAGGGTGGCAGCCTCACTTCCGCCGACCATCGGAAACCTTTCTGTAAGCACAGAAACTCTGGTATGTGAGCAATCTGTTATTGTAACAGCTGAAAACATCACTACTTTAAACGGTGTGAGTTCGGTTTTTGCCAGGGTATTACCCCCGGACAGCAGTACGGATAAGACTGACCCTGTCACGGCTATACCTACACGGAAACTTTCCGATCTGGAAGTGGAAGGAGTATATAAAGCCACTTTTGATGATTTGGATGTTGACGGTTTTTACCGAATTGCAGTTTATGCAAAGGATAAATCAGGATATCAGTCCATTCCGCTGCAAATTGGTGTTAAACGAGAATGCGGAGGCACACCGGCTGTTGTCGTTGGTGATATAAATGAGGATAAAGGCATTGATTTGAAAGATGCAATCATTGCTTTGAAGGTACTGGCAGGAATAGATGTATCTGCTGAAATTCGACTGGATTATGTGATAGCAGGTGTAGATGTAAATGGGAACAACATGGTTGGGCTTGACGAGGTCATTTATGCTTTAAAGCAATCGGGATTGTAAAAGTATATAATAGCTGTCAGGCATTGAACCTATTTTTTTCAATACCTTAATAAAAACCACAAAAGCATAACTGCGGATCATATTCCGCAGTTATGCTCTTTCTTCCATTAATCACAGATATGCGTATCAAGAATTTCTTTACACGGTATTCCCGGTGCAATGCATTCACTTTCAATACTTTTGCAGGGAGAGCCGATGCGTCTCCACCTGATTACTACTAAATAAAACTACATATTTTCAGCACATTAAATCCTATTTGCAAATTCTCACTTTTTCTGCTAAACTTTTGATAAAACAGTTTAAGCTAGTCCCAAATTGCTTCAGGAGGGGAGAAATGAATCATGAATCCTTTATACAGTATAATTAAAACAATATATTACATCCTTATAATCTTATTGCTGTATCCTGTTTATACAATTGCTGAAGAGTACAGATTTATCCGCATGTGGCCAACATTGCAGCAGCCCTGGTATTTCAATCATCCTCAGGATTTAACTACTGACAGTAGAGGTTATGTATATATTGCAGACACAGAAAATTTCAGGGTTCAAAAATTTACGGCAGACGGTCAGTTTATAACCAGGTGGGATATAATAAACGAGCCTTACTTTTTCCCTCCCCAGGGCATAGCATCTGACTCAGATGATTTTATTTATGTAACAGATACCAGGTTTATACGAAAATATACTTCAGACGGCGTATTTGTTATGAAATGGGGGCTTGCAGAAGGAAGCTTGTTCACACCTTTCTCTGTGGAAACCGATGAAAAAGGATATATTTATGCAGCAGATAAGGATAACAGCTGTATTTATGTATTTGACAGTGAGGGCAGTGTCATAGGAAAATGGGGCGAAAAAGGAGAAGGGAATGGTGAATTTCTTTTTCCCTCAGGCATTGCAACAGATAACAATGGTATTTTTTTTATTTCAGATACGGAAAGGAACTGCATTCAGAAGTTTAATGTAAAATATATTAGCAATAAACTGTCCGTGGAGTTTGTAAAAAAATGGGGAACCAAAGGAAAAGAAAACGGTCAGTTTGACTATCCTTTTGGACTGGAGTTTTACAATGGATATTTATATGCAGTTGATATGCGAAACGACCGCATACAGAAATTCGACCTGCAAGGCAATTTTATTGATAAATGGGGTACAGAAGGAAGCAAAGACGGAGAATTTTATGCCCCAGCCGGAATAACTGTTGATAAAAACGGGCATTTATATGTTGCAGACCAGGGAAAGGCTCGAATTCAGAAATTTACTGAAGATGGTAAATTTATTTCTAACTGGGAAAGCAGGGGAGGAAAAAGCGGTGAATTTGAAAGGCCGGCAGGTATTTCACAAGATGAAAATGGAAATATCTATGTAGTTGATAAAAATAATAACAGGATTCAAAAATTTAACAAAGAAGGTATTTTTCAAACTCAATGGGGTGAACCTGGTGCAGAACCAGGGCAGTTTGATACACCTTTTGGTATTGCATATTACAATGGTTTTATATTTGTCACAGACACTTCAAATAACAGGGTTCAAAAATTCAGCACATCAGGAGACTATTCTGCACAATGGCTCAATCCTGGAGATGGAGAAACACAGTTTAACAGCCCTGAAGGTATCGGAGTTGATGACAAAGGCAATGTATATATTGCGGATACTGGAAATCACAGGATATGTAAATTAACATATGAAGGCATATTTATAAAAAACTGGGGGAAAAAAGGTACTCAACCTGGAGAATTCTATAAACCAAAAGGAATAGCTGGCTCAGATTCACTCATATATGTATCAGACAGTCTGGATCGTATCCAGAAATTTGACCTGGATGGAACATTTATTGAAAAATGGGGGGAAACAGGAAACCAACACGGGCAATTTGATCTTCCGACCGGGCTGGCAATTGATGAAAATGAAAATATTTATGTAGCAGATAATGGAAATAATCGTATTCAAAAATTTGATTCAAATGGAAATTTTCTAACATCTTTCGGAGATTTCGGTTCAGGTGCAGGATTATTTAAATTTCCCTATGATCTTTGCATAAGCTCAAATGGCATGATATATGTGTCAGATACGGAAAATAACCGCATTCAGGCATTTCAGTTAAAAGACTCTGCCCAGACATTCAGGGCCATAATAGTTGCAGGAGGCGGCCCATATACAGGTAATAATCTCTGGGATTCCACTCGCATGTGTGCAAACTTTGCCTATCGTACCTTAAATTACCAGGGATTTACAAAGGATGACATATTTTATCTTACAGAAGATACCGAACTTGACCTGGATAATAACGGAAAACCTGATGATGTGGACGGGATTCCGACAAAAGCAAATCTTCGGAATGCCATAACCGATTGGGGCAAAGATGCCCAAACCCTGGTTTTATACATAACAGACCACGGCGGAAACAATATTTTCCGTATGAGTAAAAACGAAAACCTTTCAGCACCTGATCTTGACTCATGGCTTGATGATTTGCAAAATCAGACTTCTGCAAAGGTTATCCTTATCTATGATGCCTGCGAATCCGGCAGTTTCCTTTCACAGCTTAAACCGCCGGACGGCAAAGAGAGGATTATCCTTTTCAGCACATCTCCTGGTGAAAGCGCCTATTTTGTAACACAGGGTTCTATTTCCTTTTCAAACTATTTCTGGACTGATATTTTTAACGGCAAGGATGTTTTCCAGGCATTTAAATCAGCAGAAAACGCCATAAGCCAAACAATGGAATATCAAAATCCGCTTATTGACGATACAGGAGACGGTATTTCTGATGCATCAGACGGAGTTTTAGCGCAGAAAACATACATTGGAAATGCCACACAGATTTCAGGGGAAAACCCGGTTATTGGCCAAGTGTCCCCTGAACAGAACATAATCAATACAAATACAGCCATACTCCGGGCAGACTCAGTAACAGATGAAGACGGCATAGCAAGGGTATGGGCAGTAATCCGCCCGCCAGGATATTCTCCCGGAGATTCAAACAATACTGTGCAGTCACTTCCGTCTGTTGAATATACTCAAAATGAAGGAAGCCGTTATGAAGCAGTGTATGATGATTTTAACTTTAACGGAACCTATGAAATTGCAGTTTATGCAAGAGACAACAAAGGCAATACTTCCTCACCTGCATTTACCCGTATCCGTGTTAATGATCCTCTGCATCGAAAAGCTGTTATTGTAGCAGGCGGAACTGAAAGCGACTCTCTCTGGCCTGCTGTTGAAAATAACACCGGTCTTGCATATGAATCTCTTAAATTCCAGGGTTATTCTGATGATGATATCTATTTTTTAAGCAGTGTAGTTTTTTCCCCTGGAATTGACGGTTTTTCCAGCCTGAGCAACCTGGAATTTGCATTGGGTGCATGGGCGGAAAACAATACAAAAGATGTGATCCTTTATCTTATTGGAAATGGACAAGACAAAGCCTTTAACCTCAATCAAACTGAAAAACTTAAAGCTGAAAACCTTGATAAATGGCTGGATGCCTTGCAGAAAAAAATTCCAGGAGAGATTGCTGTAATTTACGATGCACCTTTATCAGCAAGCTTTATTCCTGAGCTGATTTCGCCTGAAGGTAAAAACCGCATAGTTATAACAAGCACATCAGGAATTGAAACCGCATATTTTTTTTCAAACGGCGATATTTCCTTCTCACAATTTTTTTGGAACAGGATAGCCAACGGTTCAAGTATATATACAGCTTTTGTTCATGCAAAAAATGCCATATGGTTTGCAACAGGAACACAGACCCCCCAGATAGATGATAATGGAAACGGAATCGGCAATGAGAAATATGACGGAATACTGGCAAGAAAAAATGTACCGGGAACCGGGATATTCCTGACAGGAAATGCTCCCACAGCACAGGGAATATCTTCGAATCAAAGCCTTTACGGGCAAGTTTCCGCTTCCATTGAAATTGAAAATATTAATACAACAGGGAATATTGAAAAAGTCTGGGCTGTTATCAGTCCGCCTGTTGAATTCCAGTTTCCCGGAGATCCTATTGAAAATCTGCCAACTATCGAACTGGATAACAATTCCGGCTTTTTCCAGGGAACATATGATAGTTTCACTTCATACGGAGACTATATGATAACCGCATATGTCCGCGATACCCAGGGCAACATTTCAGAACCTCTAACATCTGTCATAACCCAGGAGTTTGCACCTGATGTTTTTGAAGATGATAATACAGCCATTCAAGCAGGCTATATCACCCTGAACTCAGCCGGTCTTTCAGAAGGGTTTGAAACTCCTGGAATTCAAACCCATAATTTTCATGAGCCAGGAGATGAGGACTGGGTGCAGTTTTACGCTGTTACGAGACAGCCATATGTTATAGAAACAACAAATCCGGGTAATAATACCGATACGGTCATAACCCTGTTTGCCAGCGACAGAGTTACTCAACTGATGCAGCAGGATCAATGGCAGGACAATCTTGAAGGCAAAGGGGAACTGCTTTCATGGACATGTGAGGCTGAGGGAATATACTATGTGAGAATAGCCCATCATGATGCAGATATTTCAGGTACTGGAACAGGATATGATCTTAAAATTTACGGACCCCAGGCACCTCTTGGAGGATTTATTAAAGGCAGCATAACAGATTTTCAAACAGGTCTTCCTGTAACAGGTGCAATAGTAACAACAGATGCCAATGCATCATCTGTCAGCCGTCCTGGCGGACGTTTTCTCATGATCCAGGAACCTGGGAACTTTTCAATAAGCATAAACGCAGATGGATATGAACCCATAACAACACAGATAAATATAAATGAAGCAGGAATAGCACAGACGGATTTTAAACTTATACCAATTGCACCACCAGAACCGGAACCTGTTAACACAATTCCATCTGTTTATATAATATCTCCGTCTTCAGATTTAACAATCATAGCAGGAGAATCAGTTAATTTAACGGCCAGCGTAGTATACGGAGAACCGCCCTTTTTATATTACTGGGATTTTGACAATGGACCGGAAAATTCAGGATTGCTGAACCCCGGAGAAATTATCTTTAATAAACCCGGTATATACAATATTATATTTACAGCCACTGACTTTAACGGTGACTCTGGCACCGCTGAAATAGAAATAACAGTAAAAGAAACACCAAAACCTGAAACACCGGAGCCTGAAGAACCAGAAACTGAAGAACCGGACACACCTCAAACAGATACGGATGAACCTGATTCTGATGACAAACCTGACCCTGGTGAACCAGTCAAAGAAATCATTCAAGCCCTTCAACCGGAAATAATATATCCGGGAAATGATGAAAACAAAGTTTTATTGCCCCTTACACTGAGAGCATCATTATTTACACATTCCCATGAAGGATATTCACATCTTCAAACCAGGTGGCAGTTAAGTATTGTTTCTGACTTTTCAAGCCCTGTTGCAGATATCAGTACAACTGAACACCTGGCTGATTTTCTAATCCCTGAATCTGCAATTTCATACAATTCTGAATATTATTGCCGTGTTAAATTCTATGATAATCAGAATAATGAATCTCAATGGTCACCCCCGGTCAGGTTTTTCACTGCATCCCCTGATGAAGTCATAGCAGATGATGATATTGATATGCCTGAAGAGACTCAGCCGAACAAGAACAGCAATGAAATATATTATCCTCAACCGCCCCCATCTGAAAATGTGGGAGGTGCAGGATGTTTTATCAATTCAATTTCATTATTCTAAGCTGAAGTTCCTTAAAAAATACAGCCAAAATCAGATCTAATAAATCGATATTATTAATAAAAATATATTTATGTCGGTGTGTTGTGTAGGCATGTAATATAATTTAATAGTAAATTTATTATTGACATATTAGTCTGTTTTGAAACTGCAACATCTCGAAGGAATTGACTGGATCACAGCATTAAAATCCGGTTCAATCCAAAAGCTTGTCAAAAAGGAACAAATTCAGCTTGGCCTGTTTGATGAAGTAAATCTTTTTGAAATCGCCACTCCTGATTATCCCAATGAAAGGTTAGTTGTTTGCTGCAATTCTGAGTTGATGAAGCAACGGGCCCACAAACGACAAGCACTCTTAGATGCTACAATTGTGATGCTTGAAGAAATTCGTTCTACTATTGAAGGCGGAAAACTGAAAGGTAAAGCTAAAATTCAAAAAAGGCTTGAAAATCTCGCGAAAAAGTACAAGGTTTTTAAGCAAATCTCATTTGTGTTTAGCGATGATGAATTCGACATTTGCATAAATGACAAACAGGAACTTCAAGAGGCAGCTTTTAATGGGGCTTTAAAAGAAGTTCAAAATGTTAAATCATCGGTAACTCGCGGTATACTCCAGGATAAAAAGAAGATAAAAGAAAAAGTTGATAAAATCATTGAAAAATATAATCTGAAAAAATATGTAACCGTAAGTATCAATAAGATGGATATTGATGTGCAGGTGAAAGATCGCACAGGTGCAGTTGAATCAGCGCGAAAAAGTGTGGCGAAGGCAATTATTCGCTAGCTAACATTAACATTTGGGTAGAATAACTGCTTCTAAAAAAGTCGTGCTTCAGCACTGTACTAATAATGAGATTATTTACAATACAAAAATAATGAGTTATAATAACCATATTCACACTATTTTTTGAGACATCCTGCATTCTTCTGTTGATATTTGTGCAACTGAGGAGTGCCAAATTATTTTACAGTTATACATGTAAATGGAGGCAATATGCTGTTAAAAACAACTCTAATTGGTAAAAAAGAAACCTTCAAATCATTAGGAATAGATATCTGTGATGAAATCAAATTGGAGACACTGATCTCTAATCTGAAAAAACAATTTGAACTAGAATATTATGATACTGAAGATATTGGACAAGAAATTCTGGAAGGATTGAAAGCTGTCAGGGATGGCAGGATTGATAACAGGGATTGGAGAATGGTTTTGAAAGAATTGGATTTAAAAATTAAACCATCTTTGTAAAGGGCAGGCATGGCCTGCCCTTATATTCCATACAACAAATCAATCTTAACCCTGAACCTTAGTTATCATCTCCCAAAGGACAATCTCAACAGGTTCGGCAAGGATACTTTCAGCTTTTCCAATAAATTCTTGTAAATGGGGCTTTGCAAGGTGGTCATCAAGGTCTTGTTTGCTTTTCCAGTTTTCATACAGCATAAAAAGCGATTTGTCTTCTCCTGAACAGTGCAGATCATAATTAATGCAGCCCGGTTCAGAGCGGGTCGGGTCCACAAGGGCCATGAGTTCAGCCCTGACCTTGTCTTCCATTCCTGGTTTTGCCTTGCATTTTGCCACAACTGTAACTTTGTTTTCAGCCATAATGAATTACTCCGGTTTTGAGTTTTTTAATAAAGCTATTCAGCACTTGTGGGGTCAATCATCCGTTTTACTTCTGAAACACTGTTTGCAGGAAATCCACCTTCTTTGGCATGACTTTCAATCATCTCCTTATTTGGTGCAATATAAATGCAATAGATTTTATCATCTGTTACATAGCTTTGCACCCACTGAATCTGGGGGCCCAGATTATTTAAAACCTGGCATGATTTCTGGGAAATTCCCTGTACTTCTTCATTTGAAAGATTTCCAGCTCCTGGCAGTTCACGTTCGATAACATACTTTGGCATTTTTTTGTCTCCTTTTGGTTTTAGGTTGGTGTTTTATGTTGTGCGTTCTTTAATCAAATAATAAAAGAAAGCAATTAAAACAAAAATAATAATACCGGCTATTGATAAGCCCTTATTAAAACCTGCTCTTTGAATGATATATCCCATCAACGCAGAACAGATCATCATGCTGAAATAAATTATTGAATTATATCCGCCCATTGCAAGTCCTCTTGATTCAGGAGGAACTGTTTCTGCAATAAGGGCACCGATAGAGGTAAAAGCCATTGCCATACTAAAGCCAAGCGCCATAGCGCAGATCATAAAATGGTCTATCTTTATTGATATTCCAAATCCTGCAACAGATATGGAAAAACCGATCAGGCCAAGTACAACAAGATTTTTACGATCACCAGCCTTGTCAGTCAAGTATCCCAGGGGAATCCGTGAAAGCGCATTGACTATTCCCTGGACAAAGAACACAATGCCGATCTGATCAAGCTTCAATCCCTGATTTTGAGCATGAAGGGGAACAAAGGTAATAAATGTCCCAAGTCCAAAAGTTCCTGCAAGTGTTGCAATCCAGCATCCTATAAGGGGGCGGTTTCCAAGAATATCTTTTTTAATGGTTGAAATGATTTTTGTTTTTGAATGAGAAGCAGCAACAGCAGCAGGGGGACCTGGCAGAAAAATAAGAGTAATGAATATATTTAACAATAAAAAAATACCAGATACAAAAAAAACCTGGATAAATCCGAAATTTTTGCCAATAAATCCGCCTAAAGCCGGACCCAGGCTGATGCCGCAGTAGAAAGCTGTTGTGTACCATCCATAGGAACGTCCCAGATGAGTTGAAGGAGAAAAATCAGCTACCATAGACATCATGGTCGGGCCAAATAAAGCCATGCCAAAACCATAAACAAGATAAACAGCACTAAGTGAAATAAATGTTTCACTATAATAAAGCAGAAAAGATGAAACCGATAAAAGTAATAATCCTGATACAGCAAGACGTTTTCTTCCCAGTTGATCTGAAAGAATTCCTAATGGAAGCGACAGGGTACCGGCTGACAGATAGAAAATGGAATTGATTATTCCAATATGAGCAGTGTCAATACCAAGAGATTTTGCATAAAGGGGAACAATGGGCAGCCGCATGTATGACGCAGCAAAACAAAAAAAAGCAATCAAACAGATAATGCTCAAAAACTTTGCATAGGATAACTGCCTGGTTTCGTAATTTTCCATTGCTGCCCTTATTGTCAAATTTTGTCCCTTCTATGTACTACTCTTGGCAAAAGAGGATTAATATTTTTGTGCCTGATACATCCCCACCAGACTCCTGCCTGATATGAAAGCTGCTCTAAGGTAAAATAGAAAAGAAATATAAACAGGTTCATGTCAGCCTCTTTTATTCGATATTCTGCAATTCCTGCTGTCAGATGCATACAAAAAATAACAGCTGAAAATTTTGGCACAAAAGGCAGAAATAATATGGCAAGTATCAAATAATACCGGGACATAAAACTGCAACAATGATATAAAAATGAAAGATAGCTGCGTATTACAGCTTTACAGATAGTGAAAAATCCAATGGGCAGCTTTCTTTTTTGCAATTTTGTGTAACGATTCAGGCTGTCTGCTGTAAAGATGCCAATGCAGAGAATTAATAGCATAATTGATTTAAAAAACAAGGATAAAGGTAAAAGCATCCAGAAAAGGGATTCATTGGGAGGCAGATACAGTTTTTTTATCCTGTCAGGATGGAGTTTTTGAAGCAGCGGTTCTGAGGTTCCGTAATCAAAGCGCCTGGAGCAGAAGGGCAAAGGGCTGTTTCTGTGTTTGTGAAAAACCCTGCCTGCTGGCCTGTATTCCAACATTGAGCCGCTGTCCTGCAATCGCCAGCAGAAATCCACATCCTCACCCACATGAAGTTCTTCCTTAAGACCTTCCAGTTTGAGAAATATTTCACGCCTTACCAGGAAATTGCAGGTGGGTACATAAAAGAATTTTTCATCTTCCATTGATCTTTTAAACCAGGAACCGATTTTAAGGGCTGACTTGACCTTTTCATATTGATCCAGCTTTTTTTCACTATAATATGAATCCACAAGACCGCCCAGAGCACCCAAAGACTCATCCCTGAATGCCGGAACAAGTTCTCTAAGCCATGAAGTATCTGCCAGACAGTCGGAATCTATGAAAGCCAAAATATCACCTTTTGCAGCCTGTGCAGCTCGGTTTCGGCAAAAGGAAGCCTGGCTGTGTTCTGTCAGGGGGATGAGTCTGACTCCAGAGAAATTTTTTACTATCTCAGGTGTATTATCGTCAGAAGCATCATCAACAACAATAATCTCTTTTTTATCTTCGGGATAGTCAAGTTTTTCAAGGGATTTGAGGCAGGCTGAAATATCTTGAGGTCTGTTTCTTACAGGTATGATAATAGAAACAAAAGGGAGATCATCATCCTTTATAAACGGAAAACCTCTCTGTTCAAAAAATCCTTTACGCACCAGGTCGTTTAAAAAAAATTCAACCTGCTGCTGGCTTATTTCAGGGAGATTTTCTGCAATTTGTTCAAGTGAGAAAAAATCATGTGTTGTAAAGAAATCCAGCACAGGTTTCCAGAACTGGTTTATGTAAACCAGTTTTAATGGAAAAGAGAGAATCAGTACAGGCTGATCAGATTGATTACCGGCAGACATGATTTTATACTCTGCCGATGATCTCAGCCTGTACTCAAGAGGAATATCAGATGGCTTTTTCTGATTCAATAAATTCATTTTCTTGTGTATCATTTTCGTATATTTGCTGAAGATTTAGGATTACTTTTTAAACCCAGGTAAAATTTATACAAATAGGCAAAATTATATAATATCACGCCTCCTGGTCTAGGTGTTTCTTTTAATATTCCGTTTGAAATCATTAAATCTTTAAGCTTGGAATCAGTCTGACCCTGCAAAATATCTTTATAGTCTTTATCTTCCAGAATTAATCCAAGAAGTCTGTTCAATCCACTTCTTGTGAGTGTATGCCGTTTTAAATCAACAGGTATTTTATTTTCATTTTTTATAAAGTCAAAGATACATTCCAAAGGTTTGTTACCTTCTGAATTTTTTGCAAGATCATTAAAATATGCTTTAACACATTCTGATCTTACTTTTGCATTTGCATAATATTGATACGGAAGTATCTCAATGTATTTTCGCAAATCATAAAGTCTGTTTTCAGTTTCTTTAATTGCAAGACTCAGCATATTTAAAAAAGGGCGGATACTGATCGTATCATCAGCATTTCTAAGGTTGATATAAAACCATGTATATGAATCTCCCCCTCTTTTCTGAAATCCGATCCTTGATCCGAAAAAAGTTCTTACCATTGGATGTATATATTTGAACTGCAAAGGTATCTGGTTATCATTTTTTTCAGCAATTTTTTTTATCTCATTTATAATATCCTGTGAAATTTTGTTATATTCCATGAGATTAAAAAAAAGATGTGCTGATTTTGCCAGCACCTGTTTGAATAATAAAGCAAATAATTCTTCTTTTTGCCATTCCAGGTTAAAAGAATGACTTTTTTCCAGGCTTCCGTAATTGGTAATACCTGATATTTTTTTAAAAAGATCTGTTCGTATAAAAAGTTTGGGCAGAATCCGTTTATATGGGTTATAACGCCAGAATTCTAAAAGCGGTACTATACCGTAGCCTGTTTCCCAAAAATCAGGTTTAACAATGTTGTCAAGAAAATCATACGTTGCGAATAAATACTGATTCCCGGCATTTAAACTTTTATCCCAGTCTTTAAGATTTTTTTCGATCATGGTAAACAGTCTGTCATCATTAATCAATTTAACAAAATCTAATGATATTCCTGAATCATTGGGATTAGAGGGTCTTACAAATTCACGTAATTCAAAATCTGTACTAAAAGATATATCTAATCTTTTACTTTCTAGTAAAACGGATTTCCATAAATATATAATCCAGAAACGATGGAAAAAAATATCTGATTCTCCTTTTATTTGCTCTTTTCTGAATTTATCAACAGGATAAAAATTTTGAAATTCTCCCTGTTCATTTTTTATTACATTTATAAAATAGTATTCTCCGCTTTTTTTAGCCATTGTTTTAAGTTTGTTAACAACATATTTTGACTGCAATGCCTTATAAAATAAAGTTTTCCCGGTTCCTTTAACTGCCAGTATCAGAAATTTATCAGGATTAAAAATATTCAGCATTACATTCCTGTAATAAAATCTTTCTTTTAAAAAATCTTTTTCAGTGGTGTTAAAATCAAATTTATCACTGAATATATTCTTACAAAAAGGATACAGATCTTTTAATATCTGCTTTTTGCTCTCTATTATTATTTGACCGGAGTCAATTTTGTTATGAAATTCGTTTTTGTCCGTTTTTCTGTTTTCTATACAGCCTTCCAATATTTTAAATAAATTATCATATGAATGGAATTGTTTTTGAGTAATCATTTCAATAAAGGCAGCATCTTCTGTTTCAGAATCGCCTCCAAGATTTTTTAACCTGTTATCTTCATCAATACTTGCAAAATAATAACTGTACGGTCCTTCACCTGTATCAAATTTTTCCGCCAGAAGTTTGATATTTTCCTCAAATGTTTTTATTCTCTTTCTATCAGATGTTATTGAATTTATCAGTACTAATTCCTGCTTTTTTTTATTTTCGACAATTTTTTCAAAAAGAAAATGCAGCCCTGGTTTTGCCTGTAATTCATCCCTGAAAAATCCTGCAACTATATCTGAAATATGTAAAACAAATATCCCCAGTATTTCGCTGAAACCTGTCCGAGAATCTATCAGTATAAGATCAGGGCTGTAATCAGGATTGTTTATTAAATCTTTCAGCATTGCTGCAAAATTAAGCATAATACTTTCAGGATTGGAAATATTCAAGCGGGCAAGACCTTCAAGGTAATGAGTGCGGTGAATATTATATTGTTGAAGTCTGTGGTTTTCATTAAATTCAAAGTCGTCAACCCTGTATTTTTCATTTTCAAAATTATCAGAAAGATTTCCTGCCGGTAAAATAAAAATATCGCCCCCAAGGCCGCTGTATTTTTTATCCAGTTGAATTATATAATCACTTAAATCTATATTTTCGTTAAATTTCCTGTTCAGAAAATACTCAACTATACCGTTTGTTTTTGCTAAAATATCAGCATCTATATCATAAAATGCAGGCACACCCGGAGCTTCCAGATCACCGTCAATAATTAAAACTCTCATTCCCAGGTGATATGCACAATGGATTGCAAAACCTGCAAGTGTAGTAGTACGTCCTAATCCGCCTTTATAACTGTAAAATGATATTATCGGTGGAAATTTTCCATCTGCATCAAAATTGTTTTCAATATCCGGTTCAAGCAAAGACCTTAGTCTTTCGCGGTATCCCAGGTTTATTTTTTGCTTATTATCAAATACGAATTTATGAAAATCATCTTCTGCAAGTTCATCTTCAGTAAATTCTTTTATTTTAATCATTTTATCTGAACAGCAGGCAGGATAATCTGTTACCCCTTTATGTTCTGTTAAAATATAGGCACTTATCCCCAAATCATTGTTTAGCTGGATACGATAATCCAGGATTTTTTTATTCTGCTGATAATTATCAAAATCAAATGCAATTTCACGAATTTTATTAAGAGTTTCAAGCATGTTATCAATCCTGTGTTCTGTATTGAAAAGCGCTGTATGTCATGTTTGTAAATTGTATTGTAAATTCTATAAAATCGTATAGTAATTTATCATTCTCTAATATACCTTTTACGTCATCTGCAAGTTTGTATCTGTGATGGGGTAGCCATGACTCGTGAAGCTGTTTAAATTTATCGCTCAAATCAGAATTTTTATGGTATTCCTTGTGTATAATTGGAATGCTATCCCTGATTTCATACTGTTTTATATGGTTTAATTTACGTTCAATTGAATGGCTGCCTTCTTTAAAAAAATTAAATGAAATTTTACGTTTATCCTGTTGTCCTGGAACTTTCAACAATTTATCAATTTCCAAAATATTTTCTTCATGAATATTATCGTCTGGATTCAAACGGTCAAGCAAGGAACCAAGGGCGTAAGTTATCATACATTCAATAATATAACCGCTCAAATAATATAATTCCTGTTTGACTTTTTTCCTGTCTTTTTCATCACGATAGAGACCATGACTTTCTTTCAGTCTTTTTCTGAGTTCTTTACACGCGGCAATATGAACTTCAGCAGCATAGCGGTAATCAAGATAAGTAGTTGCCGGTCTTTTATCTCTACTCATTTTAACCTTGTGTAGTATGACAATTGGTATTTTGTTACAAGGCTTTGGCTTACAGGAGGTGCAATGCCTTGTAACTGTAAATAATGAAAGGAATCTTTTAGCAGAAAGGAAAGGAAAAGTACAGGCTTATCATCAGCAGGATAGTTTTATACTGCCGATGATCTCAGCCTGTACTCAGGAGGAATTTCAGATGGCTTTTTCTGATTCAATAAACTCATTTTCTTTTAAGAAGTTGATAATTCCTTGAACCTGTGAATCCGTGCTTCCGGTGAGCATTTCACCTTTTTTCTCAACCTTGCTTCCTGTCAGCAGTTGAAGAATACGGTCATAAGCATTCATGCTGCTGGCAGGGGCTGGAATGATTTTTGCTCTTGGCCGGGGTTGAAATATATCCTTGCAGGTAATCTTTGCAGGGATTGTCTCTTTGCTGATTTCAGGAGTGCGGATTTCATAGGCATCTGCCAATTTTCTGGACTCAACAGTGGGCAGCCGGAGTTCTGCGCCCAGATCAACACTGAAAACAGCCGGAAGGGAGCATTCTATAAATTCCCTGACTCCCCGGCCTGCGCTTCTCTGAACCTTAACTTTTTTGCTTGATTTATCAAAGGAAATATCAGTTATTGCCGAAACAAAAGGCAGATCAAGCTGCTGTGCCACAAGAGCGCCAACCTGACCGCTTGCCCTGTCCATGGATTCTTTTCCGCAAAGGATAAGATCAGCTCCAAGGGATTTTGCAGCTTTTGCTATAAGGTCTGCCTTAACCCAGGGATCAGGCTGGGAAAGTGGATCAGGATTTTTATGAGCGTTAAAACCTATCTGAAAAAGATGATCCGGTCCGGTTGCCAGACATCGGCGAACCTGATACTCAGCAATCATGTCTCCCAGAGTCAAAAGACTGATCTCCCCGTTTCCGACAGTATCTCTCAGACGCAGAGCAAGCTCTGTGGCTGCCTCATCATAAGGATTAACCCTGAATATGGAATCTTCAGGATTGATATACTTCATGTCAGGATTTTTTCCTGTCCTGGCATATGTATAACGAATCTGTTTTGCACAAACGATTATCTTCATTTTATCCTCACATTTTTTACAGTGAACAGTTATCAGTGAGCAGTTCACTGCTCACTATTTATTGTTTACTGACAACTGTTCACTGAATAGCATCTGCCACAATGTCAATAATATCAGCCACTAGTGGAATATTTTCGTTTTCCAGGGATTTTACCCCGTCATCCAGCATTACCAGGCAATAGGGACAGGATGTTCCGATCATGTCAACATCAGCTTCAGCAATCTCCTGGGCGCGAATAAGGTTGATATTCTGCCCTGTGTTTTCATGAAGCCACATTCTTCCGCCTCCGCCTCCGCAGCAGAACCCGTTTTCTTTGTTGCGTTTAAGTTCCTTGAGCTGAGTCCCCGGAACTGATTTGCATATATCCCTTGGGGGCTGGTAAACTTCGTTGTATCTTCCCAGATAACAGGCATCGTGAACAGCCATTTTTTCAGCCACAGGATATTTTAAAGTTATCTTGTTTTTGCTTATGAGATCCATAACAAATTCCGTTGCATGAACCACAGGAATATTGCAGCCCAGTTCAGGATATTCGTTTTTCAGGGTATTAAGGCAATGGGGACAGAGAGTAACGATCTTTTTCACCTTATGCTGCGTAAATCTGTCAATATTTTGCTTTGCAAGATTTTGATACAGGGTTTCCTCCCCAAGCCTTCTGGCCGGATCACCGCAGCAGAGTTCGTCTTGTGCCAGTATGCCAAAATTAATGTCTGCGGCCTTGAGGATTTTTACCATTGCCAGGGCGGTTTCCTTATTTCTGGGATGAAATGCGCCTGAACAGCCGACCCAAAACAGAACTTCGGCATCTTTTACATCTGCTATATGAGGAACATCACGGTGCATGGCCCAGTCTGCCCGATGAGCAGCGCCTTTACCCTGGACATCTCCGTAAAGTTCAAGATCGCGGATCATGGGTCGTGCTTCAGAAGGCAGATTCCCCTTGCCCATTACCTGGTAGCGCCGCATATCCACAATTTTGTCCATTGCTTCAACAAATACAGGACAGTGTTCTACACAGGCCATACATGTTGTACATGCCCAGATTTCATCGCCGGAGATTGTATTTTCAAGAAGCTGCTTTGGAGATGTGCTGATAAAGCATTCCTGACACGCTGCTGCTTCTGCCTGTTCCAGAATTTTTCGGATAATCTTTCTTGGTGAAAGGGATTTGCCGGAGATAGCAGCCGGGCAGTTTTCTTCGCATCTGCCGCAGGATACGCAGGCTTCGGTTTCAAGTAATTGTTTCCAGGAAAAATCCTCTGCTGTTTTTGCGCCTGTTTCACCGATTTCCGGTTTAATCTCTCTTAATGCTGCCTTTGGTCCCTGTTTTTTATAAAATATATTCAAGGGTGAGGCTGCCACATGGCGCATAAAAGTAAAGGGTATGGAAGCAATCAGGAGCAGAACTGCGAAAAAATGAACCCGAATCATAAGCTGCATGAACAAAGGCGAAGCAGGTGTGCCAAAAGACAATGCCCAGCCCAGGGGTGAAGCCCATTCAAAACAGCTTCCTGTTATACGGATACGTGATGCTTCTGCCAGAAAACCTGTTACCAGGATAACCAGCATGATGAACATGGGAATAAGGGTTCTTTTTGGTCCTTCGCTTTCTCCTGACTGAATCCTGCGAAAGAACAGGTAAAAGGTTCCTGCCAGCATGACAATTCCTGCTGCTTCCTGTAAAAAGGAGAGAATACGTGCAGGAACACCTGGTATGGAAAATCCGAATTGTGCCAGTACAATTACAGTCATTGGCAGAACAAAACCCCAGAATACTGCCATATGGGCTGCGCCGACATTGGGACGTTTAAGTATTTCAGCATGTTTTACAATATAATCTTTTACCCTGCCCCAGTCACCGGAAATGTTTCTGTCCTTTTTTTTCTGCCATAAAGACCAGCGCCCGGAAAGGCCCATTATCATGATGATGAAGGCGGCAGCGATGAGTAAAGTATCAAATGATGTTATTAATGATTTCAAGGCTTATCTCCTTCAGCTTTTTTTAATTGTACCGGGAAAATTGTCAAAAACAAGATCCAGGAACCGTCTCAGCAATGCAATCAGGATAAATGCGCCAAGACACATGTAAGCAAAAACAGCAGGCAAAGCCTTGTTCTCCGTATCCGGGTGCATATATCCCCACATGGCATCTTTGATATTGGGGTCATGGCATTTATAACAGTCCTGGTCATTTATGGGCTCTGTCTCTCCATGAGCGCCTGTTCCCTGGTGGCATCCAAGGCAGTTATCCATTGTATAGTTTTTTCCAAAATCCGCTTTTTTATGAGATGCTATCTGGAAAGATGACATCTTTGAAAACAGATCGTTTTTATTTTTGTCCATCTCATGACACTGCTTGCAGTCCACCGGCTCAATACCGTCTCCATTCATATGCTCTTCATCTGTTATGCCTGTATGACATTCCAGGCATGTTGCGGACTGGCCGTGAACAGATGCTTCATATGTTTCAGGGGAAATCAAAAGAGAGCTTTCCTCGCTTCCTGTGCTGTGACATGCCATACAATCTTCTGCTGTGTATTCCGATTCAATTTTTGTTTCGGGTTTTGTTTCGGGTTTTGTTTCAGGTTTGACATCAGCTTTGGCATTATCTTCTAAAGCAGATGCCAGTGCAGGCATTCCTGCCACAAGGAACATTCCTGCCAAAAGAAACAACAGCAGAAGATAACAAGCTGTCATATTTGCTATTTTATGCTTCATTTTTTAATTCCTCTATTCGCGCTATCACCTGGGAAAGGATTTCATGGAGATCGCCGACAACTCCAAGGTCGGCAAACCTGAAAATCCTGGCCCTGGGATTTTGATCTATGGCAATTATCTGCTTGGATTTTTCAATTCCGGCAGTATATTCATTTGCACCGGAAATGCCGCAATTGATAATCAGCCTGGGAGCAACATATTTGCCGGTCTGGCCTATCTGCCTTTCATAGGGCAGGGTTCCCCAGTCAATAATTGGCCGGGTTGCGCCAACTGTTCCGCCAATGGCCTTTGCCATTTGATGAATAATATTAAATTCTTCACCTTTACCGGCTCCGCGGCCTGCTGCTACGATAATATCAGCTTCTTCCAGATCAAGATCTTCGGGAGCGGCCTCAATTATTTCTGTTACCTTTGTTTTCAGGGCATCATTTGGAACATCAGGCTCTATCTTTATAATTTTTGCATCTTTATCCTTATCCGGTTCCGTATCAAAAAGCACCGAAGGCAGGAAAGAGACAATGGGCAGAACCTTGGCATCAAGTTCAACTTCTTCAAACAGATACCCGTTTGCAAGGGGGCGGACAGCTCTGGCTGCTTGCCCCTGTTCCATATGAAAATCCATTGCCCGCGTTACCAGGGCTGTCTGCAAAAGAGCTGCCAGACGCGGAAAAAGATCATCAGTTTCAGCAGTCTGTGCCCCAAGTATGCATGTGGGCGTTTCTTCTTTAACAGCACTGTGCAAAGCCCTTGAGAAGTATTCTCCCTGATACCGCGTCATTTGACTGCCGTTCAAATTCAGAACCCGGCTCACCCCATAGGAACCCAGTGATGCCAGTTCTTCCTCTGAAACGCTTCCGAGAGCCACGGCAGTTACAATGCCTTCTCCTCCAAGTTCGGAAACTATACGCCTGGCCTCGGCTGTCAGGCCAAAGGTGGGCGCTTCAATGCTTCCTTCTCTTTGTTGGACCAATATCCAGATGTCAAACATGGTCTCTCCTATATCATTCGTCCTATACGATGGCCTTCAATAATAGCCATGTCGGTTTTTCTTGGGGCCACACAGTCGCCCACCCGGTATATTTCCTTTACCCTGCCTTTAAGTGCATGGTAAAGACCGTCATCAGCCACATTCCCTGCTGCCAGAACTATTGTATCATATCCGTCAAAATCAAACATTTCGTTGGAATAGACATTAAGTCCTTTAGCCAGTGTTCCCTGTATCTCCAGTACTGCAATATCAGGTGTATAAGTTACCCCCTTGCGGGCAAGTCTCTGCCGGGTAAGATAAAGATCCTGAAGAGGTCCCAGGGCTGACCCGATAAAAAGGGATGAAGTGAGCATATGTACTTTTTTACCCTGATCTGCCAGCAGTTCGGCAGTTCCTGTTGCCTGATGGTGTCCGTCAAGATCAATAAGCAGTACCTTGTCTCCGGTCTCATGAACTCCGGTCAGGATGTCAACAGTTGTAATAACCTGGGGTGCAGAATATTCGCCCGGAAAAGGATTTGTTTTGGGAATTGATCCTGTGGCTATAACAACCACATCAGGATCTTCTTTGAGGATCATTTCTTCATCAGCTTCAACCCCAAGGCGCATATCAAAATCCAGCTTGTTCAACTGGCTCACCAGCCAGCGGGTTACGCCTGTTATTTCCTGGCGGCCTGCGGCCTTTCCTGCAATGATGTTTTGTCCTCCAACATCTTCGCTTTTTTCAAACAGGGTTACTTTATGTTTTCTTAATGCTGCTACCCGTGCAACTTCAAGCCCGGCAGGACCTCCCCCGATAACCACCACTTTTTTGGGTGTATCTGAAGGAGCAAGGGTTCCCATGCCCAGTTCTTTTTCTTCACCAACTGCCGGATTATGCAGACATCCCAGTTTATGACCAAGCCCCATGCGTCCGATGCAGCCCTGATTGCAGGCAATGCAGTTTCTTATATCTTCGGTTCTGCCTTCCATTGCCTTGTTGGGAAGTTCAGGATCACAGATTAGGGCCCGAACCATGCCGATCATATCAGCCTGTCCGTCTTCAAGAATTTTTTCTGCAAGATGGGGATCATTGATCCTGTTGGTACAGAATACCGGCAAATTTATAACCGAGCGGATACCTGCGGCAAGAGGAGCTGTATATGCCAGAGGTGTGTGCATTGATCCTTCAACAAGATAAAGGTTGTAAAAAGTTCCCACACTCAGATCCATAAAATCAAGATCACCGCTCTGGTCAAAGCATATGGCAATTTGTTTTGCATCCTCATGGGTAAGCCCGCCTTTGGGGTGCATTTCATCTGCATTCAGCCGGACACCCAATGCAAAATCAGGGCCTACTGCTTTTCTTACAGCAGTATTTACCTCAAGTGCAAAGCGCATACGTTTTTCAAAACTGCCGCCGTATTCATCTTCCCTGTGATTTGTCAAAGGAGACAGAAACTGGCGCACCAGAGAACTGTGCCCAAGCTGTATTTCAATACCGTCAAAACCGCCTTCAACTGCATTTATGGCACTTATGGCAAAGTATTCTATACACTCCTTTATATCTTCTATCTCCATTTCCTTGGATGTTTCCCTGAAAATGGGGTCTTTTCCCGCAGACGGGCCCCACACCGGAAGTCGGGATATTTTGCTGTCTCCCTGCATTCCATTATGGTTAAGCTGTGCAAAGATTTTACCGTCGTATTCATGAATAGCGCGGGTCAGTTTTTGAAATCCGGGAATGGTTTCCGGCTCATATGCATCCACCAGTTTATCATAGGGATGGTCAGTTGGATGAATTCCCATCTCTTCGGTTGTTATAAGTCCGCATCCCCCTTTTGTGCGCTCCTGATAATAGTGAATATGCCTGTCGCTTATCAGGTTGTCTTCCGCATAATTGGTCATGTGGGGAGCAAAATGGAGCCTGTTTGGTATCACCACTGACCCGATCTTCAGCGGCGAAAATAGATATTTGAATTCACTCACAATAATTCTCCCACATTTCTTGCTTCGATTATAGCCATGTCAATACCCCTTGGCGCTACACAATCCCCTGTCCTGTAAACCTCTTTAACCTGGCCTTTGATCTGTTTATACAGAGCATCTTCGGCCACATTACCGACATCAAGCACTATGGTATCATAATCTTCATAAAGAACAGGTTCGTTGGTGTAAATATCACGCGCTTTGACCTTTTTATCATTTATCTCAAGAACCTCAACATCCGTGGTAAAAGTGGCTCCCTGCTGAAGCAGCCGCTGTCTTCCCAGGTAAAGTTCACCACGAGGTGCCAGTTCAATACCAATGAAAAGGTCGCTGGTGATTATATCCACCTTTTTGCCCTGACCAGCCAGGAGTTCGGCTGTTGCCATAGCATGGTGTCCACCGTCTTCATCAATAAAAAGAACCTTTTCTCCCACAGGATACGTTCCTTTGATAGCATCCCATCCTGTAAGAACCGAAGGCGGACCGTAAGTGCCTGGAAAGGGTTTTGTTTCAGGTATGGAACCTGTTGCAATAACCACTGCATCTGGTTTTTCTTCAAGGATTAATTCCTGAGTTACGGTAACCCCGGTGTGAACAGGTACTTCCAGTTTTTCCAGCATGTGCTTGAGATAACGAACAACTCCGGGCATGGATTCACGTCCAGGACGTTTCCCGATAAGATTGACCTGCCCCCCAATTTCAGATTCCTTTTCATAAACCGCTACCTCATGCCCCCGTTCACAGGCTGCCCGTGCAGCTTCCATTCCTGAAGGCCCTGCTCCAATGACCATGACCTTTTTCCTGTTTGCCGCAGGTACAAGAACATCCTCGCCTGTAAGTGGTTCATGTCCAATCTGGGGATTCTGGATACAGCCAAGAGACTTGGACTGGTTCAGGCGGCCTATGCAGCCTTTATTATCCTTGACGCAATATCTTATGTCTTTGATTCTTCCCTCTTTGGCCTTTACAGCCATGTCAGGATCACAGATTACGGATCTTACAAAACCTGCGGCATCAGCTTTCCCTTCTGCAATAATGTTCTCTGCCATGCCTGGAAAACCTATCTGGTAACTTGCAAAAACAGGCAGGCTTACAGCGTTTTTCACAGTCTCGGCTGTTTCAATTGTAAACCCGTAGGGAATATGCAGAGAAGGCATAATCATATGGAGATTATAATAGGTTCCAACTGATACGTTAATAAAATCAATCTGTCCTGTTTTTTCCAGGGTCTGGGCCATGGGTACTGATTCTTCAGGACTTATGCCTCCCCAGAATTTTTCATCTGCACAAAGGCAGACACCAATTGTAAAATCTCTGCCAACAGCCTTACGGACAGCATCCACAACCTGCAAAGGCAGGCGCATCCTGTTTTCCAGGCTTCCGCCGTATTCATCTCCTCTGTGGTTGCAGATGGGAGACAAAAACTGTCGGAGCAGGGATTCCGGCCCCATGTCAATCTCTATGCCGTCAAAACCGCTTTCTTTAACCTTGATGGCAGCCTGGACAAAGGCATCCAAAAGTTCTGCAAAGTCTTCTGTTTCCATAGGCTTGCAGGTTTCCCCGAATACTATATCGGAAACAGCCGAAGGCCCCCATACGGATTTACGGGTAATATGTCCGCTGCTCTGAAATCCGTGGTGGTTTAACTGGGCAAATACACGGGTGTCAAATTCATGGACAGCATCTGTGAGCTTTTTCAGATCCTTTGTAACTCCTGGCTCCTGTAAATCAATCAGACTTTCCCAGGGCCGATCATCAGGATGAATAGATAGCTCACCAACGATAATCAATCCGCATCCTCCCTGGGCACGTCGGCGGTAATAGGCAATATGGCGGTCGTTTAATACTCCGCCTCTGCCAAAATTGGTCCGATGGGCCAGGAGACAGATACGGTTTGCTAATTCTGTCTTCCCTAATTTCAGGGGTGAAAAAAGATGTTCATACATACGTATTCCACTTTAGCCGTTTAAAAAATTAGTATTAAATTTTCTGTCTTTTATGTAAATCAGACATTTCCTGACAAATACTAT
>JAUCGD010000268.1 GCA_030377945.1 Desulfobacterales bacterium HSG17 | reverse complement strand
TTTTCACCTTTCTACTTTATCTCATACTTATTTTCAAAAAATCGTGAAAAATCATGGCAAAAACTGAATAATATATTTTTCAAATCCTTTTTCCGGCTTTTCAAAGTCATAACTCCTGGGCTTTCATATAATATTCAAGATGAAGTTCAGGCAGTTCGTTCTTCTGTTATTGTAAGTAATCATATATCCTATCTTGATCCGATTCTTCTTGTATCCCTTTTTGAAAAACAGAAAACCGTTGTAAAAAGTGTGTTTTTTAAGGTCCCTGTTTTTGGATGGATATTGAAAACTTCAGGCTATATTCCTTCAAGTACCGGGGGAGAATTTGACCTTATTATGATACGGCATATAGAGGAAATGGGTTCATATCTTGCTTCAGGAGGAAATCTCTTTATTTTCCCTGAAGGAACCAGGAGCCGTAACGCAAGTATTGGTAAATTCAGCAAAGGTGCATTTAAAATTGCCAGGCAGTCCAAAGCTCCGATCCAGGTTTTATATATTAAAAATACCAACAAGTTATACCGGCCTGATAAATTTTGGTTCAATACCTGCGTGCCAAATACCATTTCCGTTGAATTGATTGCCAGTATTAAACCTGATTATGAGAGTAAAGATTTTTCCATTTCAAATCTTATGGAACAGGTTCGCTCACTTATGCAGCAGAGGTGTGAAAATGAATAAAGATGTTTTATTAATCGGTTCCGGTGTTGGTGGGCTTTCATTAGCGATTATTCTTGCAAAATCAGGTTTTAATGTCAGGGTTGTGGAAAAAAACCGTTTACCTGGGGGCATGATGCGCAGTTATTTCAGAAAAGGCCATGAATGTCATGTGGGAATACATTATCTGGGCGCACTTGGAAAGGGTCAGCTATTAAACCGATTTTTTGACTATCTTGGAATTAAAGTTCCTGTTGAAAGAATGGGGCTTAAGGGAGTTATTGACAGGTATATTTTTGATGATTTTTCATTTGATCTTCCTGAAGGCATTGATGCTTATGAGCAGAACCTCAGAACTGTATTTCCTGATGAACAGGAGCAGATTGACGGCATAATGAAGCATTTAAAACCCATTGCTGAAAAGATGAACAGCCTTGATTTTCTGTTTGGAGATCAAGCTGATTTTACTGAACCTGAACTGTTTATGCCTGTTGAAGATTATTTGAATAAACTTAACTGCTCTTCACAGCTTAAAGGTGTTTTATCTGTTCCATCAGGATGGATAGGGGTTCCTCCATGTCAATGCCCTGTTTTTTATCATAACATGGCTCTTGCAAGTTATCTGCTCTCTTCATGGCGGTTAAAGAGCCATACACAGATTGCAGATATATTTGTAAATCGTCTGGAAGAACTTGGAGGACAGGTCATAACCGGTGATGGAGTGGAAAATATACTTATTGAATCAAAGATAACAAAAGGAGTCCGCCTGAATTCAGGCCGGGAGCTTTTTGCTCCTGCTGTTGTTGGTGCGGTTCATCCCCGGATTATACTTGATATGATGCCGGACATCGCAGTGCGGCCTTTATATCGAAAGCGAATTTCTCAACTTAAAAATACCCACAGTATTTTCTGTCTTCATGCAGAACTTGATGCTTCAGCTCACCCAGAAATTCCATATAATATTTTTAAGGTTGCTCCTGATAAAAACGGGCAGATGCCAGATGTAAAATATTATCAAATACGGCAGAGCCTAAAAGATAAAACTACCCTGTCAATACTCACATCAGGCAGATCAGAACTATGGCAGAAATGGAAAAAAACCAGCACAGGCAGGCGCGGTAATGATTATGTTCAGGCAAAAGAAGAATTTGCCTGGCAGTTAATTTCAGAATCTGAAAAAATACTTGGCTCTCTTAAGGGATGCAGTTTAATTGATACTTATACCCCTCTTTCCATAAGAGACTGGGTAAACAGCCCTGAAGGAACAGCCTATGGTGTTTTACGTTCCTGCGATCAACTTCTTTCAGGAGCAATGCTCAACAGGACCTCTGTAAAAGGTATGTTTCTGGCAGGTCAGAGCGTTATGGCTCCGGGTGTTATCGGGACAATCATGGGTTCATTTCATACTGCAAGGTTTATGATGGGAAATGAGATGTTTAAGAAACATTATCGGAAATAAGGATTTCCACCGTAGGGTGTGTTAGGCCATAGCCGAAACGCACCGTTATTTTAAGGTTGCGGTGCCATTGTAAGGGCAGGTCGGGCCTTCTTCAAAATTCAAAATATATTTGATTTTATTCAACATGTTTGATATTTGAATCAGGATGGTCAGGATTTAAAAGGATAGCCAGGATATATTTCAACTATCCTGTAAATCTTGAAATAATCCTGACCATCCTGATTCAAAAACAATGTTTACCAGGAGTTAAGTATGCTTTATGCAGAATTATTGGAAATAATACATAATGGTGAAAGTTCCGGTGTAGAATTTAAAAGAGATGACATCCGGCCGGAACAGCTTGCAAAAGAAGCAGTGGCTTTTGCCAATTTCCAGGGAGGCAGAATTTTTCTGGGAGTTGAGGATAACAGCACAATTTCCGGGATTCAAAGACAAAATACCCAGGAATGGGTACTCAATGTTTTCAGGGACAAAATACACCCTCAGATTATCCCTTTTTATGAAGAAATTAAGATTAATGACAAACAGATTGTTGCAGTTGTAAGTATTGCTTCAGGACTTTCCAAACCCTATTCTGTGCGCCACAACAACCGGGAAGATGTATATATCCGTATGGGAGACAGGTCGGAAATTGCTTCCCGTGAACAGCAGTTGCGCCTTTTTGAAAGCGGGGGCCTGCTTCATATTGAAACACTTCCGGTTCCCGGTGCAAAGTTTGAACAGCTTGATCTTGACCGGATTAATTTTTATCTGAAACACATTATTGAAGATCCTGAAATACCGGATACTGAAGAAAAGTGGATTGATCGTCTATTTGGAATGGGATTAATGGCAGAAGACGGTTTGGGTAATAAGGTTTGTTCTGTTGCCGGTCTTGTCTGTTTTGGCATTGCTCCCCGGCGCTATCTGAGGCAGAGCGGTATTCGGGTAATGTCATTTAAAGGTCAGGATAAAGAATATCAGGCACAGCTTGACAATATTCTTGACGGCCCGGTTACAGCACGCTGGAAAATAACCGAATCCGGCCGGAATCTGGTTGATAACGGGCTTATTGAAAAACTGTCGGCAATTATTAAACCTTTTATTTCCAAAGAAGGCTCTGAAATTGACGAACATATGCGAAGAGAAAAAAAATGGTTCTATCCCTGGCCCGCAGTTCGGGAAGTTGTTGTTAATGCTCTCATTCACAGGGACTGGACCCGCTCGGTTGATATAGAAGTAAGCAGCTATGCAGACAGACTTGAGATCATAAGCCCTGGAAAACTGCAAAACTCCATGACAGTGGAAAAAATGATTGCAGGTCAAAGGTCTCCCCGAAATCCCCTGATTGTAGAAATACTGAGAGATTTCAACTATGTTGATGCAAGGGGCATGGGTATAAGAACAAAGGTAATTCCATTAATGAAAACATACAATGGAAAGGAACCGATATTTGAAGCCACAGATGATTACCTTAAAGTAACCCTTCTTCGGTCAGTGAAAGGTGAATAAAAACTGCGGTCATTGCATTCTCGTTAGGAAATCTTGTTTACTACAAACACTTGCTTTCAATATAAGCACCTGTGCATAAATTTCATCACATTTTTTTGTAGGGGCAACCCCCTGTGGTTGCCCTCGTTCAAGGGCAGGCACGGGGCCTGCCCCTACAAATGTTGCAAAATATTTGATTAGGCACTTACAAACCTGGGAACGAGATACAATTTTGTTATTCGGGTTTTTTGATTTCAGGTTTTTTGATTTCGACTTTTTTGATTTCAGCTTTTACAGGCAGAACCGTCAGACCAGGAAAGGATATTGTATGCTGAATATCTTTTAATTTATCACTCATTAACTGGATTTCTTTTATTTTTATAAGTGTTGTCTTTTTTTCAACTACTTTTTTGTCAGCTTCAAAATTAAGCATAATAATCGGGATTTTTTCCCCTTTTATTCCCTGGGCTCCTGCCATGACAATAATCAGGGTTCCAGGTTTTTTATCATTAACAATGTGCATTAATGAAGATGTATGCTTTGTTTTATCCGCTTTTTTAAATTTAAGAATTTCAGGATCATATTCCATTGAAAGTTTAACCCCGGCCAGATTGTCAATCTTATCAATCATAACAGGTATTTCAACAGTCTGTCCCGCTGTTACTTCAAGTGCAGGTATGGAAAGTTCAGTTGCCTGGGCATTAGAAACTATAAAAGAAAAAAGTATAAAAACAACAGTAAAAATTCTAATAACAATATTCATTTATCCTCCTTATTTAAATTATATTCCGGCTTATCAAAATTATATTCCGGTATTTAATCCGCTAACTAGTGGCTGAACGAAAAGTCACGCTTTTAAAAAAAAATGCGAATAATTTTGATTATAATCGCGAATTTTTCATGTGTTTTTTTAAAA
>JAUCGD010000267.1 GCA_030377945.1 Desulfobacterales bacterium HSG17 | reverse complement strand
AATTTCATAATTTCACCTCACCCTGTTCATAAATTTATTTATATTTCATACAGGGGCATCCCCTGTGGCTGCACACTTTTAAAGGCAAGCAACTATTAATTGTCAGATATTTAACTCATCCAGATCAATACCTGAATCCTGAGCCAGTTTGACAGTCTCATCTCTGGCACTGTCAAAGTCAAATTGCTCTACCAGTTGTTCTATGGGGTCGGTCTGTTCCTGTGAAAAAGAACATTTCAATTTTTCAAGAAACGGGTCAACTTTATGAGGGCTGTATTCTGCAAAAGATGCCAGAAGTCCTTGAAAGAGTTCCTGCAAAGCTGTTATATCCATTGCTTCTTTTGGAATTATCTGTTTTTCTTTTTCAGGTTTAAAATTTTGAAGGGAACGGACAGTGGATTTCAGTTCTGTTCCAAGGGAAATGAGCAGTGGATTCAGATCATCAAGGGGATTTTCCATGATTATCGGATTAAGTTTTTCAGTAATTTGGTAAACTTCTGTTGCAGAAAGATTGCCTGCTACTCCTTTCAGTGCGTGGACGATCCGATAAGCACCTTCCCTGTCACCGTCTATGACAAGTTTCCGGATATCGTCTGCTGCATTTTCATACCTGTTAAAAAAACTGAACAAAGCCTTTGTGTATAACTTCTCATTCTGCCAGATTTCAAGTCCTTTTTCAGTATCTACACCATTAAGATTGAAAAGGGACTGGGGAGCTGGGGAAAGGGAGTCACTTGGAGCTGATTTGATCTTTGGTTTGATTTCCGCTTTTACTTCCGGTTCCTGTTTTTTTAATCCCTTACCTCCAGGTACAAGTTTTTCCATAATGTCAGAAAGATCATCAAAATTGACAGGTTTGCCCACAACAGCATCCATACCCGCATCCAGACATGTTTCCCTTTCTTCTTTCATCACGCTTGCTGTCAGTGCGATAATGGGGATATGGTTTTGGGAACCGGTTTCCAGTTCTCGAATCTGTTTCACAGCTTCAAGACCGTCCATTTCAGGCATATGAACATCCATGAGGATAATGTCGGCAGTTCCCTGTTGAAATATTTGAACAGCCTCCCGGCCATTCCAGGCTTTGACTAAGGTGTGGCCCTGCTGCATCAGGCGAATTTCAGACAGTGCCATATTTTCTTCAATATCTTCGGCCATCAGGATTCTGAAACAGCGCCGGGACAGAACTTCAGTGTCTTTGATCTGCTCTTTTGGTATAATATCAGTTGCCTGCATATGGGCTGTGAAATGAAAAGTACTTCCCTTTCCTTCCCTGCTCTCTGCCCATATTTTACCGCCCATGAGTTCCGTAAGCTGCCTTGAAATTGTAGTGCCCAGTCCTGTTCCGCCAAATCTTCGGGCTGTTGAACCTTCTGCCTGGGTAAAGGGTTCAAAAATTTTATTCACCCTGTGAGCAGGGATGCCGATACCTGTATCTTTTATGCTGAAATGGAGCATATCAGTTTCATTTCTATTTTTAACACTGGCATTTTTAACACTGGCAGGTTTCACACTCACATTTATTTCGCCTTTTTCAGTAAACTTGACAGCATTGCCCACAAGATTGATGATAATCTGTCTCAGTCGAACTGAATCTCCCATAAGGTATTTTGAAATATCAGGATGAATATTACAGGTCAAATCCGGGCTGTTTTTCCCGGATTTCATTTCAAATACCTGAATGGTATCATCCAATAATTGATGCAGATCAAAAGAGCGAAATTCCAGGTCCAGCTTTCCGCTTTCAAGTTTGCTTAGATCCAGAATATCATTTATCAGGCTTAGCAGGGATTTTGCAGAATTAAGGGCTGTGGAAAGATTTTTTCTCTGGTATTCCGGCAGATCCGGGTCATCAAGAGTCAGTTCCAGGAATCCAAGTACAGAATTCATGGGAGTACGAATCTCATGGGACATATTTGCCAGGAACTCGCTTTTGGCCTGTGTCGCAGCTTCGGCAATTTCTTGTTTTCTTTCAGCCTGTTCTTTTTCTTGCTGCCGGGCATTACTGAGTTTTCTTTCCCGAAAATAGGATAAAAAGCTGAGGATAAAAAAAGCTGAAATCCCGGCAATTGTATTGCATGTCATGGAGATAACCATGCCCTGGTAAATGTAAACAATAGTGCATAAAAAGATAAAAGATAAAAGAAATATTGCAGCATACAATGACTGTAAAAAAGGAACACGAATATAGGAAGTGCAGAAAATAATAAGGGAAAAAAGCAGGAAACTTATCAATATTTCCATGTAAAGGGGAGCAGGGCGCAAAGGAGCCTGTTTTAAAAGTGTACTAACCGAATCTGCAATAATCTCCATCCCGTAAATCATGCCCACAGGTGTATCAAACCAGTCATGGGAAACTATGGTGGTTTCTCCCAGGATTACAATTTTGTCTTCAATCCAGGCTTTTAATTCCATTATCTCGTATTGATCCAGGCTGGAAATATCTAAAAATTCCCAAGCGGAGATTCCATATGATTGATAAAGAAACCTGTGTACTTTTGGAATTGAGGAAAAATCAATATAGATATCATTAAAGTGATCCAGGGGAATGGAAATTTCACCAATAAGAAGTTTCCGGTTTTGCATCTTCGGCTTAACGCCTATGTACCCGGAAACAACCTGAACAGCAATGGGCCACCCATCTTCCAATTCGGTTATTTCAGGCCATATACGGACACGGCTTAAAAATGTGGAGATAGAACTCGGAGAGCTGAGGTTGATATAACCGGTTGAGCCTGCATTTTTAAAAATAGGAAGCGGGTATTGGAGTTCTTGAAATTGTCTGTTTTCATCAAACACAGCGCGGGAGGCCAGTACTGTTCTGTTTTGCTTGAGTACATCTAGCAGCAGGGAATCTCCTTCAAAGGAACCGGGAAGCTCAAATAACAGGTCAGTACAAATTACTTTTGCACCGAGCCTGTCCAGGTTTTGAATAATTACTGCCAGATCTGTCCGTCTTAAAGGAAATTTTCCGTATTTCTGGAAAAATTCATCATCAATTGTCACAAGAACGATTTTGTCATCAGGAAAGGCCGTTGCCTCCCGGTTTCCGAAATTTGATCGAAATCCGTGACGCAAAGATATAGTTTGATCCTCAAGCCAGGACAATGTTTCATAATACTCTGCCGGAATAACCAGGAGAAACAGGAAAAAAACAAAGAGGATATCATATCTTTTCAAGATTCTTTTCACTGTTTGTGATGTTTCTCCATTTCTGTTTTTTCAAGTTTTCCAAGTTTAAGTTCGTTTAAAATCTTGATTAAAAACGGCCTGGTTTCAAGATCATCAGGATGCTTTGTTAAAAATCTGCGGTATTGATCCATTGCTGCAACTTTCAGCCCCCGCTCTTCCATAAGGCTTCCCAAAAGAAAGCCGTTACCAGGTGCAATTTTCTCAATGCGCTCAAGTTCTCTTTTCAAGGTTTGTTTTTCATCATTGTTGAACCATTGGAGTTTGCCTTTCTTCTGTGGCGCATATATAATTTCATCATCAAAAAGAACCTGAACACAGTATTGAAAACTGCCTGATTCCATCTGCGGCACTTTGAAACGGACTATATCTTCTTTGATTCCAGGAACTTCAAAAACTTTTTTTCCAACAATGAGCTGATACTCGTATTTTTCACCTGCATTTTCCCATACCAGATCAGGAAAATCATCACTGAGGGCAATGTCTTCCGCAGTTAGCAGTTTTATTTTTTTGCTTTTTCGGTCATATCTTCTTACACCTGTGTATTTCTGAACATTGGCAAATTTTCTTTTAAAAAATCCGGCAATATCTTTGGCTGATTCAGGGTTTGACATTGTTCCTTTTACAACTTTTGTTCCACTGGCATGTATTTCCAGCTCAGTATTGCTGCTCACAGGCTCAATCATTTCAGTCTGCCGGTTCAGGAGCATACAGGTTCCGTCAGCACCGGTTTTTACACGCCAGTTTTCAAAAAGGAATTTGTTGCGGGATACATCTTTCCACTTTTGTCCGTCAGCAGAATAGAAAACGCTTCCTTTTGCCTCTATGAGCAAAACAACCGGCCCGTCTTCAGCAGCAATTGCCCCATTGCCCAAAGGCATGATTAAGCAAAGCATCATAAGTATTTTAGCTAAACTTTTCATAATTTCCTCCTTTCTTTTGTTGGTAATTTTTCCAGCCACATACTATCACTTGTCCAAGCAATTCCTTGATTTTTCAAATATTCAAGGGTATTTTTGAAAAATCCACCTGCTGAAAATACAATTAACACTATTTTGCCGATATTTTCAAGCTTCATAAGTTCATCAGCTTTTTTCACAAAATCCTCTGCCTCTTTTACACTAAATTTTGCCTTCCGGTTTTTAACTTCCCAGATCAAAGAATAATCATTCTCCTTTGCCCTGGCAAAGATGTCGATCTGGAATTCCGGTTCATGCAGGGGCGGGGAAGGATATGACCATATGTTTTCATATTCAATAAATTCAAAATTATCAGGCAGATTCTGCATTGTAGATTTGAATAAATCATTGTTTTTATAC
>JAUCGD010000266.1 GCA_030377945.1 Desulfobacterales bacterium HSG17 | reverse complement strand
TTCTTACTTAAAAGCAAACGTATGTTTGTCTTTTATTAGACTTTTGGTTTGTTCTTTGACAGAACGATTTCTCAAAAATTAAAATTATTTTAGTTATATGATTTTGAGGAGGATTAGTAATGATTACTTTTGATGGATTTTATTCTTAGGAATGAAATCTTTTTCTGTATGAAATTTAATTTTTTTCATTTTTATGTGACTAGTTATCAATGTATCTTTTTTGATAGTGACCGATGAGGTTTTAGGTTTAAAGCTTTTTTGGTCACTATCATTGGGATAGTGCCAAACAAATAAAATGAAAGGATACGAAAATGAAAAAAAAAATGGGTTTACTCGTTTGATGAAGTAGCACAGGCTGAAACATATGCAGGAAGCTGGGACGGAGTACGAGGATTGCTGGGCGGTAAAGGTGGGAACCTTGCGGAGATGGCACGTATCGGCGTACCTATTCCTCCGGGATTTACAGTAACGACAGAAGGATGTAATGCCTATCTGGCAGGCGGAGGACTTTATCCTGACGGTTTGTGGGATGAAGAACAGGCAGCCATGAAGGCTATTGAAGCTGCAACAGGGAAAGGATTCGGAGATCCTCAAAATCCTCTGCTGGTTTCATGCCGTTCAGGAGCCAAGTTTTCAATGCCCGGTATGATGGATACTGTTTTAAATATCGGGTTAAATGACGAAACTGCCAAGGGCATGATCAAGTTGACCGGTGATGAGCGGTTTGTGTATGATTCCTACCGTCGCCTGATCCAGATGTTTGGAAGTGTTGTTGTTGGAATCCCTGATGATTTGTTTGAAGATGTGCTTACAAATACCCGTAAAACACAGGGAGTTGAAATAGATTCCGAGATTTCAGCAGAAAACTGGAAAGAAGTAATTGTTGAATTTAAAAAAATTTACAGGTTGAAAGCAGGCGTAGATTTTCCGGAAGATCCTTACGTGCAGTTAGAAATGGCAACAGAAGCGGTTTTTAAGAGCTGGAACGGAAAACGTGCTATTGATTACCGCAATGCAGCCGATATTGCCCATGATCTGGGCACTGCTGTAACGATTATGAGCATGGTGTTTGGAAATATGGGAAAAGACAGTGCCACAGGCGTTGCCATGACCCGTAACGGGGCTACCGGTGAAAGAAAGATAGAAGGTGATTATCTTCGCAATGCTCAGGGCGAGGAAGTGGTTGCCGGAATCCGTATGACCAATGAAATATCCCAGTTAAAAATAGATATGCCTGGCGCTTATGCGCAATTTGAAAAAATTGCTGCCAAGCTTGAAAAGCATTACAAGGAGATGCAGGATGTGGAGTTTACCATTGAAAAAGGTATACTCTGGATCCTTCAGACCCGTGACGGAAAGCGCACGGCCCAGGCAGCGGTTCGTATTGCTGTGGATATGGTTGAAGAAGGCCTTATCAGCAAAGAAGAGGCTGTTTTGCGCGTTAGCCCAGATCAGGTTGACTTTTTTATGCATCCGCAATTCGACTTGATGGCTAAAGAGGAGGCAAGAGTAAGGGGTGAGTTGCTGGCAATGGGGCTTAATGTATCTCCTGGCGCAGCCGTTGGGATGATAGCCCTTAATGCGGATCTTGCTGAATTATGGAGCAAAGAAGGCAAGGACGTTATCATGGTGCGGCCTGAAACCAAACCTGATGATGTTCATGGAATGCTTGCCGCCAAAGGTATTCTTACCAGCAAGGGAGGACGATCCAGCCATGCAGCCCTTGTTGCCCGTCAGTTTGGCAAACCTGCGGTAGTAGGGGTGACTGCCCTTAACATAAATATGAACAAACGCGAAATAAGTGTAAATGGCAAGGTCGTCCAAGAGGGGGACTGGATCTCTGTTGACGGTACTGCCGGAGAGGTGTTTGCAGGAAAATTGAAAACCACCATTCCTGATATAAAAGATCCCTACCTTATAAAGCTGCTTTCATGGGCAGATGAGTTTAAAACCCTGGGAGTATGGGGAAATGGCGATTCGTCCAAGGATGCAAAACGCATCCGTGAATATGGAGGCGAAGGCATCGGGCTTTGTCGTTCGGAGCATATGTTTTTTGAGGACGGCCGCCTGCCCCATGTATTAAAAATGATTATGACCGACCTTCCCGTAGAAAGACGTGCAGCACTTGAAGCGATTCGGCCTTTTCAGCGTGAGGATTTTGCAGGCCTGTTCCGTGAAATGGATGGACTGCCGGTTATTATACGTCTTCTTGATCCTCCTCTTCACGAATTTTTACCAAATCGTGTGGATTTAAGGGATGAACTGGCAGATATAAAAATTAAGCTTCAACATGCAGGCTCTCTTGAAAAGATTGACGAACTCCTGGAAATGTTCAAGAAAAAGGAAAAAGTTCTCAAACGGGCTGAAAAACTTCATGAATCCAATCCAATGATGGGAATGCGCGGAGTACGCCTGGGGAATATTTTCCCAGAAATATATATTATGCAAGTGAGGGCTATTTTTGAGGCGGCCTGTATGGTCACAGGTGAAGGTGTTAAAGTCTTCCCTGAGGTCATGATTCCCCTGGTAGCACATGTTAATGAGATAAAGGTCCAAAGAGAAAGACTTGAAGCTGAGGCAAAGTCTGTAATGCAGGAAAAAGGTATTGATATTGATTACAAATTTGGGACCATGATAGAACTTCCAAGAGCAGCCCTCACAGCAGACCAGATTGCAGGTTCTGCTGAATTCTTCTCATTCGGAACCAATGATTTGACTCAAACAACCTATGGAATCTCAAGGGATGATGCAGAAGCAGGATTTTTAATCGAATATATTGAAAAAGGAATTCTGCCGGACAATCCGTTTACCACCATCGACAAAGATGGGGTAGGCGAATTGATGAGGATTGCCGTTGAAAAAGGGCGATCTGTAAGACCTGGTATGGAATGCGGTATTTGTGGCGAGCATGGAGGCGAACCTGCGTCCATAGCCCTGTGTCATGAGCTTGGTTTGAGCTATGTTTCATGTTCACCATTTCGTATTCCTGTTGCACGTTTGGCAGCAGCTCATGCCGCTTTAAAATACAAAAAAGTCGCTTAGGGACGGGCTTTTTTTAAAAGATGAGATGCCGTTAGGAGGACGGTGTCTCATGAGAAATCGTTTTTTGTTTGATTTAGAACCACTAATTCACCTGGATGCTTTGCGCTTCCAGGTGAATTTTACGTAGAAATAAACCCATCCGCTTCTGGCATGTTCGTGGACTTCGAAAAGTCGTCGCTTCTGGCACCTTTCCTTTTAACTCCGCTCCTCTACGTCAAAAAAGAAGGTTTTGAGTATTGTTTGCTTATGGTGGGGCTTCGGCTTTTGAAAAGAAGCAGAGTTTCAGTAATTAAGTGTGTTCTTAAGCTGGATTTTGGGAATACGGTGAAAAAAAGTAGCGGTCGATATCCATCAGAGTTTGGACTTTTTTTATACTTTATTACATTTTCTACTCTCTTTTTGTAAAAAAATAAGACACTAATATGTTCTAGTAAATAGAATATCCTGATAAAGCTACCTTATTGTATTCGTAGAAAAGCTTAGTGTTTGATAGATTTACATTTTTTAGTATATATTTGTCATTAGTCTCTTGATTCATCCGTCTCTGGATGTTTATTTATAATGAGTATTTACGCAGGAGCAATGTTCCTACATTGCTTCAAAATAATTCAGATACGCAAGATTGAATAATATGAATCAGGATGGGAACCCTTGATCCTGCTGTTATCCGCCTCTGGATGGTTGTGAGTTACTAGAAGTCTGTAGAGTTCGAACTTTAACAGAGGTCTCGAACCTTGTTTTATTTATGAGTTTTTTCGTAGAGTGAATGTTGAGGATTTTATCTCAAGTTCGAACTCTTGACGGTGAAGAAAAAAATCCGCCCAATGGACGGATTTTCTATTTTGAAATTTTAATTATTTTTACTCTGCTTCAGTACTCTCGACGGTTGTTTCTTCCACCTCTTCCTCTTCAACAGTCGTTCGAATTGATGGGCGATACCCTCGTCGTTTCCAGTGTGGAGATGGGCCGTAATTTCTCTTTCTCATATGCTGTTCCATTTGTCTGGTGAAGGTCCATTTTTGCTTAGGAGTATCCCTTCTTTCTGATTCAGATGCTTGATTAATTTTTTTGTATCGGTGGTAGCCATATCGGCCGCCTCTGGTTCTTTTTTCAGTAGATTCGGTTCCTTCTATATTTTCTTCATTTGCCTCAGTGCTTTCTACTACAGTTCTTTTTTTCTTTTTTCCGATTAAACCTTTTTCAACACAGTCCTGATAAGAAGAACAATTAGGATTTTTTTCCGTGCTGGCTTTTCGTTTGTTCCAGCCAAGTACTCGGCCCTCTTCCCAGTTTTTTGCTTTAGATTTTTTATCGATAGTGCGTCTAAAATTAAGTCTTATTGCATCTGCTTCGGTTTCTTTAGGCGAAATGAAAATGATGGCAGATTCTAATATGGAAATGGAATACGATATGGAAATCATGCCGTCTCCTATGCCGCCCATTCATCCAGAACCACCGATCATTCAACCG
>JAUCGD010000265.1 GCA_030377945.1 Desulfobacterales bacterium HSG17 | reverse complement strand
AATCCCAGGGAAATGAAAAAATTAACAAAATTATTCTGGCATGGGAAGAAGATCAAATTCGATTAATAAATGAATATGGCGGTATCTATGTAAAGTCGGCAGGTGATGAAATCATGTCTATATTTGGTTTGGAACAAATGCCTTTTGAACAATCTGTTGAACAACCTTCTGATAGAGATCGTTTAGGAATAAAATTTGATAAAAATATGACCCTTAAAAAATTTATTAAAGCAAAAAACAGTGTTTCCAACCATACAAATTTAAAACCATTTATTTTAAGTTTTTCCAGCTGGATTTTAAACAATCAAGAGAAACTGGATAAGAAAATGCTGGAAAAAGCTGAACAATTTAAAAGCTCTTTATGGGCTGACAATGTGATTAGATTTATGTACATGGCTCAAAAAAATATGAACTGGTTAAATAATTTTTTCTTTGCTAACAAGATGTTGACAGATGAAAAAAACCATAGAGTTTTTATGAAAGGGGGTGCTGAATTTGGCTCTGTTGTTGTAGGTTTTGATTTTTATGGCAGAATAGATGTGCTGGGTGATATTGTTAATGTGGCTTCCAGAATTACAGATAAAGGCAGAAAGTATTCAATCGGTGCAAATATCGTTGAACAGCCGTTGTTGATAGGTCCTAAGTTTAATGCTTTTTTGCCGAAAAAAGGATTTGTTAATAAAACAAAAAATTATCTTCATCTCAAAGGCAAGGAAAAACCCCTCTATATTTATTCAATAGACAGCATAGATTCTCTTGAAAACAGGGCACTGCTCCCAAAAACTTCTTATCTACGTCATAAAAAATATATTTTACAAAAAATAAATGATCTAAATAAAATTGAACAAAAAACTTTACCGTTTAACTATGCCAGTTATCAAATTGAAATGAATGATAAGTATCTGGTTGATCATTCCAAAAGAGTTGCAATTAACAGTTTGCATATAATTGATCTGATAAATAAAAAATCAAAAAAGAGGTCTCTGCCTGAACATAAGCATATCACGCCGGCACAAAAAGAGACCATAGTAATCGTTGCCCTGCTTCATGATATTGGGAGATACTCTTTAAATGAACAGGTCAAGGCTTACATAGACCCAACAAAAAGTATCAGGCCGCTCACCAGAGAAGAAAAAGAAGTGTTCAACAGGTTGACAAGCTCTTTTGGTAATTCAATTCTGGAAAGCATTGTTCAACTGAGAACATTTGCTTTTTATGTAAAATGCTGCGGGCTCCACTATAATGGCTTTTATCAATATCAATCCTATGCAGATAATCCTTTTAAAGATAATTTACCCATTGAAAGCAGGATAGTCACCATAGCCAATGCAATTGATTCTATCCTTTCTGATACCCGGTTTCGGGAAAAATTAAATATTGAAAACCTGATAAGCATACTGAAATTAGATATGGATAAATCAAACACCCAGTCCCAGGTACAAAAATTTGATCCTTTAATACTTTCGCTGGTGATTGAATATTATCAGTAATTACCGATCTCCATTTCGAAAAATTCAATACCGCCTGCTCCATCCGGGTTTCTGGAAAATTCCCTGATGCGGCATCTTGAAGAAGAGTTGTAGAGTGTCATAGAAGAGTTTAGAGCAAAAATTTTGCTTCCAGATTCTATTCTTTTTTCTACTTTAACTTCTGGCAGGGGTTTTGTTCTATTTGAAAATTCAAGCAGGCGTTTCTTTTTATCCAAAAGACCTTTGTTCAGATCTTCAAACTCTTTGATTCTGCCTTTTTTCTGGGAAAGCTCAAGTGCAATTTCATCCTGGCGTTCAAATCCATGGTTGATTTTCTCCTCAGCTTCTTCTGCATTTTTCTGAATGTCTTTGACAGTTTTTGATACTTTTTGAAATGCAGACATATTTCCCGAAGCCTTTAGATCCCCTATTTTTTTTTTAATATCCTTTAGTTGCAATTGGGAACGATCCTGGATAAAGGCATGTTGGGATATGGCCCCATGCAGATTTTGGTCTTCTTTTTCAAGTTCTTTAAGTTCAGCTATTAATTCACTGGCGGCATTGTTATTTTTATCCAGGTTTGAGTCAACCCTTGCCACAAGCAGATTGCTGTGTTCATCCACACCTACAGTAAGCCTTGACGGTTTTGAAGATTTATTACCTATAGTGCCGGCGTTTATACCCATTTTTGCAGAAATTTCTGAATTAATAATGAAGCCGGTTTTATTAGCACAGGCACCGCTTAAATAGATTTTTGAATCTATTATCTCCTTTTGAATTATTAAATCGCCAAAAGCATTTATTTTTGAATTGTGAATAAATTTAGCCTGGACAGATCCTTTAACTTTTACAAGCTCTGTATCAACTATTCCGTTAGAGACATTGAGATCTCCTTCGATATCAATGTGGGCACCCTGTATTTCTTTGGCAGTCAATGATGCACATGTGACTTTAAAACCCTGCTTGACAGTTCCGTTCACAATGACATTGCCTTCAAAATTCACATCTCCGGTTTCAAATCCAAGATCTCCTTGTATCTGGAATTCAGGGCATACTGAAATATTGCCCATGGCATCAAGGTGGGGCTGTCCAGCTGACTCAGCATAGATTCTAACGCCATCTTCAGAAATTCTGGTGCCTGAGCCTGAAGAAAATGTCAGGTCAACAGGATCATCAACAAGAATTTCCTGTCCCATAACATTTATACCACAGGCACCCTCTTCAGGAAATATTTTTGCAGCCAGGAATGCATCCTCTTTTACATGGGGGATCTCACCTCTGTCATGGAAATTGATACTTCCGTCTTTGTTAACTTTTCCAGCATGGAGAAAATCTGTTGGGAAATGATATCTAATTTCAGCATTTTTCGGATATTTTGCTTCTCTGCCCAGGGCAATAATGAAAGGTTCTTCATCTGGCTTTGCATTGTGAAGCCACTCTTCAATCTGATCTTCTACAGCTACTCCATTAACAACCCTGTTTTTTTCTAAAAATTGTTTGACATGGATAAGAGTTAATTGATTAGCCTCAATAGTTTTGATTTTGATTAAAGCTTTAGTTTTGTTTTTTGAAAGTGTCAGGACAAAGTGATCGTCAAGAGTAACTTCCTTTATCTCCTGGGCAGACTCACTATCAATCTCACTATCAATCTCACTATCAATCTCACTATCAATCTCACTGTCTTTTTCAAGAATATGATAGACTGCCGGCATCATTTCTTTGACAAGGTGCTGATATTTGCTCTTTGTCAATGACTGATCAACAGCCTCTGCATATGAGACAGATTTTAAAGTAATATCATGCCCGGAAACTGCTGTTTCAATTATCTGTTTAATTTTATCTTTAAGATTTGAAAATTCATAAACAAAAGAGTCAGAAGAAAATCCTGTGTTTTGTTTGATCAGAATCTTGTTTAAATCAAAAGGTTTGTCAGGTTTGAGAGAACCGCCTGCAGATAGAATACGGGCTTCCAGGACTCTAATTTCTTTTTTTTTCTCTTCAACCCGGGATAGATAAATGTTGCTTTTTTTCTTAAAATTACTGGCAATTTGAAACAACTGCTTATTTTGTCGATGTGTAACTCTTTTGAGGTTTTTTTGTTTCAGATTCATTTCATACTGTTCACAGCTGTGATTTACCAGTATAAGAAAATCTTCATCCTCAAAGGGAAGCATAAGGCAAGAGTGAATATTGGCTTTATTAATGGCATTGACCATGGTCTCAAGTTCAGCTGTATCAGCAATCAGTAAACGCTTGGTATCAGGAGCAAGGTTGCCGGCATTTTTAAGGATTTCATCCCCTTTCATTTTTGGCATCATATAGCTTGAAATGATAAGGGAATAAGGGGAATTTTTTGATGTCTTAAGATATTCAAGTGCATCAGCTGATGTCTTGCAGGCAGTTGCCTGAAATCCTTTGCCTGACAAAATATTCAGCATCCTGTTTCTCAAGGCTATCGTGGATTCAACCACAAGTATTTTATATTTTTGTTCCTGTGTTATTTTATTTTTCCTTTATAGGCTCTGGTTTAAAGATTCAGGGTTTGATGGACAAGCTGCTTTGGATTATCCGGGTTGTCTGAATCAATTTCTGTAAATTTTGAAGCTCCAAGATCGTCTTTTACTATCATGGAAGCCTGGGTACCTGTTATCCTGGTTCCTGTGTAAAGTTTTTTAGTGGCTTTGAGTTCAGGTATTGGATCTTCTTTTTCAAATCTGCTGATGAGCTTATTTTTCTCTGATTCTATGCTTTTGATCTCTTTATTGAGTTCTCCAATTTTATTTTCACACTCAGTGGATTTTTGTTGAACCATATCCTGTTCCTGGAAAATGGCTTTAATTCTTTCATCAGCTTTTTGTACTGTTACTTCAAGCTCTTTGAGCTCTTTGACAATTTGAGTTTTCTCCTCTTTTGATTTTACTTCTCCAATTTTATTTTCCAGAAAATCAATTTTTTTGGTAATTTTTTCCTGGCTGAATGTCTGATTGGCAATGTCAACATGAAAAGCATTAAATTCTTCATCATATTCAATTTTTTGTGCAATAG
>JAUCGD010000264.1 GCA_030377945.1 Desulfobacterales bacterium HSG17 | reverse complement strand
AAAACTTTCAGGAGCAGTCTCACAAAATTTTTTAAAAAATCTTAATGCCCTTGCCGCCCATGAATCCAGGTATGCTGATACCATAGCAAGTCAAATGCCCTTTAAAGTCATTGATAAGCAAAAATTGTGTCATGGCAGATAGTGCATCCATCGTGGCAACTTTTCGTCTAATATCAATCATTGTTTTATGTTCATCTTTTTCCATGAGCAGGTCTTCTTTTCTTGTGCCGGATTTGTTGATATTAATAGCAGGCCAGATTCTTTGTTCTGCACACTCCTGGGATAAAAACAGATCCATATTGCCTGTTCCTTTAAACTCCTGATAAATAATATCATCCATTCGGCTGCCGGTATCAACAAGTATTGTGGCGATAATAGTTAAAGAGCCACCATTCTCAAGTTTTCTTGCTGCCCCAAAAATTTTTCTGGGAAACTCCATGGCATTTGCGCCCAGCCCGCCGGTCATGGTTTTGCCATGGCTGTCAGTGCCCGCATTAAAGGCTCTTGTCATTCTGGTTAAAGAGTCAATAAATACAACTGCATCCTGCCCAATTTCAGCACATCTGATGGCAGTATGCATGGCAAGACGTGTCATTCTCATGTGCTGTCCAATCTGCTGATCAGCAGAAGAGTAGAGGACATGGGCATCTTTAAGACCCCTTTGAAAATCAGTAACTTCTTCTGGTCTTTCATCCACAAGAAGAATAAAAACCTTGGCATCTGGATGATTGGTTACAACTGAATTTGCCATATGTCTGAGTATAGTTGTTTTTCCGGATTTTGGAGGAGCAATAATGAGCCCTCTTTGTCCCATACCAATAGGAGAGACCATATCCAGAACTTTTCCTGTAACATCATCATCGCCCTGGGTAAGATAATAGCGTTCAAAGGGGTTAATGCTGGTTTGATCCTGTAATAAAGGAGTGTTGGTAAAATCCTCAACTGGCATTTTGTTTATCATTTCAACCTGGATTAATGCAAGATTTGGATTACTTGGACCTTTTTGTTCGCCAAAGCCTTCAATAAAACTACCCTCTTTTAAGTTTAATTTTCTTATTAAACTGATAGGGACATAGGGGTTTTCAGGCTTTGGTTTAAAGTTTTCTTCTATGTTTCTCAAGAAACCAAACCCTTTATCCATAATCTCAAGATATCCTTGTACAGGTTCCATTAAAGACTCCTTCATTGAAAATCAGGACTAAAAAATAAAGAACAAGCAATTGATTGCCAGTATCTTAATTGAGTAAAAAACAGATTCAAATTTTAGATGAAAAATCGAATTACTGTATATTGTTGATTGAATTTATAGCACTTTAAATATTTCTTTGCAAGTAAGGATTTTTAAGCTAATTTTTACTTGACACTATTTTGTATAATTGGTATAAGTCGTCTTGTTTTTCGGGCGATTAACTCAGTTGGGAGAGTGCAACCCTTACAAGGTTGAAGTCGCAGGTTCAAGCCCTGCATCGCCCACCAAAAGTGACAATACGGGGGTGTAGTTCAGTTTGGTTAGAACGCTTGCCTGTCACGCAAGAGGTCGCGAGTTCGAGTCTCGTCACTCCCGCCACTAATAACAAGGGTCTTGGTTTTTAACTGAGGCCCTTTTTGTTTTTTTGGTTGCCGATTTGGTTGCCGATTTGCGATTTTTCGATAAATTTTCCTGCAATTGAGTCCATTGCATCACCGACTGCTCCGTCTAATTCATGCAGATAAATTTCTGTGGTTTTCTGTGTTTCATGCCCTAAAATTTTTTGAATGGTCTTGGTTGATATTTTGGGATTGTCTGCCATTAATGAAGCCATTAAATGACGTAATGAATGAAAACCAAAATATGGTTTGATTCCGGCACGGTTACAAAGTCTTTTCATAAGTTTTGGGCGGTGCATAAATCTATTATTAGCTCTTTCATTATAAAAGAGCCATTTTTCTTGTTTCCGTTTCTGCCACATTGCCCAAAGAGTGTCATATAATTCTAAATTAATTAACACCATAACTTTTTTATAACTTCCGTCTTTTGTTTTCCGAGTCCACTTAATTAATGTTTTTTTATCAAAATTGATACCCTCGAGCGACAAAACATGCACATACTACCAACAATCCTGTCAATTGCTACTAATACCTACCCCCCCCCCATTTTATTATCCTATCTCATTCATAAGAACCTAAAGAAAAATGGTTATGAAATTCGGGGTATCGGAAATAGTTCTGGTATCCTGATTTTATTTTGGATAACTGGTATTGTTTAAATTTGGCAAACATAAATAAAAAACACAATATTACACTTTACTACAAGTATAATTGAATGGACTGGTCATGAATTTGATGGGTATATATATTATCAAGTTTAATATGGGCAAATGCCTCTTGGCACATGGTTTGGTTCATATAGTTGAATCAAAATTTTAAGATTGAAAAATATTCACATACCATATATTGAGGTTTCCTAATTTTGTCTGAAGTACTCTTCTATAGACATATTGAACACCATTTCTCTGCTTAATAAAGGTATTCTTTTTTTTAGTGCAATGTTAATTGGGTATTTTTCGATATTAAGAAAAATTCATAAGGAGCATTTTGGGATGGTCTATCTATTTGTTGTAACTCTATTTCTGCCCGATTTTTTAGATTTGTAGAGAAGTTGATCAGCTTCAGTTATCAATACACCATATTTATCTCTTTTTTCAGGAATCATGCAAAAACATCCTACGCTAATTGTTATAATATCTGCAACTTTAGAATGAGCATGAGGAATTTGACACTTTCGAACTGCACTTAATATTGACTCAGCTACAATAGCTGCTCCTTTTAAATCTGTTTCTGGTAATAGACAACCAAACTCTTCTCCTCCATAACGGGCTACAAGATCATGTGAACGATGAACACAACTACTGATGGCCTTAGCTACCAGTTTTAGGCATTCATCTCCTTGTGCATGACCATAGTTATCATTATATAATTTAAAAAAATCAATATCCATCATTAGAAGTGCAATTGGCAGATGCGTTCGGAGCATTCGTTGCCATTCTTTCTGAAGAGTTTCATCAAAAACACGACGGTTTGGAATCTGTGTTAATCCATCAATCCTTGCTAATTTTTTTAGTTTTTCATTAGTTTTTTTCAAAGCCTCTTCGTAGGCTTTTTGTTTTGAAATATCTTTGAATTGAACCACAGCACCAATAGTTTCATGTGCTAATCCAAGCAGGGGAGCTCCAGTCAGTAAAAAGGCAATGCTGTTTCCATTTTCAAATTCCAAGGTTGTTTCCAACTCAATACGATTTTTTTTATTTTTGATTTGTTTCAAAGGGCAGTTATTTGTTTGGCATAGACTGGAGTTGACAATATCATAGCATTTTTTACCGACAGCAGCTTCCTTCTCCTCAAGTTGAAATAGATCAGCAAAAGTTTTGTTTACACGTAAAACATTTTGTTTTTTATCAATTATCCAAAGTGGATCACTAACCGCATCAAAGACCTGAATAAATTCAAGGCGAGCAATTTCAGATTCCACAGTAAGTGTGCTAACTTGTCCAGCAGACTCTTCAATAATCATATTCAGATTCGTATTATCTTCTTTCAGAGCAATATTTTCATCTTTAAGTATCTGAATTTGGACTGCATTTTTTTGCATTTGATTAAGCTCTCTGTTGTTTGGATATTCATTCATGAGTGGAATCATTCATTTTATCCAACATTTCCCTTATTTTGTGAGAAAGGTCCTTCATCACAATTGGCTTCAGTAGGAAACCATTAATACCCAGAGATGCTGCTTTAACTTCAGACATTGTTTCGCTGAACCCAGTACAGAGTAGTACTGGAATATCAGAGCGCATTTTTGTTATCTTAACGGAAAGTTGATCTCCAGACATATTCGGCATCTGCATGTCAGTAATCACCAAGTCAAATCTATCAGGTGCTGCGCGGAAAGATATTCACTTTTTCACTCCTAGTCTTTTGTCTCTTGAACAATCTTTGTTAGATTCTTTTTATTTAAGTCAGTAGGATCTACTCGCTTGGTTTTTAAATTTCGATATTCTAAACTCAAATCTCTAAGCGATGTTGATATTAAATGGTTACCACTATCACTAGGACATTGATAGGCATCCCCATCAGTAAAAGAATTTGATTCACCAGATTTGTAATTCATAATTATACACCCCTTGTATAGATTTCTCTCGTACTAATTATACTGCTTTGAGTAGTAATATCAGAATATTATCATCAGTATATCCATTTCCACCACCCAGTCATCATCCAGATTTTTTATCTATTTTCACCATATTTCGATGAAAAATAGGAATTTTTGTTTTTTGAATCAGTATTTGAATTTTCAGTTTGATTTTTCAAGTGTTTTCGGTCCGCATCAATTTTCTCTATAATCTCAACTAGTTCTTTTTTGCTGTAACCATGCTGATGATTAAGTTTATTTGTCATTTTTAATCCTGTTCTGTGTTTTTATCTGGCTTATAAATAAGAATAAACAGTGTCTCTAATTGATAATTTTTAATGATCAAATTAAAGATTTCAGA
>JAUCGD010000263.1 GCA_030377945.1 Desulfobacterales bacterium HSG17 | reverse complement strand
AATTTAATTTTATTCAGGAGGTGGAAATGACTTTTTCTTATGTGGAAAACGAAAACTCAGCAAAAATCAAGGTTATTGGTGTTGGTGGTGCCGGCGGTAACGCCGTAAACAACATGATTGATGCTAAACTTAAAGGCGTCAAATTTATTGTTGCAAATACTGATGTACAGGCACTTGATGCATCAAGGGCTGAAGTGAAAATTCAGATTGGAAAAGAACTTACAGAAGGTCTTGGTGCAGGTGCAGATCCAAATAAAGGCAGGGATGCTGCATTAGAAAGCATGGATGAACTGCGGGCAGCAATTGACGGCAGCCACATGGTTTTTATCACAGCAGGATTTGGAGGAGGCACAGGAACTGGAGCTGCTCCTGTTATTGCGGAAATTTGTAAAGAACTTGGAATTTTAACTGTTGCCGTTGCATCCAAGCCTTTCTCTTTTGAAGGTAAAAAGAGAGAAAAACAGGCACTTAAAGGGCTTGGTAATCTTCATGAAATTACAGACACAGTTATTACCATCCCCAATGACAGGTTAAGAGGAATTGCCCCCAAAGGCGCCAGAATGGTTGACATGTTCATCAAGGCAGATGAAATTTTGCATCACTCTGTAAAAGGAATCACTGATCTGATTATGATGCCTGGTCATGTCAATCTCGATTTTGCAGATGTAAGAGCAACCATGCAGAAAGCTGGTAAAGCTTTGATGGGAATTGGTATTAGTACAGGAGAAAACCGTGCAGTTGAAGCTGCAGAAAAAGCGATTTCCCATCCTCTTCTTGAAGACATTTCTATTTCAGGAGCAAAAGGAGTTCTGATGAATATTACCTCAAGCTCTGATCTTACTCTTGATGAAATGACAGAAGCTTCTGACAGAATTTATCAGGAAGTTGGTGATGATGCCGAAATTATCTGGGGTCAGACATTTGACGAAGAGCTCGGTGATGAGATAAGAATTACGGTCATTGCTACAGGTATCGGGACAGATGAACTGGAAGAATCCAACAATATTCACCATTTTGATCCAGCCATTGTTCAAAAAAATGATTATCAACAACCAGTTGCTGCACCACAGGCGGTAAATCAAGCATTACCAGAACAACCCATTGCACGTGGACATGTGAGAACTCCGACTCAGGAAGAACTTTCCAACTGGAATGAATTTGACAACCCTGTAATGGTAACACAAAAAAAAGCTGTGGGAGATGAAGATATGACAGGGAATTACAATGCAATAGCATTTGATAATAATGATTTGGAGGTGCCAACTTTCCTTAGACGAAAAGCTGATTGATAGGTGAAAAAAAGGTTTAAACCTGTCCGGAGTTACAAGTCTGACAAAATTATTGAACAAATTGTTGAACCCGATTTTAATTCCATTGGTAAATCAATTGGCAAATCGAAAACTGTAATTAAAAAAGGTAATAATTTAATAAAAGCTGCCCTTGTCTATCCAAACACCTATAGGGCTGGTATGTCAAACCTTGGTTTTCAGACAGTATATAAACTTGCAAATAAAATTGAGTTTGTATCATGTGAACGGGTATTTTGGTCTAAGCCAAAAAAAGACAGTGATGATAACCCAAAAAGTATTGAGACCGGATTAAACCTTGATAAATTTGATATTATCATGTTTTCAATTTCATTTGAAAATGATTTTTTAAACCTTATTCAACTCCTTGCCCAGGCAGGCATCCCCCTACGGTCATCTGATCGAAACCACATCCACCACCCCCTGGTGGCCGCAGGGGGAGTTGCCTGTTTTTTAAATCCTGAACCCATATCACCATTCATAGATTGTTTTCTTCTTGGTGAAGCTGAATGCCTTTTAGAAAATTTTTTTGATGAATTTGCAAAAAATAGTGACAAACAATCTTTATTAAAAAACCTTGAACAAAAAATATCTGGTTCATATGTGCCAGGGCTTAACACGAAAAACAAACTGCCAGTCAAAGTGCAATACCTTAAAAGTCTTGAAACTGTTACAAGCTGCACAACTATTTTATCTCCAGATACAGTATTTAAGAATACTTTTCTTATCGAAACCTTCAAAGGCTGCCCCCATGGATGCAGGTTCTGCAGTGCAGGATTTATTTATCGGCCTCCAAGAATCTATCCTGTAGATAATATCTATGATGCAATGGATAAAGCTGTGGGTAAAACTGACAAAATTGGACTTGTAAGCTCTGCCATTGCAGATCATCCTGATATCATGGATATTTGCAGATATGGTCTGGAACACAAATTTCAATTATCTTTTTCCTCGCTCAGGGCTGACAAATTAAACACCACCTTTATTGAGGCACTATCAAACTCAAAAATTAAAACAGCAACTCTTGCACCTGAGGCAGGTTCGAAAAGAATGCGCAAAATTATTAATAAAAATATTGATGAAAAAGAAATACTTGATGCAGTAAGAAAACTTGTTAATGCCGGTATCATGAATTTAAAGCTCTATTTCATGATTGGACTTCCCTTTGAACAAACCAAAGATGTTCATGCCATAGTAGAACTGACAAAAGATATTAAATCTGTTTTTCTGGAAGAGTCAAAAAAGAGAAAGAAGATTGGCACCATTACATTAAGCATTAATCCCTTTATCCCTAAACCTGCCACCCCGTTCCAATGGGCTGCCATGGAAGATGAAAAAACATTAAAAATAAAGGCGGATATAATCAGACAGGGTTTAAAAAAGATTGCCAATATAAATATAAATGTTGAATCCCTGAAAAAAGCAAAAATCCATGCTCTTTTATCCCGCGGAGATCATGATACTGCTGATATTCTTGAATCTGCACTAAAACAAGGCTGGGCACAAGCATTAAGAAAAAACAAGGACTACTGCAACTGTGTTATCTATAGCGAAAAACCTCTCAATGCTCCCCTGCCCTGGGATTTTATTGATAATCATGTAAAGAAAAAATTCCTTGCAAAAGAATTTTTTAAGGCTGAACAGGAAAAACAATCTGCGTCATGCCCAATGACTGACTGCAGCAAATGCAAAATCTGTATCTAATCTTCATCAACTCTTATCCTGCTGCTGACACAGGCATGGCAGCTGCCGGATCGAAACCGCGCTGCATCTGCAAGCGATATAATACCTGAGATCGGTTGGTTTTTCTTTGGAACAACAAACAGACGGTGTAAATCTTTTAAAATCATGGTTTTAATAGCACTTTCCACTGGAGCATCCTGATGGCAGAGTGCCACAGGCGCTGACATAATTTGTCTGGCAGGAATATTTAAGTCAAGACCATGCCTGTAGCAGAGAATAATATCGGTTTTTGAGATAACACCTTTTGGATAATTTTGGTCATCGGCAACAAGTATTGCTCCAAGTCGTGAAGCTGAAAGGATTTCAATAACAGATTCAAGAGCATCTTCTTCTCTGCACGCTTCAATGCCTTTAGTCATAATTTCCAAAACTTTATATCTTTTAACCCTCTCCTGCGCTGTTGCACTGTTTTTATTAAAAATTCCCAGACTGCATTGACTGCAATAAAGATAAAGTATACCCACAATATCAGGATATGCTATTGCGCCAACAGCCGACTTGAATTCATCTTCTAAGGCATAAAGCCTGTAAATATTATTGGTTTTCATGGTGTTTAATGCTGAATCAAGAGTATCGTCAGGCGAGCAGAAAAGAGGCGGAGAATTCATTATCATCTCAATTGGCGTAGAGAGACTCAACCCTGCATACCATGCTCCCATTATATCAGTTTTTGAAACAACTCCAAGTGGTTTTTCTCCATCCGCACCTATTAAAAGAGCATTGACCTTATATTTAGTCAGATACTGGATACAGCAGTCAATGGTATCATCAGGTTGGAGAACAACTAACTGTCTGCGCATGGCATTTTTGACTTTAAGCCCTGTCAGGGTATCTTTTCCCATGCTCATACCATCTCTACAAGGTTGTTAAAAAGATCAGATATATATACTATACCGATTACTTCACCATTGGATACAACAGGCAGTCTTCTAACATGTTTTTTAATCATGATATCAAGTATCATCATCAAATGTGTATCAGGAGCAATTGATATAATTTTTGATGTCATAATATCGCCCACAAGCAGGTTATTTAATTTGTTTGCTGCCTGGCCAATGATTCCCTCAATTTCAATATCGCTGATATTACCCCATATTTTCACATGTTTGGGTAGAAGGAATAAAAGGATATCATACATTGACATCATACCAACTATTGAACCCTGTTCATTGGTTACCATGATACCAAAAATGGTTTTACCATCGGTTTTGGATGTTTTAAATATTTTTAAAGCATCAGATATGGAAGCATCAGGGCTCAATGTTTCAAATTCTCTGGCCATAATATCCCGGGCAGTCGTTTTCATAACATGACTCCTTTTCATTGTTGTCTTTGCATTGAAATTCTAAAACAATTTAATGAAAAATAAAACAATAATATTCAGTGAAATGTAAATAAAAAATTTTAAAATTTTCCTTGTTTATATTTTCAATTAATCCTATAAAACTTCTTGTATGGTAAATTATATAATTTTTT
>JAUCGD010000262.1 GCA_030377945.1 Desulfobacterales bacterium HSG17 | reverse complement strand
TTGGAAAAAGCCATATTAACAAATTTATATTTATTGTTTTGAATTATCGTTATTCCATCTGCGAATTGATCAGTTAGTAACTTGTATCTTGTCTCAATCTCTTGCAGTTTTTTGTTGCCCTGTATCCGATCAATAATTTTTCCCACTCTTTCACAGATACCGACAATAAGCTTTCTCTCTTCCTTTAAAAATAACCCTTTGTCCAAAACAGGCATTTTTTTTGTAAGAAAAATTTCTAAGCATCCTATATTTTGTCTGTCAGCATGGATCGGTGAGGATAATTTCCACTTTGTTTTTTTAAAAATGCGGGTTTTAAATACTTTATTATTAACACGGGCGACTGCACAGGTGATATCAGGATATTGAAAGCTTGGTGGGATAATGTTAATAACATGCTGCATCAGGCTATCGATTGTAAGATTTTCAGTTTCAGCTACTTTCGATATGGAATAAAGACAGTTTAGTTCTTTAACTCTTTCTTTTAAATCGAATGATGCTTCTTCTAACTCCTTTACAGAATCCATCTCACACATTCGTGCAGAACCTGTCTGGGCAATCATTTGCGCTAATTTTGCAAGTAAAAAGGTGACAGATCGAAATTTTTCTTCTGTAAAAATCGGAATTTCTCTGAAAGCTTTAATGTATTCTTCCTCATCAAATCCAAATTTTTGTGCCTGCTTTCTGAAAAATTGTTCTTTAGTTTTATTTCGTGGAGTCAAAAAGACCTGCCCAACGAATACATTGGCAACATGTTCCCCTGCGATGATAATCGGAGAAGATGCATCAACCATTCCACGAGGACATTTATAGATCACAAAAGGTTCGCCCTCGCTCAGTTTCTTTCTGATTTTTGTATCACTCTTGATGCATTCTTTTTGGACCTGTGGATGTTGCCTGTGAAAATCCGTACAGATTCTTTGCCATCTTGCCCCGACTAAAATTTCTCCATCAATGCTTACTATGGCAGATGGTATTGATGCGACTATGGAAAATTCATCAGTAAGTTCCTGCAACTTAACTATATCAACAAGTTCATTGAAACTGTATTTCATATTAGTTCATTATAAGGCTAAAACGTACATCAATAGAAATGGATATCAATTAATATACCAGTTGTAATTTTTTTAAACAATTCAATAACAGCTTTGGAATCCAAAGACTGCAATACTTGCAAAAAGTATGCACACTCCCCAAATTATAAAATCACCAAAGTACTTTTAATATTTCTGTAAATTTCAATAATAATCACAGTACAGCATGTTGTGGTACAAAGTAAATAAATTTTCAAAAACCAATTCCAATATTTGGAAAAAGGTAAAACTGCACATGTTGTCTTCTACTCTTCATATCACTGAATGATGGTGTATTGGTTAAGCATGCTATGTCTGGAAATACAAGAATAACCGGGTTATTGATTTATATCTCCCAGTTCAATCACATTTGCGCCACGGCCGATACGACCTGTCCAAGACAAATACCGCCATCTCCGGCAGGTATCTTTGAATGGGTAAAAACCTTCAGGTTATTTTCTTCAAGTGATTTGATCATTCCAGTTAAAATCATATTATTGTTAAAAACTCCGCCGGATAATACTATTTTGTCAATTTCAGTTGCCAGAGCTATTTTTTTGGCTGTTTGAGCAAAAGATGTTATCATCGTTTGATGAAATTTTTGACTGATAATACTGTTGGAAGTTTTGTTCATGAGATCACCTACAATTTCACGGATACAGGGCATAAAATCAATCTCAAAACATTTCTCAGAACTGTTGATATTTTTATTGCTGCTGTTTTTTTCTATAACAGAAAAGGCATAGGGCTTTTGTTTACATTCAAGTTTTGCTTCCGCTGCAACATATTCAAGTTCCATTGCGGCCTGACTTTCATGGGAAATTATATGGCGCTGACATAAAAGCGAGGATACTGCATCAAAAAGCCTGCCAGCACTGGAAGTTAAAGGTGAATTTAAATTTTTTTGTATCATATCGGTAATAAACTCAAGTTTTTTTGTATCCATCTCTTTTATATACTGGATATCAAGATCCATAAAACTTGTGCCAAAGGTCTTGAACAGTACAGAAGCTGCCATACGCCATGGTTCAAGCACAGTTTTATCTCCCCCTGGCATGTTTATATATGCAAGGTGGGCCTTTCTTGTAAAATCTGCAGGGGTACAAAGTAAGATTTCACCGCCCCAGATATTACCATCTATGCCATATCCAGTGCCGTCAAGGGTTATTGCAATGACTGGTTCATTAATACCGTTTTCAGCCATACAGGAGACAGCATGAGCATGATGATGCTGGATGGCAACAGATTTTTTCCCTATCCTTGCAAGATTTTTTGCATACTGGGTACTCATATAGTCAGGATGCATGTCATGGGCAATTATTTTGGGATTAATATTCAATATTTTTTTTAAATGGTCAATGCTCCTGTTATAAAAATCATAAACCTTGTGATTATCTATCTCTCCAATGTGCTGGCTTAAAAAAAACCTGGATTTTTTTGTAAGGCATATGGTATTTTTCATACCTGCTCCACACCCTAATATGGAGGGCAGGTTTTTATCAAATATCATATCAAGTTCAAGGGGCAGAGGAGCATATCCCCGGGAGCGCCTGAAAAATCTTGTGTGCCCTGCCTGAACCCTGACAATTGAATCATCCGCCCTGAAATAGATATCTCTGTCATGGAAGAGGAAATAGTCAGCAATATGAGAAAAAGCATCCAGGGCATCTTTATTATCAATGGAGAGTGGTTCTCCTGGCCTGTTCCCAGAAGTCATCACCAGTATGTCCGGTCCTTTTTCAAGCAAAAGATAATGCAGGGGAGTATAGGGAAGCATCACTCCAAGGCAGGTGTTCAATGGGGCAATGGCAGGGGAAAGCCCGGTGTTACCTGCTTTCTGTTTTTTTTTCAGCAATATTTTTTTTTCAAGCAAAACAATGGGCCGCCTGAAGGAATTTAGAAGTCTATTTTCCTTGTCTGATACATGCACATATTCAAATATTTTTGAATCTGGCCATCTTTTTGATACAGGCTCTATTTTTAAAACAGGCCGGGCCATCAAAGCAAAGGGCTTGTGGGGGCGTTGTTTTTTTTGCCGAAGCAGGTGTACAGCTTTATCATTGCTGGCATCAACTGCAAGATGAAATCCTCCCAACCCTTTTATTGCCAGAATTTTACCTTTTTTTAGAAGCTTTCCAGCCATTTCCAGGACATCTTTGAACTGCAAATCAATTTTACGCCCACTATTGTCAGTTAAAAAAACATTGGGTCCGCAGACCTTACAGGCGTTGGGCTGGGCATGGAAACGCCTGTCCATAGGGTTTTCATACTCATTGAGGCAGTCAGGGCACATTTGAAAATCATTCATGGATGTTTTGGGGCGATCATAGGGAATATCTTTGATAATAGTAAACCGGGGACCACAATTGGTGCAGTTAATAAAGGGATATTCAAATCTCCTGTTATTGGGGTCAAGCATTTCAAAAAGGCAGTCAGTACAAATACTCACATCCGGTGAGATCAAGGTATCACTGCTGTCTGATGATTTGCTCTGAATAATCTGGAAATCTTTGAAACCTTTTACTGAAATCTGTCTTGCTGCAATATGGTTCACACTTGCTAAAAGGGGCTGCTTTGCCTGGATATCATGAACAAATTTATCAATGGACTTTCCAGACCCCTCCACTTTGGCCAGTACGCCTCCGGGAGTATTATACACTTCACCTGTCAGACCATATTGTTGTGCAAGGGTAAATAAGAAAGGCCTGAAACCTACACCCTGCACTACTCCGTTGATCTCAAGCTGTTTTGCTGCAATTTTATCTTCCATATATAATGGTCAACTATTTTATCACACAATTAAAAATTGTCTGGCAGCCTGTATGATGCTATTTTGTATCAGCAGCAAGAATATTGCGCATATCTTCAATGGTCTGGAGTGCTGCTTTTTCATCAAGCCTGTTAATGGCAAAACCTGCATGGACAATCACATAGTCACCAACTTTGACATCATCAATGAGCATGATGCTGGCCTCTCGTACAACTCCATCCACATCAACCTTTGCCATACAATCGTTTATTTCTATAATTTTTGATGGGACTGCAAGACACATAATTTTCAATCCGAAATTAAATAAATTTAAGTATTACATAAAAGTTTACTATTACATAAGAGGTGTCGGGGCAATACTTATTTATATTTTTAATATTTTCCTGTCGGTTTTTTTGTACTGACTTGACAAAAAACCTTCCTGATTCTATATCCCTGTCTCTTATACACATTCTGACGCTGCCGACGAACTCCGGAATCCTCTGGATGGGCATCTGATCCTGAGGATTTAAGAAACTAGGTCTCTAATACACATCTGACGCTGCCAACGAACTCTTGGGTTTAAACGTCGTTCGTTCTCCGGCTTTTTACAAAATTTCCCGTTGAATACTGAGACTCTGTTCAAGGTATTCAAGCTCTTTTTCCTAATATCCATCTGCC
>JAUCGD010000261.1 GCA_030377945.1 Desulfobacterales bacterium HSG17 | reverse complement strand
TGAAGATTTTCAAAAAGAGTATATTCTGCCACATATTTTTGAAAAATTCTCGGCTGAAGAAATTTTGAATCAATTCTCTGTTGACCAGCGGTTGAAAGGTATTTCTGATGACCAGCGGTTGAAAGGTATTCCTGATGATAAGATTTTAAAAAATATTTCTGCTGACAAACGAATCAAGGATATTTCTTCAAATGAATTATCCAGGTTGATTAAAAAAAAGTATTCAAAAGAAGAAATACTAAAATGGATTAAGGATATGGATGCAGATAGTTAAATTTTACCTTCTTTAACACACTTCTATTCCCCCATTCAGATGCATTCCATTCTGCCTCCTGCTCGTGAGGCAGATCAACCCACTCTTTCAGGTTCAGTGCCAAACTGTCTTTTCTTCTCTTGATTTTTCAAAACTTATGAAAAATGCCAGAAAAGACGGTATGACAAACAGGGTAAACACAGTAGAAAGAGCCAGACCTCCCAAGAGAACACTGCCCAGTCCCCTGTAAAGCTCACTTCCTGATCCGGTTGAGACAACCAGGGGGAAAAGGCCGAAGACACTGGTTGCAGCACTCATGAATATGGGCCGGATCCTGGTTTTAACAGATTCGGAAATTGCAGCAACCCCTGCCATGCCTTCATATCTGACATTATTAAGTGACTGATGGACAATAAGGATAGCATTGTTTACAACTGTTCCTACCAAAATGATAAACCCAAGCATGGTAAGCACGTCAAAACCCTGGGGTGCAATAAAAAGGTTTACCAGTGTCAGCCCTATAAAACCACCTGCTGCTGCCAGGGGGACTGTAAAAAGTATTATAAAAGGATAAAAAAAGTTTTCAAAAAGTGCTGACATGAGCAAATAGGTAATTGCCACAGCCAAAAGGAAATTCCATTGAAGAGCTTTCCTTGTCTGCACTAGTTTATCAGCATTGCCGCCTACTGTTATGCTTACGTTTTTTATGGTTCCTGCCTTTATCATGGGTGCTATCAAATCATTTTCAATGGTTTCAATGGCAGTCTGGAGGGGCATATCTGCCGGAGGTGTCACCTGAAGCTGAACAGTTCTTTTTCTTTCAAGATGATTAACCTGGGTCATTCCCTGGGTGTATTCCAGGGTGGAAACATCTCCTATGCGGATAAGATTTCCGTATCTGTTTACAATAAGGCCCTTTAATACATCTTCAGGGGTTTGAAAGCTCAGGTCATCTCCTTTAAGAATAAGATCAATCTGCTTAATACCATCAGGCCGAAAGTCATCTATTTTACGGCCGTCCATAAGAACATCTGCATATACTCCAAGCTCTGATTCAGTCAGTCCGTTGGCAGCCAGTTTATCTTTATCAGGAATAAGATTTACTTCAGGATAGCTGATTTCAAGGGATGGGATGGGCCGTATCTGGCTGCCCTGAACTTTCCCCATAATACCTCCATAAAGAATACGGGCAGCCCCGATAATATCATCTAAACTTTCCCCGGCAATATTAACATCAACACTTCGTCCTCCGCCAATGTCGCTTTGAAATATTCCAGCCTGGATACTGACCCCAAACATATCAGGAATGGAATTAATTATCCTGTTAAATAAAGGTATCATTTCCCTGCCTCTGGTATCATGCTTGCTTATGGCACCGATCAAATTAAGATCAGGGCTGGCAACATAAAACATATCCCTGATCTGGGGAATCCCGTTTACATTATCTGCTTTCATATTGGGGTCTGCCTGTTCATATACATAATCACCTATGGATTTACGCTTTTCAACAGAAGCACCCGGGGGAGGAATCAAAATACCCAAAACCAGATTCCGGTTTCCCTGGGGAAGATATTCAGCTTTTGGAACCAGCCATGCCACCAGGGAAAGGGATATGATTGTAAAGATGATAATACATGCAAGCCTGGTCACTATATTTTTTAAAAACAAATCTGAAATAAGCATAATGGTATTGGAAAACATGCCCCCTATTTTGCCGATAATACCGTTATGGGAATTGCCATTGCCGTTATTTTTTACAGGCCGTCTTTTATAAAACTGGTTTAGTATTGTTGGTATTACCCCCACAGAAACAAAAAGGCTGAGAATAATGGAAAAAGTAATGGCTATGGCTATGTCGCGGAATAACTGGCCTGACTCTTCCTGTATGAAAATTACAGGCACAAATACGGCCACAGTGGTGACAGTTGAAGCAAATACTGCTCCCCACACCTCTTTTGCTCCGTCATAACATGCATCCAGGCCCTGTTTGCCCATTGCCCTGTGCCTGTCAATATTTTCAAGAACTACAATGGAATTATCAACCAGCATTCCCACAGCAAAGGAAATACCTGCAAGGCTGACCACATTAAAGTTCCTGTTAAACACCCATAAAAAAATAAAGGTTCCCATAGCAGATATGGGGATTGCAACTGCTGTTGTTATTGTAGCACTTAAACTTCTCAAAAATACAAGAAGCACACAAATGGCTAGAAACCCGCCGATAACAACATTTTTCTTTACAATATCAATTGCTTTATTAATATAAGGAGCTTCATCATACAACCAGTGAAGATACAGGTTGTTATCAGCTAAAAGATGTTCATTAAGATTATTAACCACAGCTCTAAGCCTGTCTATCAGCTCTATAACATTGGCTCCAGGCTCTTTTCTGACTCCGATAACAATCCCTTCTGTGGAATTCTGCATAACCGAGACTGTCTGTTTTTCATAGCCAAATTCAGTGCGGGCTATGTCTTTCAGTCTGACCCGGCTGACCCCGTCGTCAAAAATTACAACATCAAGAGGATCATCAACATTCTGGAACTGGCTTGTGGTTCTAAGCCTGTAATCTTTTTTACCAACTCCAAGAATACCTGCGGATTCATTTCTATTGGCTCCCCTGATCTTTGCAATAACATCATTTATACTGATATTGTGGCGGGCCATCTTTTCTGCATCCACAATAATATGAAGTTCCTTTTTTGTTCCTCCGCCAACAAAAAGAGAGCCGACCCCTTCAACACGTTCAATACTCTGGCGCACTTCATTTTCAAAAAAGGTCTGATATTTAACAATCTCGGAAGGCTCTCCGGTTTTCATCTTGAGCATTGTCCATATAACAGGGCTGCTCTGTGCCCCAGCAGCATCAATGGAAGGATTATCGGCATTTTCAGGATAATCCGATACTTCATTAAGTTTATTGGAAACCCTGAGCAGAGCATTATTCAAATCAGTTTCCACTTTAAATGTCAGGGAAATTTCACCGTAATTATTATAACTGGAACTCTCCATTTCAATGAGATTTTGCACACCTTTAAGAACATCTTCCTGCTTTTCAATAATATCCTTTTCAATCTCGTATGGTGTAGCCCCGGGCCAAACAGTACGGACTGTAATCTTGGGTTCTTCCACATCAGGTGTGAGCTGAACCGGCAGACTTCTTAACCCGATTATTCCAAACATAACTACCAGGATAACACACACTGCTACTGTAATGGGCTTTTCTAGTGAATATCTTACAAAATCCATTATTTTTCTCCTGCAATAACTACCGGCTGATCCGGTCTTAAACGCTCATTCCCGTCAACAACAACCGACATTCCGGGTTTTATGTGGGGGCTGTCAGTACCTATTTCTTCGCCTATAAATGAAACAATATTAACAGGCAGTATAGCAGCCTTGCCTTCCTTAACAGTATAGACAAAATCCTTTCCCTGGAATTTTATCACAGCATCCCTGGGAATAATGCTCAGCTTTTTCTTTTCACTTACAGGCACATAAACTGTCACCGACATATTTTCAGCTACTGCAAAAGGTATATCATCAATATCTCCGAGCCTTATTTTCAATGATATGTTTTTGGTTTTTTCATCAGCCACCGGCAAAATACCTTCCACTATCCCTGTGAGTTTTTTTTCATAAGCATTAATTACCACATCAACAGATTCATTTTTCTCTGCATATCTCACAAGCTTTTCCGCAACCGGAACCTTAACAAACAAATCCTTTGCCGAAGCAACACGGCAAAGCATCCTGCCCGGTATCAGCCAGTCTCCTGTGTCCACATTTTTTTCCAGGACAATACCGTCAAAAGGCGATTTGATAATGCATTTTGATTTTTGCAGTACAATTTTTGCCAGGGTGCTGCGAAGGGTTTCTTTTTCTATAATCAAATCCTGGTGTGAAAATTTAAGATTGTCATAATCTATTTCACTTGCAGCTTCACTTTTATAAAGTTTTTTATAACGTTTCAGATTTCTGGCGGTCTTTTTTATCCGAACTTCTGCCTGCTCAATTCTCTTTTCTTCCAGAGCAATGTCTTTATCCAGAAAATCTGTATTAATATTAATAAGCACATCCCCCAGGCCAACCCTGTCACCTGCCCGAAAAGGGACTTCCTGGGCCATTCCTGCCACTTCTGTGGAAATATTGCTGACCCTGTCAAAATAAAGCACACCAATTAACCCTGTATTTTCAGCAGCAATATTTTCTGTAACAGGAGCAAGCTTTACCTTTGCAGGAGGTTGGCCCTGGGCAAATACAGAACTAACTGTCAGTAAACATACCAATACTATTTGTAT
>JAUCGD010000026.1:9143-26356 GCA_030377945.1 Desulfobacterales bacterium HSG17 | reverse complement strand
TTGTATATGATGTTATTGTTATCGGATTTACTTTTGCTTGATTATCAGTATTTTTTTCGTGTATTTTTTAATTTTCACAGTTTATTCTTTTGCACAAACAGTATATACATTTTATATTCCGGTTTGACATGCCAGTATGTTTTTGCAATTTTAAAAAAACATAAACTGTGAAATATAAAAAATGAATTTTCCATAAATTGATTATTTAATGAACATGAGTAAAAAGTAAATATATAAACCATATATAAGGAGGTAAAGTATGGGAATGTGCAAAGCTGTTATAATTGGGCATCTGGGAAGAGAGCCTGAAGTTCGTTACACACCGGATGGTCTTGCTGTTACAAATTTCAGTGTTGCAGCTACTGAAAAAGTTAAAGGTGTTGATCAAACACAATGGTTTAGAGTTACTGCATTTGGTAAACTGGGAGAAATTTGCGGACAGTATCTCACCAAAGGTAAACAGGTATATGTTGAAGGCCGTTTGCAGACAAATGAGTGGGAAGATCAGGAAGGTAAAAAAAGATTTGGCCTTGAATTGATTGCAAATACTATGCAGATGTTAGGCCCCCGCACTGAGGGACCACAGGGCGGCGGTTACGGGCCTCCTCCGGGCGGCGGAGGTTATCAAGGCGGACAGACTCCTTACCAGGGCGGCGGCTATCAGGGTGGGCCTCCTCCGGGCCAAGGTTATCAAGGGGGGCAGCCTCCTTACCAGGGCGGCGGCTATCAGGGCGGGCCTCCTCCGGGCCAAGGTTATCAAGGCGGACAGCCTCCTTACCAGGGCGGCGGCTACCAGGGCGGGCCTCCTCCGGGCCAAGGTTATCAAGGCGGACAGCCTCCTTACCAGGGCGGCGGCTATCAGGGCGGGCCTCCTCCGAGCGGTGATCCAGGATACGCAGATCAGGGCGGCAGTTATAAGCAGGAACCTGATAATTACCAGGAATCCCCTGCATTCAGCAGCAAACAAGAAGAACCGGCAGCCCCGATTCCTGACACTTTGCCAAAACCTGACAGTACACCTAAAGACGATGCTTTAAATGACAAGAGTGATATGGGAGGAAATCAGGCAGATAATGTGCCTGATGATGATGACATTCCTTTTTAATGGGCTTATTAGACATCATTATCGGAAATAAATTTTGTAGGGTGCGTTAGCGCAGCGTAACGCACCGTAACGATTAAAATAACGGTGCGTTACGGCTAACGCCTAACGCACCCTACGGTGGAAATCCTTATTTCCGATAATGTTTATTACACTGTGTACGAACTTATGCTTTAACTAATCTTGAGTCAGAAATAAATGAGCATTTTTAACCAGATTCCCTGAAAAATTTTCCAGGAGCCTGGATTTAAGATTCCAGCAATGCCAGTAAAGAGCTGCACTGACAAAGTACGGATGAGCAATATCTATGATCCTGCCTGATTGTAAAAGGGGCAGGGTTTGCCAGTCAGGAAGCATACCATAGGCAAAGCCTGAAACAATTAAATCTGCAAATTTTTCAGAAGACGGTATATAATGAGCAGGTATTTGATTAAAATTTTTATCAAATATCTGCTCAATCATTTTGCTGTGCAGTTTATCTTTTCTATTAAAGATAACAGCCGGAGCTTTTTTTAACGATTCTTTGGTAAGCCCCTGGGGAAACCATTGACCGGCAAAATCCGGTGCAGCAACAAGCCTGTAATTCATAGCCCCAAGAAAATCAATTCGGCAACCCTGGATAGGCTGTACTTTTGTGCTTATACAGCCTGTTACCTCACCATTTCTTAACATTCGAAATGTTTCTTCCTGATCGTCAATTCTCAAATCAAGGAGTACATGCTCCTTTTCAAGAAAAGGATAAACTGCTTTAAAAAACCATGTAGCCAGACTATCTGCATTAATTCCGATTGCAAGGCTTATAAAACTATCCTTTTTTGAATAAATAAAGGATTCTGAAAGATCATCCTCAAGCTGTTTTACCTGGAGATAATGGCGGAGCAGCTGTTTTCCGGCAGATGTGGGCACAGGTGGCGAAGTTCTTGCCATCAGCACCTGACCGGTCTGCTCTTCCAGAAGTTTTACCCGCTGTGAAACAGCTGACTGTGTTAAATGCAATACCTGTGCAGCCCTGTCAAAACCGCCTTCCTGAATAACAACAGCCATTGCTTCTATTAGTTTATAATCCAACATAAGTGATTATTAGCATTTTTAATCCAAAAGTAAAATTATTAATTTTACTTTTATTTATAACAGGATTAAGTTCAGCATAAATTATGATTTCTGCAAGCAGAGCTTGCAAGACTGCATTCCCAGGCTGGAGCCTGGGAACGAGCCAACTATTTAAAAAGGAGCTAATTTTATGTTTATACCGTTTATCCAGGGTTTTGGTATGGGTGGAGGACTTATTGTGGCTATTGGGGCGCAAAATGCCTTTGTATTGTCACATGGGGTACGCAAGAACCATTCTTTTATAATTCCGCTTATTTGCAGTATTTGTGATGCACTTCTTATTATGGCCGGTATTGCAGGGGTGGGAGCCTTTGTTGCTGCAAATCCTTTTTTTACAAGCCTTGCTGCATGGGGAGGTGCTGTTTTTCTATTCTGGTATGGATTTAAGGCATTTTGCTCTGCGTTAAAAGGGGGAAAGCTGGATTCTGATGCAAAAACCAGGAAATCATTACAATCTGCCATAATAGCTACCCTGGCTATCACCCTGCTTAATCCACATGTTTATCTGGATACAATAATTCTTTTGGGAAGTATCAGCGGCCAGTATCAGGGAAACGGGCGTATCTTTTTTGGGGCAGGAGCAATGAGCGCTTCATTTATCTGGTTTTTTTCCCTGAGCCTGGGGGGGCAAATGCTTGCACCTTTTTTCAGAAAAAAAGCTGCATGGAGACTGCTGGACAGTCTTGTGTGTGCTACAATGTGGATAATAGCTTTTTCCCTTATCTATCAAGAAATTGTAAAGTAAGTACCTCATCAAAAAATTCATGACATTCTTAAAGGCAATATTTCAAGATAAAAGAAAAAATTACAATTTAGATAATTTTTTTTGCTTTTTTGTAAACGATTATTAAGTTTAACCGTCAAAACTAATAAAGCATAACAAAATGTGACCTGCTTTACTTCGATTCCCTCTATTTTTATAATTCCCTTTTTTACGGGCGGTTTCAAGGCTGAACCGCCCTTCATTGAAATAATAACCGAATAAGGAGCCTAATCATGCAAAAATTAAATTTTATACCCTCTGATTTAAAAGCATTTAGCAGTTATTCTGAATTTGAAAAATTCTGCAAATCTCTTTTTAGTCTAAAATCCATTGAATATAAAAAATTATATAAAGTGCTGATAAAGCTTGAAAGTATAGGAGAAGATCCTAAAGAGAATTTAAAGCACTGGAAAAATAAATTTTCCAGGGAGGAATGTATTGAATTTATCAGATTTTTGATCCTGGTTGATTCAACGGATTTAGCTTTCAGTCAGTAATCATAAATAATATACATTATCGTAAATAAAAACGGTAGCGCCCCCCTACGCGGGGGCTTTTGTATGGTCAGACCAGCAGCCTGGCCGCCTCATAGGGCGGCGCTACCATTGTTTTCCTGTCTCTATCGCTGTTTTTAGACAACTCACGGTTAAACTGTTGCTGCTGCTCTCAGGGAGTAAGGGCTGAATTCATGTCTTATGAATTGACAATGATAATTCCCCTATGATATTTTTTATTGTACAGGAGGAAATATTAATGACAATTTTCATAAGCTGGACATTCAACGGCACAAAGCACTTTATCAAAACATCTGAAGAACTTACAGACCATCGGGAATGGCTGTTATCGCTCTTTACTTCCCTTGAAGGCAAAAACCGGAAAGAAATTGTTGAAGGTCTGAAAAAACAAATTTCTACCCAAAAGTAGTATTATGCTGCTCCATAACCCTTACAAAATCAGGATATTCAGGATTGAAAAAGATACCCAGGATAGATATGGAATGCCAAACTCTCAGTTTGGCATTCCAACTTATCCTGAATATCCTGTAAAACATCCTGACCATCCTGATTCAAAAAAGGTAATAAAATGAACAATGAACAAATCCTGCCGGTAGAAGAAATGGTAGCCTGGGAAGAATTCACAGGCCGAGTCGAAATCCTCCGTGAGCTTGATTCATGGGTAAAAAACATCCAGAGAATGGCCGCCCCAAGCACTGCCCTTATTGCACCCCGCCGCATGGGAAAAACCGTTCTGCTTGACAGGCTGGTTAATACGGTATTTTTCAAACCTGAATACAAGGTTGCACCGTTTTATTTCAAGGTAAAGCGGGAGCATACAACATTACGGGAATTTCTGATGATGTATGCCAAAACTTTTTTCAGGCAGTATATAGCCTATTGCGTTCAGGACCCGGTTATGTATCGTGATACAGGTATAAAACTGGAAGAACTGCTGGAATGTCCTTCGGAGCATAAGGCCGTTGTCCTGGCAAAAAAATTTATAACGAGTTTTTTGAAACGTTATAATGACACAAAATATAATGATACCAGGAATCAATGGGATGACTTTATTCGTACCCCCGAAGACCTGGCTTCATTTTCAGGAACCAGAGTCGCGGTTATTATTGATGAATTCCAGGATATGAAATTTTATATTCATGATGTGGCTGAATCCGAATTAAGGCAGATTATAAATGAACGACTGCAAAATCCTGATATGCTTGGTACAAACCTGACAGCCACCTATGACCGCCAATCCCAGAGCAAAAAAGCCCCAATGCTGGTATCCGGTTCAGCTGTTACCCTGATTTTCAGAACTGTAATGGGAGGTCCCCTTGGGGGACGTTTCAGCTTTACATATCTTAAACCTTTATCAATACCTGACGGATCTGCCCTGCTGCAAATCCTTTTGCCAATGTATGGCCAAAAAAAATTTATTACTCCTGAAATGGCATTCTATGCAAGCACACAAGTCACCGGTCATCCTTATTACCTGTATTGCATTGCCACATCAGCACATGATGAAGAAATATTTGAAACAAAGGATGTTATTGACAGTGTTATATCCTATGAAATACAGCAGGGAAAAATTTACGGCTTCTGGCAGACCCATTTTGAAGACAACCGGAAATATATAAACTCAGATAATGATGAAACTCTGGGTAAAAAAATAATTTATTATTTTACAAAATATAATAATCAGCCTGTTGATACAAAAGAGATTGCTGAAAAACTTCAGGTATCCAAAAAAGCAGTGGAAGAAAAAATTGAAAAACTTTACCTTGCTGACCTGGTATTTCGCAGCAGGGCTAAATATTATACATTTAACGACATATGCCTGATGAGGTATATAAAATTTGTTTATGAACAGGATTTGGAAAATGTTGAAAAAATTGATCTAAGTCAGCAAAATTTATACAATAATCTCAAAGGCAGATTTCTGGAAGTAATTGTCCAGGTTACAATGATGAAATTCAACAATGAAACGCTTCCAGGATCGTTTTTCGGAAAACCTGGAGAAATCCGGGTTCCCCTGTTCAGAGTTGTTGACACAAAATATGCCAAAGGTTTAAGAACTCGGCAGTATCAGATTGATGTGTGTGCCAGGGAAAATCAAAAAGATAATCGTTTCTGGATTTGTGAATGCAAATACACAAAAACAAAAATGGGTATAAAACAGGCTGAAAAACTTGAACAGGCAGCCAATGCAATGAAACAGGAAGCAAAAGATGCAGGGCGCACTGTTTCAAAAATTCAAATGTGGCTCGTATCAACAGGAGGATTTACACAGGAAGTTCAAGCTTATGCTGGCCGCAGGGAAGATATTTACCTTTCGGATCATAAAGGTATTAACGGGATTTTCAAGAAGTATGGCGGCAATTATACCATACCGGTATTTAAAAAATAAATAAGATACCTATTCAGACCTTGGTCATCATTTGGTACGGCAAGCACGGGAATAAATTCCCGCGCTATTTTCTATCGTCCCTGCGGGACTTAAATAATTGATATAAAAATGTTTAAAGTCCCAGAGGGACGACAGAAAATAGCCCGGCAGTTTACTGCCGGGCTGCCCAGCGCTAACACACCCTACAATATTTATTTCCGATAATATCTATTCTTTAAAAATTTCCAGATCCAGCTTTCTTTCTTTAATATGTACATTTACCCTGTTTAAAAAATCATCCATAAGAACACCGTGCTTAACAAAACCGTCTAAGGTTCTTACAGAAAGGGTTCCTGCTTCTTTTTCCTTAGCTCCGATAGTCAGGATAAGGGGGATATATTCAAGCTGTGCTTCCCTGACTTTTCTTTTCAGGCTTTCGGTTCTGTCATCAACTGAAGTTCTCAGACCTGAAGCTTCAAGAGCTTTTTTAACCTCATTGGCATAGGGAGCCAGTTCGTCATTAATAGGCAGGAGAACAGCCTGAACCGGTGCCAGCCATAAAGGAAATTTTCCTGCAAAATGTTCAACCAGTATGCCGAAAAAGCGCTCAATAGAACCGTAAATAACCCTGTGGATCATTATGGGCCGGTGTTTTTCATTGTCTGAGCCTATATATGAAAGATCAAATCTTTCAGGAAGAGACATATCAAGCTGGATAGTTCCGCACTGCCATGTTCGGCCAAGTGCGTCTTTTATATGAACATCAATTTTAGGTCCGTAAAATGCGCCGTCTCCTTCATTGATATTATATTCCATGCCATAGGCATCAAGGGCATTTTTCAGGCCGCTGGTGGCAAGTTCCCATTGTTCGTCAGTGCCAATGGATTTTACAGGGCGTGTGGATAATTCCAGATGGAAACCCAGACCAAACGTGCTGTAAACACGTTCTATAAGTTTTAAAACTCCCAGGATTTCATCTTTAATCTGTTCAGGTGTCATGAATATATGTGCATCATCCTGATGAAAAGACCGAACCCTGAAAAGTCCTGATAAAACCCCGCTGAGTTCATGACGGTGAACCAGTCCTATCTCACCCTGACGCAGGGGAAGGTCTTTATATGAATGGGGTTTGGTTCCGTAAAGCAGCATTCCTCCAGGGCAGTTCATAGGTTTGATTGCATAGTCATAGTCATCAATCTGGGATGTGTACATATTTTCTCTGTAATTATCCCAGTGGCCGCTCCGTATCCATAGATCGCGGTTTAACATGATCGGAGTCTTGGTTTCCACATAACCGTCTGCAAGATGTTCTTCACGCCAGTAATCAAGAAGGATATTCCAGATAACCATACCTTTGGCATGAAAAAATGCCATTCCAGGAGCTTCATCATGAAAGCTGAAAAGCTCAAGCCTTGTACCCAGTTTTCTGTGGTTGCGTTTTTTTGCTTCCTCAATAAAATTGAGATATTCTTTGAGTTCTTTTTTATCAAAATAAGATGTGCCGTAAATCCGCTGAAGCTGCTCCCTGGTCTGGTCTGCTCTCCAGTATGCACCTGAAACCTTCATCAATTTAAATGCTTTTATAAATCCTGTATGGGGAAGATGAGGGCCCCGGCATAGATCGGTAAAATCCCCCTGCTCATAAAAAGAGATGGTTCCATCTTCCAGGTCTGAAATCATTTCAATCTTGAAAGGCTCATTTTTATAAAACTCAAGTGCTTCTGATTTGGAAACCAGCTTTCGTTTAACAGGAAGTTTTGCTTTGATGATTTTTTTCATCTCAGCTTCAATCTTGGCAAAATCTTCTTCAGAAACAGGTTCCATGTCAATATCATAATAGAACCCGTCTTCAACAACCGGTCCGATTGTCAATTTTGCATCTTTATATAAATGTAAAATAGCCTGGGCCATTACATGGGCTGAAGTATGACGCAGAATTTCCAGGGCTTCAGGGTCTTTGCTTGTAATAAGCCGAACCTTTGCATCACTGGAAATTTCATCATGTAAATCAATAATTTTTTCATCAATTTCCATAGCCACACAATTTCTTGCCAGACCGTCGGAAATACTTTTTGCCACATCAAAGCCTGTGGGAACAGATTCAAATTGTTTAATGCTTCCATCAGGAAGAGTAATATTTATCATTATTTTCACCTAGAATTTTCACTCGGAAAAAAATTTAGTTTTATTGTAAAAATTATATTTTCCATTAGAACCGGCCATTTGAATTTTTAAGGCCGAATAATAAATCAGGATAATAAATAACAGAGAGGTTTTTGAAATGAGGCCCTAAGTTCGTTCTTTGGCACTAAAGCTTTTAAAGAAATCACTGATTGTATGATTTTTAAAATCTGTAAATTCCCCTGCATCAAAAAATGTGCCATAACAAACTCCGCAGGATTCATACCAGATATGAGGCTGACTGCGGTCAACCATTCTTATCATTTTTGAATTGCATTTGGGGCATGTTATCTTATCTATTTTATTATATTCCTTCCCTGCTTCAGGGTCACCCGTATCAATAGCTTCAGCTCCCTTTAGTTTTTTAAGTTCTTCATGCTCAAGCATGTCAAACCATATCCCCTTGCAGTTGACACAACGGTCAATTTCAATCTTTTCAAATAAAACCTTTTCCATAGCAGCTTCACATTTAGGACATTTCATAACTTACCTCTCAATAATAGAAATAATTAAGTTGTTTAATAAAAAAACAAGATTTAATACTAAGTGTAAAAGCTTATTTGGGTCAAGGATAAATTTCAATCTTCAAAAATCAGGAGGAATGTCAAAGCCAGACGGCAGGTCGGATTCTGAGATTTGTAAAGCAGCATCTTCAAACACATCTTTGGGAAACATGCGGAGTTCTGAAGATGTGAAAGGATAATCCGGGAAATACCGAAGAACCATACGGGCAGCAGTAAGTCCTTGAGTTTGATCCCGCTGTTTTTTTATGGGTTCCCGATCAGTCTGTTTTGAAAGCCAGAGTTTATGAAGGGCAAAAGATCGTGGATCAGGAACTGCCATCATAGCAGGATAGCCGTCATCTCCAATTACAATATGTTGAAACCTTGGTGAAGCGGTCAGCCATTGAAGGTTTCGGATTTCTGCTGCTTCCAGGTCACCATTTTCACCCATGCGCCGAATATCTTTCTGGGTAATATTTCGAGGTTCCGGTTTTATGAGGTCTATCATAAAACCGTTTTTATTTACTGCCTTGAATTCCTGTCTGCCCATAAGAGTAAAAGATCGGTCAGCTTTTTGCAAAAGCCCCATAAGCCCCCGGCTCTTTACACTGTCATCTCCAAGCAGTTTTAATTTAGCACGGTTATCCCACAGAATATCCATATCTCCGGTTGCCAGGATGGGGGAGTCAAGAAATACACCGGCAGATGCTTCATAAGCATATAAGGCATTTGTACCCACAACCATGACATTTTTTCCAAGGATTTTTTGCTGCTCCATAATTCTTAGAACAGCAGTTACAGTCCGGGGGACCCTGTTAATCATGGCAGCCTTGCAAAAACGGGCCTGTTCATTCAGTCTTTTCTGAAGCGTGTTTAATCGTTTTTTAATATTTCTTTTTTGTTCCTGAAACCGTGCAAGTATGTTTTCCGTTTCAGGGGTTCGAAGGCCAAGGCTTTTTCCATTGCCATGACGATCCCTTGTCCGAAAAAGATATTCCCGGTCTTTGGCTTTTTTCCAGTGCATTCCTCCCCGAAAAGAGCGGCTTTCATGAAAAGCATGGCTAAAGGCTTCATATAGCTGGGCAGTATCAATAAAAATCCGGCGCTGGTTATCTGTCAATTCCTTGATAATCATGGAGTTTTCCTTCAATTTTAACTTTATATAATTTTGAAGGAAAACTCTATAACTGTCAAGGGTTTATTGACAAAATTGGAATGGAATATTCAATAACATCTGGGGCTGGAAAAAAATGTGCTGTGTATTGCATTTACTGCGCTGTGTACATCCTTGTTTTTTGTTATAAAATACAGGGCACAGCGGGAAGGGCCAAAGGAAATCATATCAATATTTATGTTACAGTCTGCTACTGCTGAAAAACATTTGGCTGCAATTCCCTTATGACGATGAAGTCCGTCTCCTACAATACTTATCAATGCTTTATCTTTAGAAACTGTCAGTTTGCGGTATGGTCTTGGGTCCAGGGTCATTAATGCCTGTCGTCCCTGTTCCAGATCATTTTTTTCCAGTAAAAGGCTGATGCATGTGTGTGATGTGACAACAGATTTTATATTTATACCTGCTTCTGTCAGACAGTTTGCAACCAGAGCCAGAATTCCGGGGCGCGCTCCCACCCCTGAAGCATAAACCTTGAGAATGCCGATATTGGAGTCATGGGCAACACTTTTAATAATGGTTTTTGTTTTCGGGCTTTGATTGGCAATCAGGCTTCCCTGGGCATCAGGATTTAAAGTATTTTTAATGGCAATATTTATTTTTTTAGCTCTTACAGGTTCAACAGATCGGGCATGCAGAATCCTGGCTCCGAAATATGCCAGTTCAGCAGCTTCTTCATATGAAAGAATTGGTAATAATTGGGCTTCAGGAACCATTTTCGGATCTGCGCTCATAAAACCCTGTGTATCTTTCCATACTTCCAGAACTTCTGCATTAAGAGCCGCTGCAACAACTGCTGCTGAATAATCGCTTCCGCCCCGGCCAAAAGTGGTAATATCTCCTTTTTCACTTATACCGAAAAATCCTGGAATAAAAAGGATTATGGAGTCTGTCAAAAGGGGCTTGACATACTCATCAAAATTTTTGGGTATGATATTTAGGTTTGCCGTGGCATCTCCGAATTTACCGTCTGTTAACATGCCTATTTTATGAGGCAGCAGATAATCTGCCTGGCAACCCATGCTTTGAAGAATTGCAGTCAGGAGTTGAGCTGAAAACCTTTCGCCAAAACTGCTTATCATGTCTTTCATACGCAGAGATATTTCCCTGGTAAAGTTAAGCCCGTAGTAAAAGCGCTCAACCTGGAGCAAATTTTTGTTCAGGTCTATGCTGAAATTTTTCAGGGTATTTTTATCTTTGATTGTATGCTTTGCTGCATCCATATGTATGGTTTTTAAATGGCTGATTATGCCTGGGATGTTTTCTTCATTTTCCAGGGCTGAATCCATGCTTTTTATTAATAAGTCAGTTACACCGTTTAAAGCAGATACAACAAATACATGGCCCTTGCCTCTCTCCTGTATAAGTTTGACAATATGGGCTATGGTTTCATTTCCGTTCAGGCATCCGCCTCCAACCTTAATTACTTTTAATGCTTTTTTCATATTTTATTTTCTCCACAGCCGCCATGTAAGGCGGCGCTACCGTTCTTTTATATAAATTAAGTTATTAAATTGTTTTCTGTTCCCCATTCAGATTCATGTTTTTTTAACTGTTTTTTGCAATATTGCCAGTCCGGGAACACTGTGCCCAGGAGTTTCCAGAATTCGTCTGTGTGGTTTCTGTGTTTTAAATGGCAGATTTCATGGACTACCACATATTCCAGTATTTGTTTTGGTGCAAATGCCAGCTGCCGGTTTATGTGGATTATGCCTTGTTTGGTGCAGCTTCCCCACAGATTTTTCTGTTTTTTAACAAGGATTCCTTTGGGTACAAGATCAAGTTTTTTACTGTAATAACGGACAAAAGCCTTACAGTCTTTTTCCACCTGTTTTATCATCCAGTTCCGCAGACGGTATTTGACAGCATTGTCAGAATTTTTCAATAAATCAGGTATGGTGATGTAAAATCCATTTTTATAGGAAATGCTAATATCCCGGACTTTTTCAACAAAAACATGAATTTTCATCATTCTGCCACGATATGGAATTTTTGCACCGGTCATAAAGATTTGGGGCTGTTGCATGGACTGTTTTTTTACTGATTCTTCCATATTCCGGATTTTGTTGAAAACCCATTGCTTTTTCCTGTTCAGGAAATTCTCAATAATAGAAGTGGCCGTATCAGGCGGGGTTACAACTTCCATAGTTTCAGGGGTTACATGGATGGTAATTCGCCTGGTGCGCGGGTTTTCCCTTATGGTGTATGGGATGGTTCTTTTGCCTATGGTGAGTTGGTTCATCTTTCCTGCACATAATGCCTGATTGCAAAGGTTTCTACTTTTTCAGGGATTTCTTTCCAGTTTTTGATTTTCAGGGTCAGTACTATTCTGCGTACCATGCTCCGCTGGTCTTTTTTCATTTGTTCTTTGAGATGCCAGCCTTTTGGGGCTGTTTGTTCGGATGTGTAGATGTTGTCTATTTGTGCGGCTGCCTGCTGTAAGGGGGATAGTTTTCTTTCATAGGGTTTTGCAGGTTTTTCGGATATTTGTTTATCGGATTTGTCTTTTGGCTGATTTTCAGCTTTTTTCTGGTGAAAGGCTTCCAGTATTTTGTATATTCCGTATGCTGTCTGGGTCAGGCCCGGTTTTTTATGGGCATTGCTCTCTTCTATTAAGTCTTTGCTTAACTGTTCCATGTCTTTTAATGTGTCAGCAGCAGAAGCAAGCCCTTTGTTCAGGCGGTTTATTATGGCTATGAGCCGGTCTGAAAAGGGATGGTATTGCTCCGGGTTGGTATCCAGTTTTTCCGAAAGGCTTTTTTTGAGTTCTGTTGCTTTTTTTACTGCTGCCTGTTCAATCTGTTCTTTGTTTTTTCCTGTTGTGGAAAAATCATCCCAGAAATCTTCATCTTCCAGAGATCTAAGCTTAATCATGTCACCAAGGCCGGTTACACGCAGTTCTTCTTCCAGAATTTCCCGGATTTTTGCAGAGCAGTTTTGAATGTTTACAGATTCGCTCTGTTCAAATTTCTGTGTGCCAAAGGATAAAAACATGCTTATCCATTTCATGTCTCTCTTATATTCCAGCACATCAGGGTCAGGGCAAAGGGCCTGGTAAACACTTATGAATTTTCCTGCAAGCCGCTTAAATTCATACCATTGATCCAGGCTTTCCAGGGCTTTTATGAGTGCGTCAAATTCAGGTATATAGTCGTTTTTTGTAAAATGCGTACTCTGGCGTTTGATGTTTTTCATCATTGCCATGACATCCCTGTGTGCCTGGCGCAGTTCCGAGCGCAGCGCATCCAGGTTTATCATGGCGTTTTGTACGTCTTTGCTGCGGTAGGAGGCCAGAGCCTCTGCCAGATTTTCCGTTACTCCCACATAGTCAACAATCAGGCCGTGGGGTTTGTTTGCGTCTTCTATCCGGTTGGTTCGGGCAATGGCCTGTAATAGATTGTGTTCTTTTAAGGGGTTGTCCAGGTACATTACAGATTCGGCAGGTGCGTCAAACCCGGTGAGGAGTTTGCTGCATACAATGAGAAACCAGGGCGGCTGATTTTTCTTTTTAAATTCTTCCTTTATTCTTTTTTCCGATATTCTCTTTTCCGGGTTTTCGGATTTTGAATTATTTTCATCCAGCCTGTATTTTATCAGGTCTTTACGGATGCTGTTTGTGTATTCATCTTCTGAGGGGTCCCCGTCTTTGCGGTTTGCTGAATATACCGGCACTGAGCAGGCTGCTGCCTCTGCCTGTGCTTTATCCAGGCTCATCCCCTGTTTTTCAAAATCCTTTGCTATGACTTTATCCAGGGCGCGTTTGTAAAGAATTACACCTTCCCGGTCAATGGCTACAATCTGAGCTTTGTAACCGTCTTTTTTTGCGCTGTTTTTAAAATGTTCCCATATGTCTGTTGCAATGGATTCCACCCTGTCCCAATGCTTTAAAATGTTTTTAAATTTCAGGTCTTTTTTCTGGATTTCCGTTTTCTGTTTTTCTGTAAGATGTGCAAATGCCTGATCGAATTTTATATCCAGGGTTTTTGTGTCCACATGAAATTTAACCAGCCTGGATGTGTAAAAGATAGGCACTGTTGCCCCGTCTGCAACTGCATCGTCAATGGAGTATTTATCCAGGTAGGCTTCCCCAGGAGGGGAAAAATTGCGGTAGGTGTCTTTGTCGGTTTTTTTTACGGGTGTGCCTGTGAATCCGAAAAACCAGGATTCAGGAAATGTTTTGCGAAGATATGCGCCCAGGTCTTTTTCCTGGGTGCGGTGGCATTCGTCAACCAGGATTATCCAGTTTTCGGAATTTTCAACTGTCTGTTTTGAGTTTTCAAACTTGAATATGGTGGAAAGCAGAGTTTTTCCGCTTGTACCTGCGTGGATATGTTCCATGAGTTGTGTCTGGGTTTCAATATGCAAAGGGTTGGGCAGTCCGCAGGCTTTAAAGGTTTTGGAAATTTGTTCGTCCAGGTCTATGCGGTCTGTGAGTACCAGGATATTAGGCGAGGACAGGACTTCTGATTGGATGGTAAGGTGTTTTTTCAATTTCAGTACTGCAAATACCATTGTCAGGGATTTGCCGCTGCCCTGGGTGTGCCAGATAAGGCCCTGGCGATGTCCGGGGTGTCGGTTTTCCAGGAGCTTTTGCACTATTTTGTTTACTGCCCGGAACTGCTGATAACGGCAGATTTTTTTGACTACCTGGTTGTCGTTTTTTTCAAATACAATAAAATGGGCGATTATGTCCAGGAGCCGGGAAGGTTTGAGAAGGCAGTAATAGCCTTTGTTGAGTTCACCGATAAAATCATCATCAATTTTTTCCCAGGGATCGCGCCAGTATCCCCAGTATTGGGACTGAGCGCCTGTTGTGCCGTACATCAGGGTTATGCTGTCTGTTATTATGTTAAAGATGTTGGAGTAAAAGAGCCGGGGGATGTCTTTTTCATAGCCTTTGATCTGGTCAAATGCCTGTCCTGTTTTGTTTTTAAAATTTACCGGGGTTTTTGCTTCGACCACGATTACCGGGATTCCGTTTATAAAGCATACCATGTCAGGAATGCGGTTTTTCTGGGCATGGACTTTGAACTGGTTTGTTACGGTAAAGGTGTTGTTTTCAGGGTTCAGGAAGTCTATGGTGCGGATTGTTTTGTTTTTGGTCTGTCCCGGAACTTTGCGGCTGTAATCTCCCCGGAGAATGGAGAGCCATTTTTCATTGTCTGATATTGAGAGAAATTCGTGGTAAATCAGGGTTGCTGTGTTTTGATCTATGGAGTTTATCCGTATGAGTGCGTCTGTGAAGATGTCTCTTAAAATGACGTTGTTTAAGCCGTCCCTGGCTGTTTCGTTTTGTGCGGGTTTCAGGTAGTCGTATCCCAGGGTTTGCAGGATTTTTATGGACGGCATTTCAACCAGTGTGTGTTCAGGGCCTTTTAACATGGGAAGCACCTATTGTAGTTTTACCCGGACTGCGCCGGTTAGGAGGTCTTGCATTAGACCTTTTTTTAGGGTTTGGAGTTGAGCTAATTCGGAATTTAAAAGTTCAATCTTGATGTCAAAACTTCTCAATATGTCCGCAATATGATTTTGTTCTTCTAATGAAGGAAAAGGAAGTTTTAATGCATAAAATTCATTCAAAGTTATACGAGGTCGAGTACCGCCTTTAGTAAGTTTTAAAAGTCTTTTATTGGTTGATGGGCAATTATATGAATACATTGCAAAATAAGGGTTAATTTTATTATGATCTAATGATGCCTTTATAACATCTGGTGTAACCATAGCTTTTGAGTAATTTTCTGGATACAAACATGATAATCCTGGAGGATCACCCATTTTTGTTATTAACAAATCATTTGGAAAGACTGTAAATGGTACGTGTAATTTTTGATATACATCTTCATCCATGAATGTTATTTTTTTGCCCCAATTAAAACCATCTTCAGTGATATGCCTTATCTGGATAATTGGAATACCTTTTTCTCGAAAATCTTTTGCTTTGAAAATAGTACCAAAAGGTCCGGCTGTAATCGCATTAGGTTGCTTATTGACAACTTCCTTAATTCTTATAAGTCTCCACTCTTCAGGAATCTCAACTTCTTCAAACCCCAACTTCACCTTCTTAAATTTCGTATGGCCGATTCCTTTTGTGAGCAATTCCTGCAATAAGCCCTGTTTTACCTTTTTTGTCTGGTCAATTACTTTTCTGGTGGATTCTATGGTTTCGTCTATGGAGGTTAGGATTTGGGCTATTTTTTTTTGTTCGGGGAGTGGGGGGAGTGCTACTGGCAATTTTTTTAAATCTGACTGGTTCAATTTTGCTCTAGTTCCGCCATTAAGAAAAGGTAAAATATCTCTATGCACAAACCAGTAAAAGAGCCAGTTAGTAATTATTTTATTCTTGATTGCTTTCAACACATGAGCATGATTATTTACCCAAGATTTACCATCAATTTTTTGACAAATAGGCTTTTTAAAATAATCTTTAAAATGACCACCATCTTCGGCCATCAAAACTAAAGGTTCGTTGAAAATGAAATCATCAACATAATCAAGTATACCATTGGCTCCATAATATGGAATATTTCCTTTTTTATTATTTCGTTCCACTTGGTTAAGGGGTATTCTCTTAGAGTCTAAGATTTCAGCACATTTATTAACAACAGAAATTTCCCACTCCTCCGGTACCTCCCCAACTTCAGTTTGCTTATATCCTTTTTTCATTTTTGTTTTCTTTGGCCTTTTTGTTTTTTTTGTCCCTTTTTTGGGAACCATGATTAAATGATTAAATGATTTTCATGAATGATTTTAAATGATTAGTATGATGTTGTCATAGTTAATCATGTGAATCATTTAATCATGGTTCCTAAAGTGTCATAGTCAATCACTGGTCAATCACCGGTCATGGTCAATCGCTTGTTATGCACCCGCTTAAATTCCAGGCTTTTAGCTCCAAAATTGAGCAGCATTCCTATTTCAAGGTTGTAGGCTTCCAGGTAGTTTATGCTTTGTGCGAGGTGGACATCTTCAAGGCTGATTACCGCTTTTATTTCAACTGCTATTACCTGTGAGACCATGAAATCAACCCGGCGGGTTCCCAGTTTCATTTTTTTGTAATAAACCGGCATGGGGAACTCGCTGTGAAATTCAATGTGGCGCAGTGTAAACTCATGGCCAAGGGCTTTGTGGTAATATTTTTCCTGGAATCCATTGCCGAGGATTTTATGCACTTCCATTGCAGCCCCGATTATATTTGAGGTGATGTCGGAATATTTGTACTGGGTTTTAATCATGATGAGAGTCCTTTTTTTACCTGTTTTTTTGCTTCCTGTTTTTTGCTTCCTGTGTTTGGGAACCATGATTAAATGATTAAATGATTTTCATGAATGATTTTAAATGAGTACTATGATGTTATCATAGTTAATCATGCAAATCATTTAATCATGGTTCCCAAAATAGGAAGCAGAGCTTCCAACACCGCATTCCCAAGCCAGAGCTTGGAAACGAGCATAATATCATAATAATCATTAAAAATCATTCATAGTAAATCATTTAATC
>JAUCGD010000026.1:0-9043 GCA_030377945.1 Desulfobacterales bacterium HSG17 | reverse complement strand
AATAATCATTAAAAATCATTCATAGTAAATCATTTAATCATTTAATCATGGTTCCCAAAAAACAGGAACCAGAGCTTCCAACACCGCATTCCCAAGCCAGAGCTTGGGAACGAGCATAATATCATAAAAATCATTAAAAATCATTCATAGTAAATCATTTAATCATTTAATCATGGTTCCCAAAAAAACAGGAACCAGAGCTTCCAACACCGCATTCCCAAGCCAAAGCTTGGGAACGAGCATAATATCATAATAATCATTAAAAATCATTCATAGTAAATCATTTAATCATTTAATCATGGTTCCCAAAATTATCAACAGCCATACCCCAACTCCTTCAAAAACCCCATCATCCGCCCCTCTGCCTGACTCCTCTCCGTCTGCAATCCCTTCAACTTCTCCAACTCAGCCTTAACATCAATGGGCGGTTCCGGTTCTGCTGTCTGTACGTATCTGGCAATGTTCAAATTAAAATCATTTTCCTCAATCTCTGCCGCATCCACTACCCTGCAAAATCGTTCTTTATCCTTGAAATCATGAAAGGCTTTGACCATCTTGCAAATATTTTCTTCAGACAGGGTATTCTGGTTTTTACCTTCCACAAATTCTTCAGAACCGTTTACAATCAGGACTTTGCCTTTGCGGTTTTTGGGTTTGCTGTTGTTGATTATCAGGACACAGGCAGGAATACCGGTTCCGTAGAACAATTGCGAGGCAAGACCTATTACAGCTTCTATGCGGTCATCTTGTAAAAAACCTTTGCGGATTTTACCTTCAGCCCCGCCTCGAAACAGGATACCGTGAGGCAGGACGACTCCCAGCTTTCCTTTTTTATTCAGGCTGGCTGCCATATGCTGTACAAATGCCAGGTCTCCGTAGGATTTTGGGGGGCATCCGTAGATGTCTCTTGCAAATGGGTCTCCTTTTTTCCACAGGTCGTGTCCCCAGCTTTTCAGGGAAAAGGGCGGGTTTGCTATAACCCGGTCAAAGGTCATGATGGCCTTGCTGTTTTCAGAAACCCGGTGTTTCGGATCGGTCAGGGTATCTCCGCGGGCAATGAACGCATCATCAATATCATGGAGAAACAGGTTCATTTTGCAGATGGCCCAGGTATTTAAATTCATTTCCTGGCCGTACAGAGTCAAAGATTTGGGATTTTTATTATGCTGGGCAAGATAGTGAAAACAGGCAAGGAGCATCCCCCCGCTGCCGCAGGTGGGGTCATATACGCTCATGCTTTCATCAGGTTTCAGGCAGGCTACAATAAGTTTTACCACCATTTTCGGTGTATAAAACTCGCCTCCTTTTTTACCTGCATCATCGGCAAATTTGGCAATCAGGTATTCATAGGCATTGCCCAGCATATCCGGTTCCACATCTGAGCGGCGCAGCCTGTATTTGTCAAAATGCTGCATAAGCAGCTCCAGGGTGGCATCAGGAAATCTTTCCTTGTTATTAAAATCCACATCCTGGAACACGCCTTTTAAGCGGAGGTTGGCATCTTCAATAGCATTAAAAGCAATATTAAGATGGGACCCGATATCTGTGGATTTTTTCCTAACATCTTTCCAGAAATGGCCCTGGGGAATGGAAAACCGGTGTTCGTCAGGGTGTCTGGCAAGTTCATCATTGTCAAATTCGGCCATTCTGGCCTCATATTCCTCTTCCCACACATCACAGATACGCTTGTAAAACAGAAGGCCGAATATGTAATGCTTGTAATCAGATGAGTCAATTTTTCCCCGTAAAATATTTGCAGCCCCCCATAAATGGGATTCCAGATTTGTCAGGGTCAGTTCTTGGTTTTCAATCAATTTTTTAGATTCCTTATCTTTTTTTTTCACAGATAAATCTTTGTATAGGAAATTATATAATTTACGTTTGTATAAAGCGCTTTAGCGGTTTTTGAGCGCTAAATCGCTTTATACAAGCATTAAGTTTTGTTATTTTTTTCTCTGAGCGTATTCCGCAATATTGGTATTACAAACAAATCCTTTTCATGTCCTGTTTCTTCCTTAATCCGAATAAGTCGCTCAAGATTCAGAATTTTTAAATCCATTTTTTCAAAATTTAATATTTTAACATCATTTATCAAATCCTCATAACCATGACCTTTACCTATGATTCCAAGAACATCCAATGGTCCGAAATCTGTCATAAACAGGTGATGCCCTGAAGATGCAATACATTCAACATCCGGTTTCAAAGGCTTGCCAGGCCCTCCGCGATAGTAAGCATTTAACTCAGTCAGCGCTTCCATAAGGCGTTCAAGATTATTCGATGTCCGTGAATGAACAATATCAAGATCAAAAGTAGTTACAGGAACACCATGCAAAACAGCACAGACTCCCCCAACTATTATGAAATCAACTTTATATTTTACGAGAACCGGCAAGCTTTCAAGAAAATCACCCATTTTTATTTGCCTCACGTAAACGATTGATAGCCTGAACATTCTTTCTTAATACATCCAGACGTTCTTCAGGAGTCAGAGAGAGCATCCAGCGAATAAGTGTCAGATCCACTCCGTCATCACTGTAAAGAGGCTCATCCGATTCATAGTTTGCAGGATGAAGTTTATCATTTGACATAATATTTCTCTTATTTATTTAAACACGAATTATTAGTTTACTTTATTCGTGTCATTCGTGTGATTCGTGGTTTTATCTTTTATCAAAGTTTTAATCAGGTTTTTAACTATAAACTCAAATGCCTTGTCTGCATTTGCCCTGCATTGAGTTGACAGGGTTTCGGAAAAATCAAAGTCACAGGCTGCCACACCTAAAAGAACGGTTTGAGGAGCATGGCCAAAGAATTCCCTGGCTGTATATAAAATAGTATCCCAGCCAACTACATGGGCTGGAAATCCGGGGGAAGGGGCAATGTTTTTTGCAGGTTTAATAGGGATAAGCTTATAGGGTTTATCATCATCCATACATATGGCATCTATAATCAGCAGGTTTTCAAACTGGGAAAAGGTTTCAGCCATAAGAATATCAGGGGCATGGATCTCAAGGTATTTAATGGTATTGAGAAAATGCTTTTCCAATTTTTTCATCAAAAAAATCCCAACCCTGTCATCACCCCGCAGGGTATTTCCAATACCTGCAATTAACAGGTTATCTCTGCATGTATCCATACTCATACCTGTTGATCACTTTTTTATCATGGCCGCAGATTGTTATCTCAAGAGGCATCTGCCCAAAGGCATGGGATGAACAGGAAAGGCAGGGGTCATAACAGCGGATAGCCATTTCAAGCTTGTTCAGGTCTTTTTCCTTTATTTCTCCGTCATGAACTATACTTTCAGCCACAATTCTTACGCTTCTGTTCATGGCTTCATTATTATGGGCTGTTGCCACAATAAGATTAATTTTGGTAAGCCTTCCGTCTTCATTTGCCCAATAGTGATGAATCAAAGTTCCCCTTGGAGCTTCAAGCACACCTACTCCTTCACCTCCACACCGTTTAACCGGGATTCTTACATCATTGCTTAAAATTTCAGGATCATAAAGCAGTTCTTTTGCCCGTTCAACTGCATAAAGCAGTTCTATGAGCCTTGCATAATGAAAGAAGAAGCTGCCATGTATGGGTTTTCCGTCTCCGATCTTTTTAAATTCCTGGAGTTCTGCATCAGCCAGGGGAGTTGATATGTTTTTGGCTATGTTAAGACGTGCTAAGGGAGCTACCCTGTAAAAACGGTTTGCAGCCCCGCTTTCCTTAAAATAGGTAAACTTTGTCCAGCTTGTTGGTGCTGTTTTTTCTTCAATAAATGCAAGATAGTCTTTTGCTTCAAAATCCCTTAAAAATTTGCCGTCCTGGTCAATAACCCTTATGGGCGCATCATATAGTTCAAGATTTTCATTTTTGACCATGCCCATATAAAGACTGGGAAAAGATGCAAAGTGCATGAACACCTGGGGCTGCTTTGCATACATATCCTTAATCATTTTCATGCCTTTCTGGGCAATTTTAATGGCAGAGCCGATTCCCTTGAGCATTTCCACTCTTTCAATATAGGTAAGATGCTTGCTCATTCCTCCGGGGAGGCAGGCAATGGGATGAAGCCTGCCTCCGCCCACTATATCAACAATCTGCTGGCCTGCTTTTCTCAGTTTTATGGCACTTGCTGCAAGTTTTTTATTGCTTTCCATTATGCCGAACAGACTGCGCTCTGTTCCTGATGCGTTTTCACCAAACATTGTGTCAGGAAGGGCGCAGAAAAAAAAGTGCAGAGCATGTGAATGAATCATCTGGCCCATATGAAGCAGTTCTCTTAGTTTTGTGGCTCCGGGTGGAGGTTCGACTCCGAGAAGGGCTTCACATGCTTTGACAGAAGCAAGGTGATGGCTTACAGGGCAGAATCCGCAGATACGGTTTGTTATTGTGGGCATATCCCAGAGCATCCTTCCTTCACAGAATTTTTCAAATCCCCGGAACTCGGTAACACCGAAAAATGTATCTTCTATTTTCCCGGATTCATCCAGGTGAATGGCGATCTTTCCATGACCTTCTACCCGTGTTACAGGATCTATCTCTATGGTTTTTGCAACAGACATTTGTTAACCTCTCTGATTATCTATCTTTTGACAGCATCATTTTTTAAACGGCATCATTTTTTAAACGGCATCATTGAAATGGGCAGGGTGTAGCAGTATCCAATGCCCACCAGATCATGGCGGAATCTCATGGAACCTCCGGGAAGCAGGGAACCCAGGGCATTTATCCATTTTGCTCCTGTTTCCCTTACATGGGGGCCGGGTCCCATACACCCCTGGCACGGGATATTGTTTTTTAAGCAGCGGGCATTGCATCCTGACCTGGTTGTAATGCCCATGCACAAAACTCCCTGTTCAAGAAAACAGGTTTCAGGATCAATCTTTTCAAGTTCCATAATAGGATTTATTTTGTCTGCAATAAACTCCCGCCTGGGGTTAAGCATCTCTTTCCTGGTTCTGGTGCATTCATAACAAAGGGTGTGGGTGGGAATCTCAGGTTCCGTGCCTTTAATCAGATGGTCAATGGTTTCCAGCACCATGTGGGGAGGAGACGGGCATCCTGGAATCTTATAATCAATTTTAACAATATCTGACAAAGGATGCACATTATCTGTCATGGACGGAATCTCAGGGGAATCAGGTATTGTTCCCAGTTTAACCGTGCTTTCTGACTGAAGGTATGCTCTTTGAATAACATCGTTAATTCCATGAAAATTCCTGAGTCCGGGAATTCCTCCGAAACATGCGCAGGTTCCCAGGGCAACCAGGGTTTCACAGGAATCTCTCAATTTTTCCAATTTTGCCTGGTTGTCAAAATTGGCAACACAACCTTCAACAATGCCAATATCCACCTTGGGAATCTCTTTTATGTCCATTAAATAACTGAACCTGACATCAAGCTTTTTATAAAGTTTTTGAAAATCTTCATGAAGATCCAGGAGATTGACCTGGCATCCGAAACATCCTGTAAGGGGAAGTATGGCGCAAGTGGCGCGTCCTTTGCCAATATAGCTTTTTGAAAATTCCGATCTTTCAGGCTTGGTTTCAGGCTGTGATAAATTCAGGTCAGATTCAAAAAAGTTTTTGAGTATCCTGGGGCTGAATTGAATACCGGCATTTTGTGCAAATGTTTCAAGTGCATAGGCAAATTCAGCAGCATCAAAAAAACGATGGGTCACATCCTTTTCCAAAGCTCTTTCAACAATATTACACAATTCTTCAGCAATATCAGGATTCAGCTCTTTTACAGGAGTATGGGGCTTATATATAATCTCATTTAAGACTGTTGCAATATTGTTTCCTTTAAATGGAAGTGCATTGCAAAGCATCTGGTAAAGAACAACACCCACGGAAAACAGGTCGGCCCTGTGATCTGTTTTTTTTCCTTCAGCCTGTTCAGGAGCCATATAATAAGGTGTTCCGATTATGTTTTGATCTTCCTGGGTTATGGAAGGATGTTTGGCAATACGGGCTACTCCGAAATCAGTTATCTTTAAAACTCCTGAACAGGTAAACATGATATTTTCAGGCTTAATATCCCTGTGAATAATGCCGTGATTATGGGCATGTTCAAGCCCGTTAAGCATTTGTATTATGACAGAAAAAATAACATCCATGGAAAGTGAGCTGATATTTTGAAAAATTCCGGCAAGGGAAGGGCCGTCAATATATTCCACAACTATATAATATTGTTCATCTTCATTTCCGAAATCAATAATTTCCATTATATTCATGTGGTTTAAACGGGCTGCGGATTTGGCCTCTCTTTCCAGGCGAAGTATATGCTGGGGATCTTTGGAAAGATGGGGATGAATCTGTTTAACAGCAACAAAGCGGTCAAGGGATTTTTGAATGGCCTTGCTTATGGTTCCCATGGAACCGCTGCCAATGGATTCGGAAATAAGGTAATTTTTACTTAATGACATGATGCCTCCTTATTATAATACTTCCTTATGATGAAGAGCTTGGCTGGCGGTTGTATATTCTGCTGATACGCTCTACGCATTCGGTGCTGTTGCGGGATGCGGCTATTATGTGCATTCTCTTGTGGTCTATGCCCCGGCTTGCAAGGATTTCCCTGAAAAGATTGACCCGCCGTTCCAGTTCAACATTTCCGATTGCATTATGGCAGGAGCCTTCTGCACAAACCATTAACACCACATAATCAAAGCCTTTTACAAAAGCGTGCATTATCAGCTGGGTATCTATCTGTCCTCCACATACCAGTTTAAGAGGCATAACACTGACCGGCCATGTATAACCTGCTGCACCTGCATCATCCAGGCACCGGTATCCGCAGCCGTCACAGGCCATGACCAGCATTTTAGGGTCATTATTATCACTTGAAAATTTTGAAAGTATATCAACAGCTTTAAACAGATAAGAGCTTGGATATGCAACCAGATCCCTTGCATCGGCAGGACAGGCTGTTACGCAGTTTCCGCATCCCCTGCATCTTTCAGGGTCAATAACAGATATGGCAGGATCTTCCTGAAGTGACACTGCTTTAAATATACATGTTTTAACACATGCCCCGCAACCGCTGCAAAGCCTGGTATTAACCTGGCTTACCATTATCCTGTGAAAGATTTCTTTTCTGTTTAAAAGATTAATAACCATGCTTGCGGCTGCATCGGCTGAAACAAGTTTTCTGCTTATATTATTTTGATCTGATTTAATATAATCAACAACAAAGATTCCCCTGTCCAGGGTTTGAGACCGGGCTGAGGTTTCATCCAGGGGAGACAGAAAACCGTTTTCATTAACATCCAGGCGAAATACAGACTGGTATTCTTTTATAAGCTTCCGATTATTTTCAAGAGCCAGAACTGCAGCTCCCACAGAAATATTCTGGGATCTATCTTGAGAATTGGCATTTGAACTTATCTCCAATGTATAATCACCTGGAAAACCGTACAGGTCATTTACCACTGCCCTGTTTATAACCCTGAAACGCGGATGGCGCAGGACATATACAAATGTAGGATAAATATGGGCTGAATCATCAGCCCGCAGGTCAATTTCTTCTCCTTCATGAATCAGGAAAACCTTATATCCTTCATCTAAAAAATGCTGTGAAACAGCAATACTTGAGATACTGGCTCCAATTACAGCCACAGCTTTCCTGGGAGCAACCTCCACCATCTTGACTTTTCCTGAATAACGAACCTTTTCAATGCCCACATCAATCAAAAGCTTTGCCTTTAGCTGCAATTCTGCCTGACTGGCTTCATGGGGCATGGATACCATGTTTTTCAGGTTTACCATGATTATCCTGTTGGTATTTATCCCTTTTTTTGAAAGACTTTTTAAAATATAATCTCCGTTTCGAGTTTTTCTGTACATCATGGGAGAATCACCGGCCAGAACAAGAGAATCTAATTTATGGGTACTGACCTCATTTAAAAGAAAGTCAAAATCCTTTTCATAATAAAAGCTGTCAAAGATTTTAACAGACTGCACATGACCGTATTCATCTGCAAGTGCCTCAAGATCAATTGCAGTTCCCACAACCCCTTCACATTTGGACAAAAAAATACCCAGATTCATAATTACCCCCTATACTAGCCTTATTACACCTTTTCTTAATGCACTGATTAATATTTTAATATTATTTTTCAGATGATCTTCCATATGAACCATCAGTTCTGTAAAAGAAATCGGGAAAAGCTCTTTGAATTTGTTAATAGCCGGAAATTCAGATATATTCCCTTGTATTTCAAGCATACGGCTGCCAACCTGCATACGGTTGATAATATCGCGTATTTCATCAACACCAGCCATATTTTCCATTAATATTGACATAAGAGGAACAGGAGTGCCGGAAATATTTTTTGGGATTTCATTAAATTTAACAGTAAATACCCCTTTTTCAAAAAGAAATATTCTCAGCAGGGCCTTGTCTCCAATAAAATTTCCCTGTCTTACATGAATTAAGGAGCCTTCCTGAATATGGATTTCACCATCTGCATCTTTTAGAAAAATACTGGCAGTTTTTGTCCCAAGTTCCATACTTTGAAGAAGATCAGGCAGGCCAAGGTCAGAAAGATCGCCTTTCATAATGCCTTCAGTGGATCGGCTCTGCTCTGTTCTGCGAAATGCCAGGTTGATGAGGGTCAGCAGTTCCCCTCTTCCAAAAGGCTTGGCAATATAATCATCTGCTCCCAGGTCCATGCCTTTTTGTTTTAAAAACTCACGATTCAGTGAAGACAGCAGGATTACCTGGGTATTTTTAAATTCATGAATTTCCCTGATTTTTTTAAGAGCCTGAAATCCGTCCATAACCGGCATTTGTATATCCAGAAGCAGGAGTTCAGGTTTATGAAGTTTCAGCATTTCCAGACCTTTTGCACCATTTTTAGCGTGCAGCACTCCATAGCCTGACTGCTTAAGATAATCTCCAAGAATCTCATGCTCCCCGGGAACACCAACAACAAAACCAGTAGAATCTGCTTGAAGCTGAATATTTGATTCCTGGCTGCTTATTGTAAAAACTATCTGCCCTGATTTACCCTGTTCATCTTCCACAACAAGTGTAATATTGC
>JAUCGD010000260.1 GCA_030377945.1 Desulfobacterales bacterium HSG17 | reverse complement strand
CTGTTTCATTTATGCCATTTAAGAGTAAGCATAGTAATATCATCACTCTGGGGGGCATTTTCAGTAAATTCCAACAGGTTTGTTTTAATCAGTTTTAAAAAATTATCTGCAGAGCCGTCAAAACCATGGTTAATAATATTTTCCAGGCGGGCTCTGGTATAAAATTCTTTGGTTGCGGATCGTGCTTCTGTCACTCCATCTGTATACCCGAAAAGCATATCACCTGATTGAAGCTGGATGGATTCAATTTTGTATATTGCATCCGGTATTGGTCCCAGGGCAGGCCCTGTAGCTTTAAGAGAATGTTTTATCCCATTTTTGCCTATAACAAATATTGGCTCATGTCCCCCGTTAATAAAATAAACTTTACCAGTTAAGGTATTAATAACACCAAAAAAAAGAGTCACAAACATACCCTCTTCATTATGTTCTTTTGCCAGGTATTCATTGGCCAGACGAACTGCTTTTAAAGCATCTTCGGGTAAAAATTCTTTTTTCATGTTGGTGAAGTTATTTTTACATTTTTTACAATCTTCGAGGGTAATTGATTGTGAAAAAATGCGTAAAAGACTTCGAGTCAATGCCATGAAAAGTGCTGAACCAACTCCCTTGCCACTGACATCCCCGATAACAAATCCATTATGGTTATCGGGTAATTCAAAAACATCATAAAAATCACCAGACAATTGCAAGGCAGAATGGAAATAGGAAGATATTTCACAATTCTCAACATCTGGCAGATGGAGCGGTAAAAAATCATTCTGAATTTTTTTACCTTTTTCCAATTCATTGCTTAATTCTCTGGAGATTTTCAATCGTTCTTCCGAAATGTCAAAAATAGTTTTCAGCATTTTTGACCTTGAGGTAACGATGCTTTCAATTTCATGGGGTGAATTTTCTGGAAGAATGACAGAATCGAAATTAGAAAAATCCTCTGGCAGTTTTTTATTTGATGAGGCTATGATTTCCAGGGGTGCAATAATTTTTTTTGCAAGGAATGTTTTTAATGTTATCATCATGAAGGCGATGATGATTATGACAAGTATTGTAATTCTGACACTATACCAGAAAAGCTCTAAGGGAGTTGCATCTTGTGTTAACCATCTATACCCGAGAGAATAGACAAGTAATACACCCTCAATAAAAAGGATGCGCCAGAAGACACCCATTAAAAGGATCTCTCTTACCCCATTGTGATTAGTTTTGTTTTTATTTTTCATATTCAATCCTTTAGACACTTTTAATAGTTTAGTCTGGTATTGGATTAAAACCTTACACATTGATTTGTTTGGCACTGGACCTGATCTTTTAAAGATATTATCTCTTGTTTTGATGAAATATCAAGCAATTATAATGTAGAACAAATTTACCGTGGGGGTTTGCATGTAATAGTTGACTTTATTCTTTGAAAAATTTATCTCTGAAAGGACTTTAAATATTAAATGCGGCAAACTCAAATATTATGCTATCAAGTCTATTATAACAATTTTTTCTTATTGACATCCCACAAGAAAACTATTAAAAAGTCAAAAATTATTAGCACATTTTTTAACAATTTAAAGGAAATTGTATGAAAAAGAAAGATAATTATAGCTCATCGAATATTGATAGGCGTTCAGGCAATGATCGGCGAATGTCTGCACATATTGAGTATTTTCCTGAGCGAAGGTGTGGATATGACCAAAGGAATGGCATTGACAGGCGTATTAAGCAAAGAGTATAATCAAATTTCAACATGGTCATTCATTTGATTTTGTTTTTTATTTACAGCACTATCCCCCAGCCTTTACAGCTTTATACCCAAGTGTATTGAGGTGTTCAACCAAAAAGTCCCGGTGATCCCCTTGAATCTCAAATACGCCATTTTTTACCGTACCGCCGGTGCCCCATTTTCTGGAGGATCGATATTACCTGGTTGCCATTTGCAAGTTTTCCAAAATGTTTCATAACATTTCCCATGGCCTGCATGGGGCTTTTAAACTTGGAAAAATCGACATTAGCCAGGATCCATGATTCGATATCCTTGGAAGATATAAGTTCAGCAGTTCCAGATAGTCTGAGGTGGTTTTTTTCTTAAGCTCTCTTTTTGATAACTTGACATATATATAATACATGTATGACAAAAAGTGAATAAGAACAAAAAACTGGCGTTTAATAATGCTAATACAATTCAATTGTCACGGAAGGACTTCTTTACACACGATACATGATCTATCAGAGCAAGCTATTCAATCAATACTTGAACTGATAATGGGTAAAGCTATTACATATTTTGGTCTTAAAAGAGATCCATTGGTATTAACCTAGGGGTGATTGGTATTTTTTTACTCCTCCGAAAGTTGAGTTATTTATAGTTAATTCTTTTAATATGTACAAACTTAGCATATATAATTAATCTATAATTTTTAAATATTGCTGATACATTAATTTGACAATAGGAGATTCGTATGGGGAGAAATGTCGACAATCCAAAGAGTTGGATTCAAAATATTATTCAGGATTTCATTGCAACATCTCCTCTCAATACAATGCAGGACGGCACTGATGAACCGGCATGGGATAATGCATTGGTGGGATTTGCTTCTGGTACGGATCAAATTTGGCAGCAATATAAAGAATATATAGGCGCTTTTCACTGGACTCCTTGGGAAGTGTTTAATCAACACCTTTCAGAAAAATTAGTAAAAGCAGAACAACTCACTGTGGTTTCATGGATTTTACCCCAACGCAAATTGGTGCGTAAAGCAAACCGTCAAGCCAAAAAATATCCTGCCGAAAAATGGGCAAGAATTAGAGTTTATGGTGAGGCATTTAACATGGCTTTACGACGTCATGTGGTAAAAAAACTGGAACAATCAGGACACGGGGCAGTGGCTCCGATGATAGTTCCCAACTGGACCATTGTTAAATCAGAACGATTTTCTTATGCATCATCTTGGTCTGAACGCCATGCCGCTCATGCAGCAGGACTTGGTACATTTGGCTTGTGTGACGGACTCATAACTGCCAAAGGCAAAGCCATGCGGGCAGGTTCAATTGTTGCAAAAATAACCATTGAACCAACTCCAAGACCCTATGCAGACCACCAGGCATATTGTCTTTATTATACTGACGGGACCTGTGGAAAATGCATTGATCGATGTCCTGCCCGTGCAATAACAGTAGATGGTCATGACAAGGAAAAATGCAGACTGCACTTAAATGAATCCAGAAAATATGTAAAGAAATCCTATCAATTTGAAGGGTATGGATGTGGGTTGTGCCAGGTGGGGGTTCCTTGTGAGGCAGGCATACCAGTTAAAGCAGCAAGAAAAGCATTAAAGCGTGGAGAATTACCGCCGCCACCACCACCCTTAGCATGATATACATAATACTCTTTTGAGGGTACTTTCAAATCTATTTTTTCAACAACAACCATGATGATGTTGTTCTTTGATTAAAGCTGCTGGAAAGTGCATTATTCATCATTCTTTTTAAATTCCATACATCCGCATTTAGGACAGGTTTTAGCTTTCTTTTCTATTATTTTATAATCATCATCGATAGCTACCTTTGATATCTGAACATTTTTACAATCTTCCTCTGCTCCTTGCCAAGTACAATTTACACATTCCATTTATTTTTCCTTTAAAATATAGAGCATCACTGATTCTAAATAAAATTTTTATTGATTATAGTATCAGAAGTGAATATGTAGATCAAATTATTCCTAATTTAGTGTGGCAAGTAAATAAACTGTCCGACTATTAATTTTTAAAAATTCTGAGATAGGAAAATTGGGTTCAATATGCATTTAACAATTCAATCTACACACAATTTAAGGATCCCAATATATAGATCACATTTTAGCAGATTTCATAAAAATAATTTTCAGAATTTGAATTGCTGGATACTCTGCACAGCTAATCTTCAAGTACAAGTTTTATTTGAAAAAATTACGAATAGTGGATGTAATATTTCCAGAAGATTTTTCATTCCCTTTTTCATTCTCAATTTCATTTTTGAAGGATTGAATAAGAAATTGAAAGTCGTTCTTTTTTTTTGCAGGTTTTTTAGAAAGTTTTTTAAACAACTTATGAAAGTTGGCCTTGTCAGTCATATCAGGCAGACTCAACCATAGATTAATCAGACCTGTAATGTTGTCTCCTTTGACGGGTTTTTCACCAAATGAAACATTCTCATTTAGAAAGGTATTTATAATCTGAGCCTGCTGGGGTTTTAGCTGTCGTATTTTGGGTAGGATAGAAAGAGCAATTTTAGGGGTAATGCCTGATATCTGGGAACAAATATTATAAAAAATATCGATTTGTTTTAGGTTCATCGTCAGTTCTGAAAGCTCTTCTAAATAAGCCTCTTCCCCAATCTCTTTTTGCGTATGTTTCGGGAAATTAGCCATGAAAAATTGTAAAAGATGTCCTGGCAGGACGCCTTTTAAATCAACAAAAGCATGAAGTGTTAAAAGCCGGTTGGTCCCAAACTTTTTCATCCATTGAACAAATTGTAAAATTATTTTGCTTGTGTAATCTTTTCCTTTGCAAATTAATTCAAGAATTATAAGC
>JAUCGD010000259.1 GCA_030377945.1 Desulfobacterales bacterium HSG17 | reverse complement strand
TCCTTTTTTATTTTTTGCTTCTTTTGGATTATCCTCTGGTTCATCCTTTGGCTCTTCTTTTTTTTTAAACTCATCAACAGTCTTGTTAAAATCACCTCGAAAACTGCCACTGGCATGATAAATATTTATATCATTGGCTACCATAACAAAGGTATGATTATAACTTGGTGCTAATTTGCCGATTGTAAGCTCAAAAACAGTGTTACTGTTTTCTAATAATTTAACATGAACACCTTTTTTTTCATCAAGTTCATATCTTTGCAAATCATTTTTTTCAGACACCAGTGCAGTAAGTTGAAATGTTGTAAACATATCCAACATATCTTGTACTGCAACTTTATCTGCCGGGATTTCTTTGTCTGTTATCACCCAATTGTCACCTTCTTTGATGAATTTTATGGTCTCCTGTTTTCTCTTAATAATAATTCCTGTGATTTTTGAAGTGTCAATTTTTTTAATTTTAGGCAGTGTATAATTATTCTGGTTTTCTTTATGCAGCAAAAGATAGCTGCTTGCAAATATAATAATAGCAATCAATATCAGGTATTCTTTTTTCATCTATTTTATCTCCTGTGGATTAAACCTGCGGGCAATTTTCTTTTTTCTTGATGTTCGCTTGGCAAGAACAATAAGTCCGAACAATATGACGAGAACAGGCAGAACAATAATATTCACAGCTTTAAATACTCCTCGGAGAAAAGGTGTGGTCTGGGTAATGGGATTTAATGTCTGCTGCTTACTTCTCAAACTGGCCACGTTATCTTCATCATTGAGATGATCGATTATATTTAAAATAAATGTGGAGTTGGTTGATCTGCCTTCAGGATCCAGCATATTGTCCTGGATCATCTGGGAACACGGGAGAATAAAGAGTTTTACAGGTTTAGAAGTTTCAAGAAATCTGTTCTCATCAGTCAATCCCGGGAGTTTTTCTTTTGTCTCTTGCTCTTTGTTTATCTGTATGCTTTTTCCACTGATATTTTTATCTTCCGATGTGTTTTTTAGGGCATTCTCTGATAGATCTGATGATTTGTCTGACGTCTGAACTGGTGCCTTAATATCTTGTTCTCCCATATCTTTTTGAGGTATTTCTTTACCTTTGAAAAAACTTGTAAATGTACCTTCGAGCAAGTAGGCAAGGCCATAGGATTGCATTTTTTCTTTCTCTTTGGGAGGAGTTATGAACATGGGGTTTAGATTTATGTTGTCTTTCATGAGCCATGATTCATCAGAAGAAGAAAATAGTTTTGTTGCAGTAAGTTGATCTCTATCAATATTTTTTTTAACAAGATTGACAGGAGAAATCTGCATGGCAACAAGCCCTTTGATATTATTCATAAATGCGGGAGCATTGTTTATGGTCTTCTCTTTTAACATTGGTGCAAAATAGACAATTTGCTCCTGCCCGCCAACACTTTGAGGTGCCTGATGTTTATAGGATTGTTTGTCAAGTACATAGGCTTTTTGTATATCTATTCCATAATGGTTTAAAAGTTTGTCAAGACCTGTGTCAATAGGTTTAAATTGTGGAGGCATTCCCATCATCGAATTTTGCTGGGATGTGATCTCCTGGAAAGAGTCAGAAATAAAGGCAATATTTGTCCCTTTCATTAAAGCCTGATCAATTTCAAACAGTTCATAATCTGAAAATTTTTCAGTTGGTCTTGCAATGATAAGGCAACTTAATCCATCAGGAATTGCACCATCTTTTAAATTGATTTGCTTAATTGAATAGCGTGATGATAATAGGGAATTAAACACCTGCATACTAGAAGATGGTCTTCCCTGCATCATTGCCATCCTGTCCTGTATTAGAGAGTGAGTGCCGTGATCGGCAAGAAAACCTATGTCTTTGTTAATCCCAATGAATTTTTCCACAATCGCATTTATCTGCTCTTCAAGAACAGCCGGGTCTGTCATTTGATATGTTGTGCCGATAATAGGCAGTTCAATGGCACTGATTAAAGGCAGGGTAGCAATCTTGTCCTGGTATTTAATAATAACTCCTGCAGTTCCATTTCCCGAAGTAATATTTTGTTTGGGAAGTGCAGGCCAGGAGAGCGCCATAAGGTCATATTTTTTTCCCAGTGAATCTATTTTATCTTTATCTGAAATATCAATATGCTTGAATGCAAGGATACCAAGACTTTTACTGTTGAGTTTTTCAATTGTATCTTCAACAGCTCCTGCCAGCAGTGGAAGTTGTTCCAGCCCAATCAAAGGTCCAATAGCATTAAGAGAAGAGGATAAATACATATCAACTTTTATTTTTTCGTCTATTCTGAGTAAGGCACTGATTTTATTATTAAGTTTTTGAATGGCAGTTGTAAGTTGATATTCAAGACCATCTGTGGAAGTTATGGCTGGTATTTTCTCAATGAGATCACCGTGTATAATAACCATTCCCATATAAGCATTTTTTAATTTGAGCTCATCATTCTCCATTATCCTGATCTGGACAGGCTGGATGCCATAGTTTTGTGCCAGTTTTCTGTTTTCATCTGTTTTCTGGTTTATACCTCCCTGTTCCTGGGAGACATTATAAAATGTGTAATTGAAATAGTTTCCTGCCCTTGCAGAGTACTCTTCGAGAAGATCTTTTAAGTAACGCTCTGTATTATTATGGGGAGTTGGAAGATTTTTTGAAAAAAACACTTTTATGGTTAAAGGTTCAGACAGTGTTGCTACAACATCACTGCTGGCAGGTGATAGAGAATAAATTTGATCCTTTGTCAGATCTATCCTGAAAAACAGGGTGACTCCGACAATATTTATAAGGATGATGATGGCAATATATAAAATAAATTTGAAATATTTCTCTTTTACGGAAAACTTACTCATTGTTGCTCCTCATTTCTTTTCATGCATGACAAGATAGGTTGAAAAAATAAAAATAAAAATCACACTCAAAAAATAAAGAACATCTCTTGAATCGATAATTCCTTTGGAAATATTGGTAAAGTGTGAGTTTGCACCAATAAATTCTATGACAGAAATAATTTTTGCAGGCATGAAGAACAGAAGTTTATCAAGAATTGTTAAAACAAAACACATGGCGCAGCCAACAATAAAAGCTATGATCTGGTTGCGCGTGAGAGATGAAGCAAAAACCCCGAGGGAACAATATGCCCCGGCAAGAAAGATTGCTCCAATATATCCTCCAATAACAGGTCCGGGATCAATTTCACCAATAAATGATATAAAAACAGGATATGAAATTGTTGGTATAAGCATGGATGTTGTAAATAAAGTGGCAGCAAAAAATTTGCCAAGTGCAACATCCATGGTGGATACAGGCATGGTGATAATGATCTCATAAGAGCCCACATTTTTCTCTTCAGAAAAAAGGCGCATGGTAATAGCAGGAATAATAAAAGAAAAAATAATGGGAAGCAGAGAGAAGAAATCTCTTAAATCAGCTCTGCCAAAAATAAAAAATGTGGAGAAGAAAAACCACCCTGTTACTATCAAAAACAGTGATATTACAATATAGGCAATAGGAGAGATAAAATAATCTTTAAATTCTTTTATGGCAATGGTTTTGATTTGTCTCATGGTTTTATATCCTCCCTTGTCAGTTCCTGGAATATCTTTTCAAGGGCCTGGGATTCTTTGTAAAGTTCAACAATAATCCAGTCAGTCTCTTTAATTTTAAGATAGAGGGCTGAGCTTATATCATTGTCGGCAGAACTTGAAATTTCAAAAGATACAATATCTTTTTTGGTTTGACCAATGCTTTTAACTTTAATTGTTGAATCAATGGTTTCCAACAAAGCCTTTGCATCATCTTGTGATGCCCCTTTAAGGGAAATTCGTATGGATGAGCTTTGTTTAGCACTTAGTTTGAGATTGGCAGTTGTATCATCGGCAACCTTTTTCCCTTTGTTGATAATGACAATTCTGTCACAGGTCGCTTCTGCCTCACTTAAAATATGGGTGGAAAAAATAATAGTTTTCTCTTTACCAATGGTTTTAATAATATCTCTTATTTCAGCAATTTGATTGGGGTCAAGACCGGAAGTAGGCTCATCAAGAATCAGAATCTCAGGATCTGTCATCATGGCATGGGCAAGTCCGACTCTCTGTTTTAAACCCTTGGAGAGATCTGCAATTGGTTGTGACATAATAGAAGAGAGTCCGCAAAGATCTGACAGTTGTAAAAATCTGTCATAGCGTTTCTCTTTGTCGGTAATTCCTTTTATCTTTGCAACATACTCAAGGTAATCATAAACCAGCATATTGTGATAAAGCGGGGCAGATTCAGGCAGATAGCCAATTAAGGATTTTATTTTGATGTTGTCCTCAGGCATATTTAAATTATCTATTTTTATTGTACCTGAGTTTGGTCTGAAATAGCCTGTTAACATTCTAAGCGTGGTTGTTTTCCCTGCACCATTGGGACCAAGCAGGCCGAGAATTTCGCCTTTCTGGATAGTCATACTGATATTATCAACAGCACAAAAATCTTTGTAGTACTTGGTTAGGTTCTGAACTTCAATCAAGATTGCCTCCTGCAATATTATGGATATGAGTATTGATCTGTGAATTCTTAAAATTACAAGTTCTATATTTCAT
>JAUCGD010000258.1 GCA_030377945.1 Desulfobacterales bacterium HSG17 | reverse complement strand
GGTCATGATAAACTTCCATATATTGTTATAATTATTGATGAACTTGCAGACCTTATGGTAGTGGCCTCCCGCGATGTTGAGGTTTCCCTTATGCGCCTTGCACAAATGGCTCGTGCAGCAGGTATTCATCTTATCCTGGCTACCCAGCGGCCTTCTGTTGATGTTCTCACAGGAATAATAAAAGCCAATTTCCCGACCCGCCTGACCTTCCAGGTATCTTCCAAGATTGACTCAAGAACAATTATAGATACAAACGGCGCTCAAAATCTGCTGGGAGCAGGGGATATGCTCTTCCTGCCTCCAGGAACAGCAAGACTTCAGCGTATTCACGGAGCATATATTTCAGAAGGGGAGCTGCAAAAGATAACAAACTTTCTAAAAGAACAGGCAGAACCTGAATATGATGAAACCGTGCTTGAACCCCAGGCAGGCGGAAAAGGGAAATCAAAAGATGAGGAATATGACGAGCGCTATGACGATGCCGTAGCATTAGTGACAAAAACAAGACAGGCATCCATATCCTCAATCCAGCGCCATCTCCGCATAGGATACAACAGGGCAGCCCGCATTATCGAGGTAATGGAAAGAGAGGGGATTGTAGGTCCTTCAGACGGTGCAAGGCCCAGGGATGTACTTGTTGCAGGTTATGATGATATGTGAGTTTTAGAAAACAATTTTCAAACTAATACACCACTTTGCAAGTCCGTTACCCTGCTCGTTCCCGCGGGGGCGTGATTACAAAACCTCATGTTTCCACTCTGAAACATTTCGTTTTTCCATGTCAAAATTTATACCCATGATAATTATTTTCTTGCTGGATTGGAGAAATGGAACAGCATAACCCTTTTTCTTTATCTGCCGGATTCCTGCTTGAGCGCTCTGATTGCACTTGAATTCAAGAATATATATTTTTTCAGGAAATTCCATAACAAGATCAATTCTGCCTTTGCAGGTCAGGACTTCACTGCGCGCGTTCACACCTGATGCGCTGACAATTAAAAAAAATGCAGTATGGAAATAGGCTTCATCTCTTTTACTTTCCAGAACATAGGGAATGGATGCAAATATGGCAGTAATGGTTTCAAAAAAGTCGTCCAGGTTTTCCTGATTAAGATACCCGGAAAGCCTTTTAAATAAAGATTGTTCATGACCATGTACCGGAATATGAAAAAACATCAAATATTTTAAAAAGGAAAGTTTAACCTCCTGATTCGGATATTGAAACGCATATAACTCATTTTCATCAACATTTTTGATTGTTATATAACCGGTCTGGAACAGCAGGGCTTCGGGCTGGAGATATTCTATATCATAGACACTGAATATCTGTTTATCCAGCTCAAGACTTTCAATCTTTTCAATGGGATAATCACAGTCTTTTAAAAGATTTACCAGAAATGTCGGTGTTCCGGTTTCAAACCAGTAGTTATTAAAATTTTTCTCATCAATCGAATTTAGAACGGAAAAAGGATTATAAATCCTGACATCTTTCACTGAAAAGCGATACCCGTTATAATGCCGGCGCAGTTTTCCCAGCAGTTCAGGCTTTGACAAACTTTGTTTTTTGGCAAAACCTGAAAAATAAGGTTTAAAACAGGTTTCAACTTCTTCCTGGGTATAACCTGGCATATCTGCATAATCTTCATTCATGGTCAGGTCTTTTAAATTGTTGAGTTCGGAAAAAATTGAAACCCGGCTGAATTTTGATACTCCTGTAATAAATACAAAACGCAATGCAGCAGACACCTCGCCTCCTTTAATAACTCCAAAAAAGGCTTTCAGAATATCTCTGTTTGCTTTGGCAGTTTCCAGGGCTGCTTCACCTTTTCCAAGATGATCAATTATAGGTTTGTCGTATTCATCAATGAGAATCACCACGGGCATGGCGGTTTTTTTATGAAAAGACAGGATTAGTTCCTTGAACTGTCCTTTTAACAAAGAGCTGATAAACTGGATGTTATTTTCCTCTGCTATGCTCAGAATATATTCTTTTAAACTCTGTTTCAGATTTTCAGGAGTATCATGGCTGATTTCATTAAAATCAATTAAAATTACAGGATGTTCCTTCCATTCCCAATCTGTATTTTCAGAAATCCACAGTCCTTCAAACAAATTCTTTTTCCCCTGGAATAAACAGCTGAGGGTAGATACAGTCAGAGATTTTCCGAATCTGCGAGGCCGGGAAAGAAAATAAAATGAACCTTCATCTGCCATTTGAAAAATATGACGGGTTTTATCCACATACAAATCATTGTTTTGGCGTATGCTTTCAAATGAGGATTTTCCTAGGGGCAGATTTTGCAGCTTCTTCATAAAAACCTCCTTTTTTGATTTGGGATTTTTTTGAGGGCTAAAGCCCTCACTACAAGCTTTATGTTTTTATAATGGTTTATCAGGTTAAAGATTCCAGCAGTCTTATATGAATATCATCAAACCCGCCGTTAGACATAATCAAAACCACATCCCCGGCTTTTGCTTCTCCCACTATAAACTCAATAATCACCTCTGTATCCTCAAAATGCCACGCAGCTTTTCCCTGATTTTTAATATCTTCTACCAGCTTTTCCGATGAAAATCTTTCCTTTTCAGGAATTTTATCCAGACGTGAAGGCATACGGATACAAACCATATCTGCATCATCAAACACAAAAGGATAAATATCCTGAAATACCTGACGCATACTTGTATTTGTCCGGGGTTCAAAAACTGCAATAAGCCTTCCATTTTTACAGAGGGGTTTGATCGCTTTTACGGTTTCCCTGACTGCTGTGGGATGATGTGCAAAATCGTCAATTATTGTTACCCCGTTTTTTATGCCGCGTATTTCCTGGCGGCGTTTTGGTCCCTGAAAGGTTTCCAGGCCAAGGGCAATAATCTCTTTTGAGATGTTTAATGAATCTGCAATGGCTATAACTGACAGAGCGTTTAAAAGATTGTGTTCTCCTAAAAGTTTGGTTTTGAACTTTCCAAAGAAATTTCCGTGTTTCAACACTTCAAAAATTGTGGAGGAAGATTCAAAGTCTATATTTCCCAGGCTCCAGGGGGAATCAGTGTTTTTCCCATATTTTAAAACTTGGCAAACCCTGTTTTTTACAAGCTCTTCCACATTTTTATCATTGTCATACGCTATTAGTGTACTTTGTGCAGATATAGCTGAGATCATAAGGTCAAATGCAGATTTAATATGGTCAAGATTGTGGAATATATCTGCATGATCAAACTCAATGCTTGTAAGAACAGTCATAAAAGGATTGTAATGGAGAAATTTTGGGCCTTTGTCAAAGAAGGCCGTATCATATTCATCTCCTTCAATAACTATATGCTCTCCTTTTCCCAGGCTGTAATTGCTGTTAAAATCTCTTAAGATTCCGCCTATGAAAAAACTGGGTTCAAGACCGGCTTTGTAGAGCAGCCAGGCTAAAATTGAAGATGTTGTGGTTTTTCCGTGGGTTCCGGTGATGAGAAATATTTTTTTATTATTGGCAACAAAATGATTTATGGCCTGGGGCATGGAGCAGAAGTTCAGATCCATCTCAAACATGGCCTGTGCTTCAGGGTTGTTTTTTGTTACTGCATTTCCCACTATAATAAGGTCAGGTTTGTGTGCTAAATTTTCAGCATTAAAACCAGAGCTGGCTTTTATGCCTTTTTGTTCAAGAAAATCACTCATGGGCGGATAAACACCCTGATCCGAACCTGATACATTATACCCCAGTTCCTGTAACATTCCTGCAAGGGCACCCATACCTGTTCCGCATATGGCAATAAGATGGATGGTTTTTACATTGGCAGGAATATGGTTTTTAGATAAGTCCATATTTCTCCTTAATAAAGCTGTTTAAAAAATATCATCAATCAGATCATTGAGTGTTTCCTGAAGCCTGGCATCATCAGTCAGGGGAAGGCACACAGCAGATCTGCAAGACTCATGCACTGAAACACCTGCTCCTATGAGTCGGGCTGCATAGATCAAAAGCCTGGTACTGGCTCCTTCTGTAAGTCCGTGTTCCCGAATATTCCTGATTTTTCCTGCCAGGGAAACAAGTTTTCCTGCTGTTCCAAGGTCAATATCACCTTCCTGGGATACGATTTCAGCCTCATTTTTTGCTTCAGGATAATCAAATTCCATGGAAACAAAACGCTGGCGGGTACTCTGCTTTAAATCCTTAAGCACAGACTGGTATCCGGGATTATAAGATATAACAAGCACAAAATCAGGATGAGCCGGAACAACCTCTCCTTTTTTATCAATGGTAAGAGTCCGCCTGTTGTCAGTTAAAGGATGAATTACCACTGTGGTATCTTTTCTGGCTTCCACAACTTCATCCAGGTAACATATGGCCCCCATACGCACAGCACGGGTCAGAGGGCCGTCTTCCCATACAGTTTCATCATTTTTTAAAAGATAGCGGCCAATAAGATCAGAAGCAAAAAGGTCTTCATGGCAGGCTATTGTTACCAGGGGCCGGTTCAGTTTATAGGCCATATGCTCAATAAATCTAGTTTTACCGCATCCGGTCGGGCCTTTTAGCATTACCGGGAGTCTGGATATGTAGGCTGCTTTAAATAAATCAATTTCATTTCCTGTTTCAAGGTAATAGGGTTCATTTTTAATCTGATAGTTTTCAATATCAGGCAT
>JAUCGD010000257.1 GCA_030377945.1 Desulfobacterales bacterium HSG17 | reverse complement strand
TCTGTTAGAGAAGGGGTAACCCAATATATCCGGTTTATTAAATTGGCCAATGAAGGTGACCATGTGGAACTACGTGAAACCAAACATGAAGCCATAGTTATATACACTACTGAAAACCCGATCTTTGAATCAATGCCGGCCATGGAACGCAATTTTAGTGTGGCCGTGACCCGGATGCGGCGGTATGCCCATGAATCCATTATACCCTCGAGAGTGGAATTCAAACACCCGGAGCCGGAATATACAGCTGAATACCAACGCATCTTTCAAGCACCGGTTCTTTTTGAACAGGCTGAAAACCGGTTGATATATCCCGTCCATTTTCTTGCGTTGGACATGGACAAGAGCAGCACCCACCTGTATTCCGTTTTTTTACAATATGCTGAATCCCTATTGTCCCGGATGGTTCTATCAAGGCCACATACAAAACGTGCCCGCCAATTCATCGTCAAGCATTTGGCTGACGGGGATGTGGCAATCGAAAAAGTAGCCCATGCCTTGCACATGAGCCGGCAAACCCTTTACCGCAAACTCAAAAAAGAAAACACTAGTTTTAAAGCCCTACTCGAAGAGACCCGTAAAAACATGGCCAAGGCTTACCTGGAACAAAATGAATACTCCATTACCGATGTCGCCTTTCTCCTGGGTTTTTCCGAAACCAGTGCATTTAACCGTGCCTTTAAACGATGGCACGGGAAAAATCCATCTGATTTTCGAAAATAGATTGGGCCGCATATGGCAACAGGTGTGGGTCTGATTTTTTACTGACAACGACAAATAGAGAGAGTAAAGGTGCTCCGAAAAATCGCGCGGGTTTGGCCGGCTCCTTTATTCACCTGTTTTATCAAAAACTTCACCTGCCCAATGAAGTGCTGCGATCATATTGGGGAATCCTGTTGTGGATAAGGCCAAAAGAATGGCATGATTAATCTCTTCTTTCGTGGAGCCACTGGCAACTGCTTTGCGTGTATGGGACATTACAGCACCCCTTGAGTTACTGCCCACGGCAATACCAAGCTTGACCAAATCCTGTATTTTTTCATCAAGTGGTCCTGATGTTCTGATTTTTTTCCCCAAATCTTTGTAGGATTCAAAAATTTCAGGGTATGCCGACATAAAATTTTGATACTTTTCGGGAAGATACATAACGCACCTCATTCATTATGGGTTATTTTAAAAACACGCACCATACCAAAAAGACAACTGAAAAAACATGCACTCCTTTTCTTCCATACAAAGCCCCAATGACAGAAAATTGCAAGCACTCATTGATCTATAGTAACAGGGCATTTAAATTCACAATTGGTTTTTAATGCGGACAGACATCAGTTTTCTATTGCCCGGTCAGACGCTCTCGACTTGGATGCCGAATTGTTCTGCAAGCGATAAAGTTGTTTTGGCTGCATTGTCGAAATCAAAACGGTCGACAAAATAAGCTATACTGCTTAATTGCTGTTCGCTAACATATGGAGCGAGACTTTTTAGAAGAGGCTTCACATTGTCAGGATTATAGGCAGAATAAGAATTGAGTAGTTTTATCAATAAAGGTTTAATTTGATCTACATCTGGTGAACTGGCCATTTCAGGGGGGTCGATTTTCTTAGGCTGACTGAGATTCTGAATCGCACCACAGGCTTTATTCAACTCCTTTGCCAATTGGGGCAGGTAATCTATTAGTTTACTCTCATGTTGTTCGATAACTGCAGTCTGCATCAGATCAGCAATGGTGCTAACACGAAAAATGGATAAATTTCCGGCCACACCTTTTAAATTATGGCAGATGCGGTGACATTCATCTAATTTTTCATGATCCAATAATTCGGCTATTGTATCCGCAGTGTCTTTATAATCATCTCTAAAACGGATCAGCGTTTCTGCATATATATCCGGGTTTAACCATTTTTTTAAACCTTGCTCAACATTAATACCTTCAAGTGATGGAAACGTAAAATCATCCTCCCTTGACACTATTTCTTCTTTAGGATCAAATATTACCCCTTGAGGAACAATTCGCTCAATGGCCTTGGTAAGAAGTTTGAAATCAATAGGTTTAGGGACAACGGCATCCAGGCCGGCATCAAAAAAAGATTGCTCTTCATCTTTCATCACACTAGCAGTTAAAGCGATAATGGGCGTATGCTTTTGTAAATCCGACTCCAGTCGACGGATCTCTTGGGTCGCTTCCAGTCCATTCATTTTTGGCATGTGTATATCCATCAAAATCAGATCCGGTGATTCCGCCTTATACGATTCAACCGCTTCAAGACCGTTTCTAGCGACTTTGACCCGATGCCCTACATGCTCAAGCCTGATTTGGGCCAACAGGATATTTTCCTCAAGATCCTCTGCCAATAGGATATTCAGCCCTTTACGGATAACTTTATGAATAGTTTTTGGTTTTTCCTTATGGATTTGGGGCGTTGCTGCTTTTTGTATTGGGATTGTAAAGGAGAAAGTACTTCCATGTCCAACTTTACTTTGCACGCCAATGCTTCCACCCATCAAATCCACCAATTGCTTTGAAATCGTTGTACCTAAACCAGTACCACCAAACCGCCGAGAAGTGGAACTGTCCGCTTGGGTAAAAGGTTTAAAAATTACATCAAGCTTTTCAGACGATATTCCTATGCCCGTGTCTTTAATCTCTAAAACGATTTCTTGTTCTGTTTCATTTTGCTTGGCTCTTATAAAAACGCTGCCTTGGTCAGTGAACTTAATGGCATTGTTGGTCAAATTCAGAAGAACCTGACGAATTCTGAAGGAATCGCCAATGGCATATTCCGGAACTTCTGAATCAATGGATACGCCTAATGATATATTCTTCTCTTGTGCTATGGGTTTAAGTGTTTCAACCGCATCAGTGATCATTTGGACAAGGTTAAAGCTTTGGTTTTCAAGAACAAACCGCCCACTGTCCAGTTTACTCAAATCAAGGATATCATTGATTAATCCCAATAAAGTCTTGGCGGATTTATACGCGATCATTAGGTGCTGCTTGGAATGATCGGGAATTTCTAAATCCTCACGCGCTAAGCCCAGAAAACCAAGGATAGAATTCATGGGTGTGCGAATCTCATGGCTCATATTGGCCAGAAACTCACTTTTGGATCTATTGGCGAGTTCTGCTGCTTCTTTGGCCTGAAACAACTGTTCGGTTCGTTCCCTTACTTTCACCTCTAATTCAACTCGTGCTGATTCAAGATGATTAAGAGACTTTTTCCTTTCAGTAATATCTCTTATAATTGAAATAGCCTCACTTTCGCTGCAGGCAATGATACGAGCTTCATAATCTCGCTCTTCATTTTGAATTGGAAGTTTATATTCCATGAGTTGCATCTTACCGGATTCAAAGGCCTTTTCTAGCATCTCAATATTTTTTCTACTTAACTCGGGAGGCAAAATGTTTTCAATTTTTTGTCCAATGAATTGCCCCGGAGGAACAAGGGTCTCAATCTCAGCCGATGGCTTACAATCCAAATAGATGCCATCCCGATGCAGATGTAATATCAAGTCCGGTATGGCCTCAAGCGTTGCCTTATATCGGTTTTCACTCGCTTTGAGTTTTTTAATGCTTGTACCGAGTTTGCGGTTCACAGATTCAAGGGCGGTTGTTTTTTGTCTTAAGCTGCGGCCAATGTGATCAATGGTGATAAAAGCTGTGGAATAGCGGCGATTGATAAGGTATGATTGGCAAAAAATAAAGGCCAACAATCCCAAGCCGGCCCAATAGCCAGTGTTAATTATTTCTCGTGAGTAAAGTATATCATTGACAGTGGCCCAGAATAAAAGGATGACGCCAAAGAAAAGTATTCGTGCGCCTTCAAGTTTTTTAATCATAGCCCGCAAAATAATATAGACCCCCAAAATCAGGACACACACTGTCCAGATTTGATAATAAGGAACTGTCTGTGAGAATATAATAGGAGGCGTAAAAATCACAATTGCAGACACAAGAATTCCGACAACAACAATGGTGTTAAAAATCCATCGACTGAAAACAGCTTCAAAGGCCTTGTGAAAAAATGCAGTCAGTAGCGGGAGGGCCACGAAAAAGGAAATTATCTCCAGTCTCACGATGTTTTCAAAAGAAAGCTCCGGGAAAAGGTTTAGGAGAACAATTTCCCCAACACTCATTTGGCGTAAGCAGATGGCTAAGCAACTCAAACTAAAGAATAATGATAAGCGGTCATCCTTGCGCATGAAAAAAAGCATAAAATGGAGCAAGAACATGATAAAAAAAATGCCAACGGCAAAAAAATCTAATTGAAGGCCTTGCTCTTTCAGCTTTGAAATATCTTCTGGGTTTCCAATATAGATCGAATCCCATAACCCGCCGATGCGATAATGAAAATTTGAAACATGCAATACAAGATCCACAACATCTGATTTTGCAAAAAAAGTGACTATCTGGGGGCGATATTCCGGAGTCGTTTGTTGATGAGTAGGACCCGGATGGCCGGCATTTGCCATGCGCACCCCATTGATAAAAAGATGAAATGACGCACTGACTGTAGGCATTTTAAGGGATACGACTTTCCCTTTTTCTGGCAATAAAACACGCAGGGCATAGGTACCGAAACCCTGGCCACTTATCGATCTTCCTTGGATCGTTTCATTTTTCCATGATTTGGGTACGGTAAAAAAAATGGTTTTGTTTGTCGGCGGTTGTAATATATTATCGGGTTTGACAAGTTCTTTCCACGCAAACACCCATTCTCCATCAAGAGTAACCGGCCCATGCTTGTCAAACGCCCATTCATTTAAATCAAGGACGCCTTTTTGAGCTTTTGGTAATATGATTCCATTCGAATCGCAGGAAAGAACCGTAAATATAATTACAATGAAAAATATTGAGTAACGCATAGGCTGG
>JAUCGD010000256.1 GCA_030377945.1 Desulfobacterales bacterium HSG17 | reverse complement strand
GTAAACTTCATGCCCAAAGTAATTAAATATGAAAGAACAACCAGTAATACAAAAATCATAAAAATTTTAAAAGGTATGAATAATTGATCTCTGTTCTTATTTTTCCAGACATCAATCCCACAAACTGCAGACAACAAATATCCTGTATAGATTAGAACCCTGGTTCCAATTTCAAGTTGGTTTGAAACAGCAAAAATAAAAAGCAGTATACCCATTAAAGAGACAGAAAACAGAGGAGTATAGGAAAAATCAATTTTCAACCATCTATGGGAAGCATAGATAAACCCGGACAGGCACAAAATAGTCAGGACAATATCAACCATATCATCACTCGTCTGGAAACCTGGTATTTAAAAATGATTCAAGGCCTTTTTTCTTTAAATAAAATTTTGCATATTTATAGAAAGTACCTTCAAAATTTCCAACAGCAATAATAAACCCTGCCCACCCGTCTAAAAACCCAGTTTTAAGATATACATGGTAAAAGCTGCCCAGAATCCATGCAGCAAAGCTTTGAACATACCGGCTTTTTTGCCGGATTCAAGCATTTTTTGGGCACCAAGAGTGGAGTACCTGTTTGCCTTATGCATAACCTCTTCAAGGTCCTTAAAAGGTATCTGGTTAATACTGGATTTTAAAAAACCACACTCTTTTTGACTGATCACTTCATATCGTTCATGTACTGCATCGTTTTTAAATTTCAGTGTACCTTTTCTAAACAGCTGGGGTTGCCTGTAGTCAGGGTAAAAACCTGCATGTTTTATCCATTTTCCCATGAAATAATTTTTTCTCGGAATATAGTAAGCATCAAGATTTTGTTCTGAATTAATAATTTGCTGTATCTCCTGTTGTGCTTTTCTTGTACACCGTTCATCAGAATCCAGGCTGAATATCCAGTCATGGTTGCATGCTTCAATGGCTTTGTTTCTCAATCCTCCAAAACCGTTAAAAGATATCTGGATTACTTTTGCGCCATTTTTTTTTGCAATGGCAGCTGTATTATCTGTGCTGAATGAGTCGGCAACAATAATTTCATCTGCCCATTCAACACTTCTAACAGCCTGCTCTATTTTCTCTTCTTCATTAAATGCAATAATATAAACAGATAGTTTTGCCACGCCTATATATCCTTTATACTTTCATGAAATTCATTAAGTCCTGATTTACAAACATAGGAATTTTGCTGGCCAGTTTTTTCAAGAATCTGATTGTTTTTTTCAAGATAGTCTCTTGTATTTTCTTTATGCCACAGGTGATAACAGACCGCCTTGAATGGATTTTCTTTTCTCTTTAAGCCATACTTAAATAAACGTATGACGATTTCTGAATCTTCTCTGCCCCACCCTTTAAATTTCTGGTTAAATCCATTGACAGATAAAAGATTTTCTTTAAAAAAACCCATATTGCAGCCTCTGACACCAGATAATTTTGCAGTAGTATAAGAAGGGAAAAATGGAATTCTAAGGATATGGTGGCTGTTGGATATACCGAAAACTAAATGCCTCAGCAGGCATAATATTGAATTTGCATCACTAAAAGTAAACCCAGGAGAAACCTTTTGACTGACGATCACCCTTTTGCCCTGGAAAAAATATCCTTTTTGCGCCAGGTTTAAATGATCCTCAACAAAGTGTTTAGGCGGGATGCAATCTCCATCAAGGAAAACAAGATATTCAGAACCTGATTCCAAAATAGCCTTATTCCTGATTTCAGCCAGTCTGAAGCCTTTATCTTTATGCCATACATGCTTTATTCTAATCTGATTATGCTTAAGATATGATTGAAGCATGAGTCTTGTCTCATCAATTGATCCATCGTCGGCAATAATGATTTCATCAGGAAGACGGGTTTGATGCAATAGACCATCCAAAACTTTTTTTAACGCGTCAGGTCGATTATATGTGGTCACAATTACAGATATTTTCATGTTTGGCTGAACCTTTGATCTATTGTTTTGAAAACATCTTCAACACTTAAATCATTCATGCATTTAAAATGGGAACAGGGTTGTTTTGCATAGCATGGAGAACAATCCAGTTGTTTTTGTATAATTGTATGTATTTTACCATATGGCCCTGTTCTCACTGGGTTGGCAGGACCAAAAATGACAAATACCGGGACCTCTAATGCTGCTGCAATATGCATTGGCCCTGTATCATTGCAGATAAAAAAAGAGGCATTTTTTATCAGGGCAACAAGTTCCTTAAAACTTGTTTGACCTGCTACAGATATTGCTTTACCTTCTGAACAACTCACAACAATATCAGCTATATCCGTTTCTGCCTTACTTGCGATAACAATGGAGGGAAGCTTAAGTGTTGCTGCAAGCGCGCCAAATTTTTCAGCCTGCCATCGGTTGGCAGGCTTACCTGCGGAAGGACATATAATAATATATTTTTCAGGGAGTCGTTTTAATATTGGCGGGTCAGGATTGTATGGTGCAAAAGGATATTCAATGTTCTCAATGTAACATCCCATAAACTTTGCAATTTCAAGATATCGATCAATGGCATGGATATTCATGGAGCCATGAACCTTATGAGTATAAAAAAAAGGACTGCCTTCATCAGATTCCTTAAACCCAAGCTTGATTTTTGCCTTTGAATAATAGGTAATAACCCCGGATCGAAATAAGCCTGAAAGATCCACAGCCACATCATAATTAGAAGCTTTTAAACCCTTTTTCAATTCATTTATCTCTCTGAAAGTTTGAGATACATGATCAAATTTTTTCCATTGATCTTTTTTAATCACCCACAATCTGTTAATCATGGGGTGGCCTTCAAGAAATGTGTGAAGACCGTGGGCAACAACCCAGTCAATCTTAGCATCTGGAAATTGTTTTTTCACAGCAGCAAGAAAAGGAAGAGAGTGTACTATATCACCAAGGGCACTTGGTTTTATAATCAATATATTTTTTATGTTATCAAACAAAGAATATCCCTTTATGACGACTGCCCGCTGCTATTCAAAAGAGAGTTACAGGTTTCAAGAACCATGTCAACACTGATCTTATCCATACATCTATGGTCAGTGGGACATACATCCTTTAAACATGGACTGCATGCCATTGGCACCCTCACTATTATACTATTGTCATTGGATGGAGCAGTTGCGTTATAATCAGTAGATCCAATCAAAGCTGCCTGGTTAATATTTAAGGCTGCAGCAGCATGCATAAGCCCTGAATCATTGGTGATAAACAGAGAACATTTTTCTATCAGCGCAAACGCCTGGCCAAGGGTAGTTGTTCCGGCAATATTAATACAACTGCCTTTGGATAATCCTGCAATATATTCTCCAAGCTCATTATCCCCAGGACCTCCAAAAATCAATATTTTAACCTTGAATTTTTCAGCAAGCTGTTCACATATTTCGGCATACCTTTCCGGGAACCATCGTTTGGCGGTTCCACCTGTTGCTCCCGGGTTAATACCTATTACAGGCAAAGATAGAGTCATATTGTTTTTTTGCAAAAAATGCTTTGCAAATTCACGATCTTCTTTGGAAAGAAACAGATCAAGCTCTCTGCCATCATCGACAAGTTCTGCACCCTTTAAAATACCAATATAATATTCAATTAAATGTTTTTTTTTCAGTATTGGGTTTAGTTTAATGCCTTTGTTTAAAAGCAACCCTCTACCATCCGTCTTATACCCCACTCTTTTTTTTATATTACCAAGAAAAGAGATCAAGCCTGCTTCAAAAGCATTCTGCATCAGTATAGTCAGATCAAATTGATATTTTCTTAAATCCTTTGCAAGCCTTAATGTACCAAATCCTTTTTTGTGGCGCCCACTATTGTCATACAGCAAAATTTCATCCACATAAGGGTTATTTTCATACACAGGAATTACCCATGGTTTTGCAAGAACAAAAATTTTTGCCTCTGGATAATTTTTTCTGACAGCCCGTATAACAGGTGTCGTCATGATAGCATCTCCAACCCAGTTGGCAGCCCGTATCATAATTTTGGCATCAGGTGGTACATCTTTAAGATTAATAATACCCATATTTATGTTTTAAGCTCTTTTGAAGATAAAACACTGTATGGCTTGGTCTTCCACCTGTTATGCACCCAGAAATATTGTTCAGGGCATTGCCTTACAATTGATTCAATTTCAGATACATAGTTCTGGGTATTATTTTCAATATCCTTGATGGTGTCACCAGAAACTTGTAGAGGAACTTGCGGTAAAAACTGCATTATATATTTTTCATCTTTTTTCATGATAAATGCCGGCACAACTGATGCTTTAGTTTTTAGAACAAGTTTTGCAAAACCACTGTTTGTACATGCAGGTCTTCCAAAAAAATCAACAAAAACACCCTTATACCAGTCAACGTTCTGATCAAGCAGAGTGCCGACAACACCACCATCTCTTAAAATTTTATCAATTTTACCAGATGCTTTCCGCAACGGGATCATGGTAATTCCAAAACGCTGCCGCATTTCAAGAATAAGGCGCTCCAAAGGATTAAAGTCAAGTTTACGATAGAGCCCATAAGGGCTGATACCTGCCTTGGCAAATCCAGCTATAAGAAGTTCAAAATTACCCATATGACAGGTCAGACAAAGAACACCCTTCCCTTTTTTCATGGCATTTTCAATATGGTCAACACCTCTGACGGAAAAATATTCAAGCAGAGCATTTTTTTGTTTAGAATATGACCAGATGACTTCAAACAAAATTCCTGCAGTATGCTGAAAATTTTTTTTGACAAACCTTTTAGCCTGGATATCAGTAAATTGTCCTGGATAGGCAAAATTAATATTTTTTAAAACTACATTTCGATGGCGCTTATCGATTTTATACCAAATCAAACCCATTAAATCTGCTAAGAACTTGAGCATGGGTTTTGGAAACAGCCCAAGAACAAAGATTAAAAATT
>JAUCGD010000002.1 GCA_030377945.1 Desulfobacterales bacterium HSG17 | reverse complement strand
TAAATGAATATTATTCTATTTATCCATAAAGACTCTTTACAAAAAGGCACAGCCCTCAAGAATGCCATTGAAAATAATAATCGTGACGATAACCTTCAGATTTATGAAACATTTAATTCGTTGAAATTCAGGCTGAAAAAAAGTTGCGGGGATAGTAATAATGAAATTTTAATATTATGTGCAGAATCAACACAGCGATTAAATCACTTAATCTCATTGATAGATTTAATGGAAGGCAGGCGTATTGTTTTAATTCTGCCCGACGAATCAAAACAGACTCTTTCCACTGCAGCACAAATTTTCCCAAGATTTTTTACCACCTTAAGAGATAACTATGATGATCTTTGCAAGGTGATAGACAAAATGACAGATAAAAACAAAACAGGCATAGTTTAGAATAATAAAGGAGGTATGTAAAATGGCTCAAGAGGCAGGAACACTTGATCAGGCAGTTAAGGCAATGACCATTACAACAGGCAAATATCTGACCTTTACTCTTGATGAGGAGGAGTATGGGATAGGTATTTTAAAGGTAAAAGAGATTATCGGCATGATGGAGATAACATCGGTCCCCCGCACTCCGCAATTCATTAAAGGAGTTATTAATCTTCGCGGCAAAGTTATCCCCATTATAGATCTTCGTCTTAAGTTTGGAATGGGCGAAATTCCATATACAGACCGCACCTGTATTATTGTTGTTGAAATTGATTCTGAGAAAGGGACTATTCTTATTGGTATTGTTGTTGATGCTGTTTCAGAAGTATTAAATATTCAGGAAGGTGAGATTGAAGAGACACCTGCTTTTGGTACCCAGCTGAATACCGATTATATCCTCGGGATGGCAAAGACTGAAGGTGGTGTTAAAATACTACTGAATATTGATAAGGTTTTGAGTATTGAAGAGATATCAAACCTTGACAAAGTAGCACAATAATATTTAAAGGAGAAAGAAGTATGAAAAAGATGAGTCTAAGCGCAAGATTGATGATATTTTTTCTGCTTGTGGGAATTATTCCTTATTCCATTAGCAGCATTGTATCTCTGACAAAATCGAATAATGCACTGTCTGATGCTGCCTATGGGCAGTTAAAGGGCATGCGTGCTGTAAAAAAAGCACAGATCACCCAGTTTTTTGATGAACGCCAGGGTGACATGGGTGTTTTAATGGAAACAGTTGGCACTTTGAGAAAAGAAGCCTTTAGTAAACTTGAATCTGTCCAGCTGTCAAAAAAGATAGCCATAGAAACCTATTTTAACGAACTGTTCATAAAAATGGGTACGTTTGCAAAAAGCAAAGATGTAGGCATGCTGTATAAGAGACTTGTTGTTTACCATAATGACATGCATACCTCTCCAACCGGAAACTATGATGTGACAACTTCTGAATACAATGAAATATGGAATACGCTGGGCGCATCATTAACTGAGTTTTATAATGACAGCGGGGTCTATGATGTATTCATGGTTTGTACAAAACATGGTCATGTAATGTATTCTGCGGCAAAAGAGAGCGATCTTGGAGAAAACATCGGCCATGGTAAATACAAAGATTCAGGGCTTGGTGACCTGTGGAAAAAAATTGTAAGTTCCGGCAAACCAAGTATAGTTGACATGGCTCCCTATGCTCCAAGTAATGATGACCCTGCCATGTTTGCAGGCTATCCAATTCATAATGAATCAGGAAAAATGATCGGTCTGATTGCATTTCAACTGCCCCTTGATCAGATAAACAAAGTCATGTTAACACGGTATGGTCTGGGTGAAACAGGCGAATCCTATCTTGTTGGACAGGATAAATTAATGAGATCTGACTCTTTTCTTGATCCAGAAAATCATACGGTAAAGGCAAGTTTTGCACACCCTGATAAGGGCAGTGCAGATACTGCCGCCATACAGGCTGCTCTTGCAGGTCAAGGCGGAAAGGGTGTGGTTATGGATTATAACGGCAATCCTGTACTTTCCTGCTATAATCCTGTAAAAATATTGGATTTGAACTGGGCACTGCTTACAGAAATGGATGTGGCAGAGGCATTCTGCCCTAAAGATGAAGCCGGTGAATACTTTTTCAAGAAATATACAGACATGTACGGGTATTATGATCTGTTCCTCTTAAATCCTGATGGTTATGCTTTTTATACGGTTGCCCAGGAGGCAGATTATCAGACCAATTTTGAAAACGGCAAATATGCAGCTTCTGGCCTTGGCAAACTTTTCAGGAAGGTAAAAGGCACCAAAGAATATGGTGTGGCAGATTTTGAACCCTATGCTGCGAGCAATGGTGACCCATGCGGGTTTATAGCTCAACCTGTTCTCCACGATGGCAAGGTTGAAATGGTTGTGGCCCTGCAGCTCTCTTTAGATGCCATCAACACAATCATGCAGCAGAGAGAAGGCATGGGAGAGACAGGCGAAACCTATCTTGTTGGCTCTGACAAGCTAATGAGATCAGACAGTTTCCTTGATCCAAAAAATCATTCTGTTAAAGCTTCCTTTGCCAACCCTACAACGGGAAACGTTGATACAGAAGCTGCCAAACTTGCACTTTCCGGCAAGGAAGATGCAAAAATTATAGAAGACTATAACGGTAATCCTGTACTATCTGCATTTACACCATTAAAGATTGGTGATACCACCTGGGCATTGATTGCTGAAATAGATAAATCAGAAGCCTTTGCTGCTGTTAATTCCATGAAATGGATGATTATGATATTATCCATAGTCAGCATAGTAGCTATCATATTTGTCGCATGGCTGATTGCACGCTCCATAAGCAAACCAATTAATAACATTACAGTAGGTATGAGTGAAGGTGCAAATCAGGTTGCTTCAGCTTCAAGCCAGGTATCATCTTCCAGCCAGTCCATGGCTGAAGGGGCTTCTGAGCAGGCTGCATCCATTGAAGAGACATCCTCTTCCATGGAGGAGATGTCTTCCATGACCAGAAAAAATTCTGAAAACGCAACCAATGCAGATAATCTGATGAAAGATGCCAATAAGGTAGTTAAAACTGCTGATGAATCTATGGATCAGGTCATCATTTCCATGGAAGAAATTTCAAAAGCCAGTGAAGAAACCAGCAAGATAATTAAAACCATTGATGAAATTGCATTTCAGACCAATCTGCTTGCTTTAAATGCAGCTGTAGAAGCTGCAAGGGCAGGAGAAGCCGGAGCTGGATTTGCTGTTGTGGCAGATGAAGTAAGAAATCTTGCCATGAGAGCTGCTGATGCAGCAAAAAGCACTGCAGAACTGATTGAAGATACAGTGAAAAAAGTGACTGAAGGTTCTGAGCTTGTTACAACTACCAATGATGCATTCACACAGGTTGCTGAAAGTTCAGCCAAGGTTGGAGCTCTAGTGGCTGAAATTTCAGAAGCATCCAAGGAACAGTCCAATGGTATTGAACAGGTTAATAAAGCTATAACCGAGATGGATAAAGTGGTCCAGCAGAATGCTGCCAATGCTGAAGAGTCAGCATCTGCTTCTGAGGAGATGAATGCCCAGGCAGAGCAGCTCAAAGACTATGTTGGAGACCTTGTACAACTTGTAAGTGGTAAAAAAGGCCAGGGTGAATCTTTTCAGGCACATAAGGAAGTCAGAACCATCTCTTCCAAACCCCCGGCAGGCAAGAAAAAAATGCTGGGTGCAGGTTCCGGAGAAGTACGTCCGGATCAGGTAATACCATTTGATGATGACGAGGATTTTGAAAACTTTTAAACCATAACCTGGTACAGGGTCGTTCATTTAAAGCCCTGTACCTTTAACAGCAGTATTGCTTCACAATTAAAAACAAACAATGTTTCAACAAACAGAGGCATCATTATGGAATATAAGATAGTTCAAGAGCAGATTGAAAAACTTTCCTGCGATCTGGTTCTTGCAGACCCCCAGGAGCCGGAAAGTCTGTCCGGGTTACTGCCAATTTTAAAACAGATTCATGGCAACTGTATGAAATTGACCTTAAAAGAGACAGCAACAATGATCTTAAAGGCAAGAAAAATTATTGATGACCTGCTGAAAGAAAATCCCGAAGATGTTGATACAAAAATGTCTGCCCTTAATGACCTGGTGTCTGAAATATCCTCATCTGTTAGCACTTTAAAACAATCTGAACAGGACCTGCAAAGCTCAGAACCTGTAGAGGACAGCGCTAAACCTCTTCAGGAGAGTTCTAAGCCTGTTGAGGGTAGCTCTGAACCTGCCAGGGATGATGCCAGCCCGGAAGTTAAAACTGACCAGATCCAGGAAAGACTTAATGAATTTGAGTTGTTAATTAGAGGATTTTGTCCCGGCGATATTCCGGATCTTGGTCTGATGCTTAACACTCTGGATCAACTTATTGAACTTTCGCAGCAACAAAATTTTAACACACTGCTTGAAATTGCCACTGCCAGCAAAGAGTATGTGGAGAACATGACCCTTGAAAACATTCATAACACAAAGCCCATTGAAGAAGGACTTCTACTGCTTAAATCAGTCTATAACTGTGAAAAAAAAGGTAAGGTTTTCGGATTTGATTATTCTGATGTGCTGGATTTATTAAATATTAATCACGAAGAAGCGCAAAAAATATCCGAAAAAAAAGAACCTGTGAGTGAAGATGACAAAACTGAAAAACAGGAACCGGAAGAACAAAAACCCGAAATGCAAGAACCTGCCAAGGAAGAGCCAAAAATGGAAAAACCCGAAGAACCTAGAGAAGTATCAGAAGACGACATGGAAATCCTTGTTGATTTTATATCTGAAGCAGGAGAAAACCTTGATTCAATTGAGATCAATCTTATAGAACTTGAGCAGGATCCTGAAAATAAAGATATTATCAATGATATTTTTAGGCCTTTTCATACAATTAAAGGTGTATCTGGATTCTTATCCCTGACAAAAATCAATAAACTTTCCCATGCAACGGAAAACTTTCTGGACAGTGCAAGAAGCGGTGACTTTATAATCAATGATACAGCAACAGATGTCATTCTTGAATCAGTTGATACCTTGAAACAACTGCTTGACAAAGTGCAGGAGGGTACTGAAACAGGGTTTATACCACCTTCAAATGAAATTAATATTGAAGCTTTGAGCGACAAACTTAAAAAACTGCAGGCAGCTCTTGCCAGTGGCGATACAGAACCTATTGGGGAAATCCTTGTTCAAAAGGGCAACCTGACTTCCCAGGATCTTGACCAGGCACTTGAAACACAAAAAGATCAGCCGGATAAAAAAATAGGGGAGATTCTCATTGATGAAAATAAAGTTGCCCCCACACAGGTTGCGTCTGCTTTAATGAAACAGAAGCAAGCTGTCAAACAGGTTAAAAAACAGCCGGCGGCAACCCAGGTTAAGGTCAGCACTCAAAAACTTGATGATCTGGTGGATTTTGCAGGAGAACTTGTTATTGCCCAGTCAATGTTAAAGCAGAAAACTGTAAATGACTCTGATTTGAGTCAAAGCGTCACCCAGCTTGGTCAGATTGTCAGTAACATGCAGGTCATAGCCATGTCCATGCGTATGATTCCCATAAAAGCCACATTCATGAAAATGATAAGGCTGGTAAGAGATCTCTCCCGCAAATCAGGCAAGCAGATTAATTTAACCATGGAAGGTGAAGATACTGAAATTGACAGAAATGTTGTGGATGCACTTTATGAACCCATGGTACATATGATCAGAAACTCCTGTGATCATGGGATTGAAGAGAATCAGTTCCGTCTTGAACAGGGCAAACCTTCCCAGGGAGAAGTTGTACTTCGCGCCTATCATAAAGGCGGGCATATTATCATAGAAATTGATGATGACGGTAAAGGTCTGGACAAGGATAGAATTCTTGAAAAAGCTATGAGTACAGGCCTTATCACCAGTGGAGACCAGATGACTGATGCTCAGATTTACGATCTTATCATGCAGCCTGGGTTTTCTACTGCAAAAGAGATTACAGATGTGTCAGGCAGGGGAGTTGGCATGGATGTTGTACGATCCGGGATTGAAAGATTTCGTGGCCAGCTCAATATTGAATCTGAAAAAGGGAAGGGAAGTAAATTTACCATAAGTTTTCCACTGACACTTGCTATTATTGACGGCATGCTTGTACGGGTGGAAGATGAAAGATATGTAATTCCCACCATGGCAATCCAGAAAGCTTTTAAACCGGCAGATGATGAATATTATACTGTGGAAGGTAAAAGTGAAATGATAAAAGACAGAGGAAATCTGGTTCCTTTAATCAGGCTGCATGAAATGTTTGGCAGCAATAAAGGGAAAAAAGATATTCAGGACAGTATTGTGGTGGTGGTTGAATCAAAAGATGAAAAGAGAGCACTGCTTGTAGATGAACTCCTTGGAAAAGATGAATATGTTATAAAAAGTCTTGGCAACAGCCTTGAAAATATTGACGGGCTTGCCGGAGGAGCTATTCTTGCCGATGGCAGGGTGGGACTTATACTTGATATTCATGGAATTTTCAAACTTGTATCAAAAGAATAAATTAAAAAGGAATATTCAATGAAGCAAATTGTTGGTGTTGCAGATATGAAAGTTAGTAATAATACTGGGGAGTCAATTATTACATATTCCCTTGGTTCATGTATTGGACTTGTATTATATGATCCTGTGGTCAAAGTTGCAGGAATGTTGCATTATATGCTGCCGGAATCTTCCCTTGATAAAGACAAAGCAAGGGCAAAGCCATATATGTTTGCAGATTCAGGTATACCACGACTTTTCAAATCAGTTTATCAACTTGGCGGGGTGAAACAGCGAATTAAGATATATGCAGCAGGCGGGGCTGAAATTCTTGATCAGAAAGGGTTTTTCAATATTGGAAAACGAAATTACATGGCATTAAAGAAAATATTTTTTAAAAACAATGTCATGATCAACAAGCAGAATGTCGGCGGCAATGTAAACAGGACTGTAAGAATTGAAATTGCAACAGGTGATATTTTTGTGAAAACTTCTGGCTCAAAGGAGGTGAAGATATGACCACAATTCAGGAATTTATAAAAGAGATTAAGAATTTAAAACCCATTCCTGCTGTTGCCAATCAACTGCTTGCAGTGGTGGATAATCCAGATTCATCCATGGGAGATATTGCCAATGTCATTCAATATGATCCTGTTATGACCGCAAGTGTCTTGAAAACCTGTAATTCTGCTTTTTTCGGTCTTAAAAACCCTGCTGAATCCATAAAAGATGCTGTTAATATGATGGGAACTGATCAGGTTATTGAACTTGTTCTGTTAAAATCCGGTACAGACACCCTTGGCGGAAGCCAGGAGGGATATGGCCTGGAAGCAGGCGATATGTGGAAATATTCTGTCTCCTCGGCAGTAATTGCAAAACAGGTAGCTGTAAATCTGGGCCTAGAAAATAAGAATACAATATTTACCTCAGCTCTGTTAAAAGATATTGGTAAAATTATTCTGGAAAAACATGTTGCACAATCTTCCAAAAAGATTAAAAATCTAGTGGAAAACAAAAGTTTAAGTTTCCAGGAGGCTGAAAAGCAAGTATTTGGTATTGATCATACTGAACTTGGAGCCATGATAGCAAAAATGTGGAAATTCAGCCCGAGAATGGTTAAGATTATCAGACATCATCACCTTACTGATGAAACAATGATGGAAGATAAAGAGATTTCAGCTGTATATCTTGCTGACTGTATCTGCATGATGATGGGGATGGGAGTGGGTGCAGACGGTCTTGCATACCGTTTTAAAAATCAGGCAATGAGTAAACTTGGCATGAAAGCTGATGATATTGCACTGATTATTGCCCAGTTTGGTGTTGATATGCAGGAGATAGAAGAGTTATTAAATATAGTTTAAATGATTGTAACTTTGTATATTTTTTTAAAAAATTAATAAAGAGGAAATAATGGCTTATTCAATACTGATAGTTGATGATTCTTTGCCCATGCGTTCTGTTATTAAAAGAACTCTTAAAACTGCCGGTTATGGGAGTTCTCAATTCCATGAAGCCGGTGATGGCAAAGAGGCACTTGCAATTATGAAAAACGGCTGGATTGATATTGTATTAACTGATTACAATATGCCAGTCATGAACGGCATGGAACTTATTAAAGCAATTAAAGGTGAAGAACTTTTAAAGGATATCCCAGTTATTGTTGTCTCTACAGAGAGCAATGATGTCAAGATCAAAGAATTTACAGATCTTGGTGCAGGCGGATATATCACTAAACCATTTGCTCCTGAAACTATCAGGGATTTATTAATCAGTATTCTCGGGGAGGTAGATTTCGATGACGACCTTGATGACAGCTCTAACAGCGAAGATGATGACTTCGATTTCTGAAGTTATGGAGACCATGTTTTATTTGCCGGTTGAATTTGGAGAAGAGACCAAAGCAATCAATGATAGAATGAAAGAATATAAGCCTGATATGGCTTGCCAGCTGAAATTTTCCGGCGATGCTTCAGGTAACATTACTCTTTTGATTCCTGAAAGCCTTATTGGAGAAATGGCTGAAAATTTTATGGGAACACCAAAAGAAGAACTTACCAGTGAACATATTTCAGGAACACTGACTGAAATTTTGAATATGATCTGCGGTAATGCTCTTGGCAAAATGGAATCAAAAGTTCCCTTTGAACTTGGTATTCCCGAAGTGATAGATGATGCAAAAATTCCTGACTCTCTATCGTTCAATATTATACAAACCCCTGATGCCGTCATGGCTTTGAATATAAATCTGGATTAAAATTATATGGATTTATTAAAGGAGATTTGTTGATGCCCCCCCTTAATCTAAAATCTGACATAAAAGTTCTTGTTGTTGATGATTCTGCTGTTGTAAGAAAAGTTTTTTCAGAACAGCTGTCTGCCCAGGCAGGAATACAGGTTGTGGGTACTGCTCCTGACCCCTATGTTGCAAGGGACAAAATTGTTCAGTTAAAACCGGATGTTATTACCCTTGATATTGAAATGCCCCGCATGGACGGCATTACATTTCTTGGAAAATTAATGAAACATCACCCTATCCCTGTAATTATTGTCAGTTCTTTATCAGCAAAGGGAAGTAAAATTGCCCTTGAAGCAATATCACTGGGAGCACTTGAGGTTATTGCAAAACCAAGTGCTGCCTATTCTGTAGGAGATATGAGCTTGCAGCTTGCCCAGAAAATACGAGCAGTTTACAGGGCAAAACTACCCTTGAAACCAAAGGCAGGTAGTTTAAACAGGTCTCTTCCGGGAATTCAATCAAAAGCTTTATCTGCAACTACAAATAAAATCATTGCAATAGGTTCTTCCACAGGGGGAACTGAAGCATTAAAACATGTATTAACAAGATTACCCAGAAATACTCCTGGGATAGTTGCTGTCCAGCACATGCCTGCAGCATTTACAGCATCCTTTGCAGAGAGGCTGGATGAATTATGCCAGATGAGTGTAAAAGAAGCCCAGGATGGTGACAGTGTTACCAATGGTCAGGTTCTGATAGCACCTGGTAATTTTCATATGATATTCAAAAGAAGCGGTGCCAGATATTATGTGGCAATAAAAAAGGGTCCCCTGGTGCATTACCAGAGGCCTGCTGCAGATATCTTGTTTAAATCAGTTGCAAGGTATGCAGGAGCCAATGCACTTGGTATTATTTTAACCGGCATGGGCAAAGATGGTGCCGCTGGAATGCTTGAGATGAAAAAAGCAGGGAGCATCAATATTGCCCAGGATGAAAAATCATGTGTTGTTTTTGGAATGCCAAAAGAGGCTATAAATGTCGGTGCTGTTGACCATGTTATCGATATTCATTCCATTGCACAAAAAGCTGTATCTATTCTGGAGACACTATGAAATTTGAAGGTAAAATAAGCCCATCTCAGTTTAAAAAACTTTCCAAAATTGTTTATAAAGAGTCCGGCATAGTTCTTAACGACAAAAAATACAATCTTCTTGTTGCCAGGGTTTCCAAAAGAATGAGGGTTACAAAAACATCCAATGTGGCTGATTATATTAGTCTGATGTCAAGCAGTAAAGAAGAATTTGCTGATTTTATTGATGCTGCCACCACCAATCATACTTTTTTTTTCCGGGAAAATAAACATTGTGAATTTCTCATACAAACCCTTGATAATACAACTCCTCTTAATATCTGGAGTGCTGCATCTTCAAGTGGAGAAGAACCTTTTTCCATTGCTGTTCAACTGCTTGAAAACAGATTTGCATTTTCAATCTTTGCATCTGATGTATCAGGTGCAATGTTAAAACAGTGCAAAAAAGCAGTTTATTCAAATGACAGGCTTAAAGAGGTGCCTCGCTCTACCCTGCACACTTATTTCCAGAGAGGGAAAGGCCAATGGGAGAACCATGTCAGGGTAAAACCAGAAGTTGTAAAACATATCCAATTTGGAAAATACAATTTATTAACAGACACTCCCTCTGATATGTATGATATAATTTTTTGCAGAAATGTAATGATTTATTTTGATACTCCAACAAGACAGAAGGTTGTAAGCTCGCTTTGCAGGGCTTTAAAACCGGGAGGCTATTTTTTTGTGGGAATGTCAGAAAACCTTCACGGCCTTGACCATAATCTATCAGCAGTTTTACCAAGCGGATATATAAAAAAATGAAAAATATAATTAGTATGGAATGTTCAATAAAAGCAGGTTTTAATATTTAACATGGAGAATGGTAATTATTTATTACAACCGGGATATATTTATGTACCTGAAAAGGCTGTAAGCATTTCCACTGTTATAGGTTCTGGAGTTGCAGTGTGTATTTTCAATAAAAAAACCAGAATTGGCGGCATGAGTCATTTTCAATTACCCTTTATGTCAACAAAGGGTAGAACCACAGCAATGTATGGTAATATTGCAACACTTACTTTAATAAAAATGATGCTCACATTTGAATCTGGAACCAGGACAACCAAGGTTAAAAACCTTGAAGCACAGATATTTGGAGGAGCTTATAATCCCGATAACAGCGATAAGGATGTTGGAAAGGAGAATATTGAAATAGCACGTAAAATACTAAATCAGAACAAAATTGCTATAATATCAGAAGATACTGGTGGGAAAAAGGGAAGAAAAGTAGTGTTCAATATCAGCACCAATGAGGCTGCTGTATTAAAGGTTGATAATTTGAGAGATGCTGACTGGTATCCTTATCAATAAAAAAGCAGGTCAAACCATGAACCAGAAACAATCTGAAAATACTGAAAATATTAAGTTTAAAATTATTTTCCCAATTCTCATTATTTTTGTATTCATCATCATAATATGTATTACCGGCATGCTCAATATTCATACAACATCCAACAAGGAAAATGTTAAACAGAAAATACAGGGTGTTGACTATCTTTTCCAAACATATTTATCATCAGAAGCAAGGTTTTTAACAGCACAAATCAATATAATCAAAGAGAATAATAAATTTCAATATGCATTTTTATTTCAAAATAGAGCAGAGCTGTTCAAACTTGCCAAACCTCTCTTTGATAATTTATTAGCCCAATATAATATCACACATTTTTATTTTACAGATATAGACAGGATAAATTTTCTACGTATACACAACCCTGCACGACACAGCGATAGAATCAACAGATTTACAACTTTAAAGGCGCAAAAAGAAAAAACTTCGGCCTATGGTATTGAACTTGGTACATTTGGCACATTCACTCTTCGGGTTGTCCATCCCTGGATAGTCAAGGGAGAACTTTTAGGTTATATTGAACTTGGGATGGAAATCGAACACATTACAGCATTAATTAAAAAAAGTATGGGTACTGAACTTATATTTCTCATTGATAAAGCAAACTTAAGCCGGGAAAAATGGGAAGAAGGACTTAACATAGTTGGGAAAAAAGGGAACTGGGATCAATTTCAAGATTTTGCCATTATAGATAAAACCATTGACAAGATCTCCAATGAACTAAATACTCATTTATCCCGCATGCATGGAAAACACTCAAATACTTTTATAATGACTGCCCAAAACAATAAAAAATATTTTTGTGGTTTTACTCCTTTAATCGATGCCTCCAATAATGATGTGGGAGATATTGTTATAATGCTGGATGTAACGCACAAATATTCCAGAACAATGAGACTATGGCTTATGATTGCTTTGACAAGTGCATTGATATTCATAGCTCTTACACTGTTCTTCATTAAGTATATAGGTACGATTGAGGCTGTTATCATCAACAGCTATAATAAACTTCAATCAGCCAATCAGGATATTAAACAATCAAATAATGAACTTGAAGTTGCTATAGAAAAAACTAATCAATTTGCCATGGAAGCACAAATGGCAAATGTTGCAAAAAGTCAGTTTCTGGCGAACATGAGCCATGAAATCCGCACCCCCATGAACGGTATAATGGGCATGACAAATCTTTTATTAGGCACACAATTAGAGCAGGAACAGCGTGACTTTGCAGGAATTATTCAAAACAGTTCCGAGGCACTGTTAGATATAATTAATGATATTCTGGATTATTCCAAGATAGAAGCAGATAAAATTGAACTTGAAAACATTGATTTTGATTTAAGAGTAACTATTGATTCATTAAACGATATTATTGCTGTAAAAGCCCAGGAAAAGGGGCTGGAATATGTAACAATGATTCATCACAATGTCCCTTTGCTTTTAAAAGGTGATCCCGGACGGCTTCGCCAGATATTGATAAATCTTGTTGGCAATGCTGTAAAATTTACTGAAAATGGTGAAATAAGTATCAATATTACCTTGGAAAATGACAGCACTTCTGAAACCAGTATCTGTTTTAGCGTTAAAGATACAGGTATTGGCATCCCTGAAAAAGCAATACAAAATCTTTTTGAATCCTTTAGCCAGGCTGACAGTTCAACCACCCGCAAATATGGTGGTACTGGCCTTGGATTGACAATCTCAAAAAAGCTCTCACAACTTATGGGCGGCCATATAGAGGTTAAAAGCCAGGAAGGTAAAGGCTCTGAATTCTGGTTTACTGCAATTTTTGAAAAACAGCCTGACACTGGACAAAAATCCCCAATTATACCCGGAGAGATTAAAGACAGACACATATTGATTGTAGATGATAATAAAACAAGCCAGTATGTATTAAAAGAGCAGTTAAAAATTTGGGGGTGCAGGTATGATGCTGTATCAGATGGTGAACAGGCCCTAACAAAACTTATGCTGGCGGCAGCTGACAGCGATGGCTTTGACATTGCAATCATAGATATGCAGATGCCCGAAATGGATGGTGCTTCTCTTGGAGAAAAAATCAAGCAGAACCCTGACCTGAAAAATACTAAACTTGTCATGATGACATCAATGGGTGCAAGGGGTGATACAGAAAAATTTAAAAAAATCGGCTTTGCAGCCTATCTGAATAAACCAGTAAAGCAGTCATGCCTTTATGAGTGCCTTGTAACAATTATAGGTATCGGGTTTGAAGATAAAAAAGAAGATAATACAATTATCACCCAATACACACTTTCGGAAAATCAAAATTTAAAATTTAAAATCTTGCTGGCCGAGGATAATATAATAAATCAGAAAGTTGCACTGGCCACCTTGAAAAGACTGGGATACAGGGCCGATACTGTCAACAACGGTAAAAAGGCTGTGCAGACCCTGGCAACAACCCGGTATGATATTGTCCTGATGGATTGCCAAATGCCTGAAATGGATGGATACACGGCAACAGGGCAGATTCGAAGCCCTAAATCCAACGTAATTAATCATGACACTCCTGTTATCGCATTGACTGCCAATGCAACAAAAGAGGACAGGGCAAAATGCATTGCCGCGGGCATGGATGATTATATGGCAAAACCTTTTAAACCGGATGAGCTTGCTGCTATGTTAAGCAAATGGCTGCCCGAACAAAAATTTAAAGATTTTAAAACTCCTTCTCTCTTGACAAAAAATCACCCAAAAGAAAAAATTCTTGACTGGCCTGGTTTTCTTGACAGAGTCATGGATGATGAAAGTCTTGCAAAAGAGATCTTTACCGAATTTTTAAATGAAACACCCCAAAGAATAGAAAAAATTTCCAGGGCGTTAGAAACCAGAGATTTTATGACTGCAAACAGGGAAGCACATACTTTAAAAGGTTCCAGCGCTAATGTGGGCGCAGTTGTTTTACAAGACACTGCATATAAAATTGAAGAATCTGCAAAAACTGAAGATTATCAAAAAACTGGTTTTTTTGTTCCAATGCTTGAAAAACAATTTAAAATATTAAGTGACCATTGGTTTGAAAAAAATTCATAGTTCAGGAAAAGGAGTATACCATGGAAATTTTAATAGCTGAAGATGACTTAACTTCCCGGCGTATTCTGGAGACAGTGCTTTCCAAATGGGGATTTGATGTAATTTCAGTTGACAATGGAAATGATGCTGTTGACAGGCTGTTAGAAGCAAAAACTCCAAAACTGTGCCTCCTTGACTGGATAATGCCGGGAAAAGATGGAGTAGAGGTGTGCAGTATAATACGTAATCAGGAAAATCCAGTATCCCACTATCTCATCCTTTTAACCGGCAAATCAGATAAAAATGATATTGCACATGGACTTGATTCCGGTGCTGATGATTATATTGTAAAACCCTATGACAAAGATGAACTTAAAGCACGCATCAATGCCGGCTCAAGGATTTTAAAACTGCAGAATGCCATGGCTGAAAAAGAGAAGTTCCAGGGTGTACTGGAAATATCCGGGGCGATCTGCCATGAACTCAATCAGCCCTTAATGGTTTTATCTGGATACTCTGAAATACTGTTAATGGATTATTCTGAAGATCATCCACAATATAAGGCTGTTAAAGAGATCCATAACCAGGCTACCCGCATGGGTGTAATTACTAAAAAACTGATGAAAATAACACATTATAAAACAAAACCTTATCTTAAGGGTAATATTGTTGATATTAATGAGGCATCACAAAAAACTCAAATAGAACATGAAAATAAAGGAAAAAATAATTATGGAGCATAATAAAATATTAATTGTTGATGATGACAAGGCAATTGTAAAATTGTTTGAACTCACTTTTTTACGTGAAGGTTATGAGGTCAGATCTGCCCTTAGTGCTGAAGAGGCACTGGAATTACTGGAAAATGAAAAAATCCATGTCATGTTTCTGGATCTGAATCTGCCAGGAATGAATGGCATTGAATTATGCGGCCAGATAAAAAAAAATATGCCCATGACTGTTATTCATGCAGTAACAGGATATGCATCTCTTTTTGAACTTACAGACTGCAGGGAAGCAGGGTTTGACGATTACTTCAAAAAACCTGTTAAGATTAAAGTATTGGTAAAAGCTGCCCGGGAAGCCTTTGAAAAACTTAACCGATGGAAAAATGGATAAGCAATATTTATAAGGATTAGTTATGGCAGCGCATAATAGTTCCAAACATAAAATACCCTTTATTGGGCTCTTAGCTGTTAAAACCAAATTTATTACTAAAGATCAGCTTGCAAAGGGATTAGAACAATGTTCAGGTGCAGACAATCCAACTCTTGCATTAAAAGAGTATTTTCTGTCCACTGATTTAATATCTGCACAAAAGATGAAAAAGCTTTTACTGGCTGTAAAAAAACTTAATTTACGCCAGGCAGAACTCAGATTTGGTGCCATTGCCATTAAAAAAGGATTTATTAACCAGAGTGTTTTAAAACTTGCCCTGGAAGAGCAAAAAAATAACATCCAGAACAAAAAAAAGAGCTTACCTGTTGGTGATATTCTTGTGGAAGCCGGGATGATGACAGAAAAACAGCGTGATTATATCCTTAAACTGCAAAAAAAGAAAACATTAAACGCTGAAAAAACTGTTGCAAAAGATGTTACTGAGACTAAGGAAAAAAAGCCACCAGAAGCCCCGGCTGAAAAAATGCCTGAAGAGACAAAAAAAGAGGCGCCCCCGGCACTTCTTGCACCTGAAATCATTGAAGGCGGGATAAAACTTGAAATCCTTAACGATTTTATGGCAGCATTACTAACAAAAACAGATGAATTTGATCAAAAAATCACTGTTACACAGGTCAAACAGACATTGTTTGATAAAGATATTGTAGCAGGCATTGTAGCAGATGAAATGATTGAAGGCTTTATCACATCCAGTGGATTTAAGACAAAGGCTTTTAAAGTTGCCCAGGGAATTTCACCACTTCAGGGCAAAGATTCCACAATAAAATTTTTCTTTGATAGAGACTATTTAAAAGCAGGTGGGGTAACAAATGACGGTGCAATTGATTTTAAGGACAGAGGAGAGATGCCATTTGTAGAATCCGGAACTATACTTGCTGAAAAAACTGCCATAAAAGAGTCACGCAATGGAAAAAACATCTATGGAGAAACAGTTGAAATAACTCCTGCACTAGACATTGAATTAAAAATAGGAAAAGGTGCTCAACTCAGTGACGATGGTTTAAAAATTCTTGCTGAGGTTCAGGGATTTCCTGTATATACCATGTCAAAGCATATTGCAGTTTATCAGGAATATACCACTGAGGGTGATGTGGATTATGAAACCGGACATATTAATTATGACGGCAATGTTAATGTTAATGGCCGGATAAAATCCGGTTTTAAGGTAGAAGGCAATAATATTCAGGCACTGGCATTGGATGGAGGCACTGTCACGGCAGATGAGAATGTAAATATAGCAGGAGGCATTAATGAAGGTACAATTTATTCCAGGGGTAATATATGTGCAAAATTTATCAACAACTCAAAACTGCTGTGTCTTGGTGATGTTATTATTGAAAAAGAGATTGTTGATTCTGACATAGAGTGCTCAGGCAAGTGTGTTGTTGCAAACGGAAAACTGATATCTTCAAGAGTAACTGCCAAAATGGGTGTACAGGCTAAAAATATCGGTACTGATATGTCAGATCCCAATATACTAAAAGTCGGGCATGATATTTTTACTCAAAAAGAGTTAGAAAAAAACAAAGAGAAGATGGACAAGGTTAACAAAAAAATAGAGAAACTCAATGAAAAAAGAGAGAAACTTGAAACAGACAATGTAGAACTTGAAAAACAGATTACAGAACTTGCCCATGTTCAGGACAGATCTCAACTGGAAGCAAAACAGATTACTTCAAACCTTGTTTCAATACAAAAAGATGGTAATGATGCTCAAGCAATTGGAGAGCATAAAAACAAGATAGAACAATTGAAAAAAGATGCTCAAAAAGCTGAAGAAGATCTGAATGTATGTTTTGAAAAGTGTGATAAGATTGAACCGGCTTTGGAAAATATTGAGATGGCAACCAAGACTTTGAAAAAAGATCTGGATGATCTTGAGGCAGAGAAATCCAATATTCTTTTATTTACAAAAGACAATCCGGGCAAACCAGTTGTTATTGCCCAGGGAGCCATTTTAGACGGCACAGTTATAAAGGGTCTGCACTGTGAAAAACGCCTGGCAGAATTGACACGCCATGCAAAGATCATGGAAGTTCAATCCATGACTAAAGAGGGACAGGCCATGGGCGATTATGAAATACAGGTCGGAAGCATTTGATTTCTCCTGTGCAATACAGGAAGTGCTTGGTGTACAATGTAAATAATAAATTTGGAGACAGTGGTTAAAAATGTCAAAAATCCAGGATAAATCAATGCTAAGTGAAAAAAAAATGCAACGTCATAGTGATAATTTAAAAGCAATTTTTAACAGCATTCCCAGTGTACTTATGCTTTTAAATGAAGATCTCAGAGTTGAAATCGTTAACCACAGCGGCGTCACTCTTGCAGGCAAAAAAGAGGAAGAACTTATCGGGTTTCTTGGAGGCCAGGTTCTTAACTGTCTGCATTCCTTTGAAGGTAAAGGATGCGGTTGCAATCCTGATTGCTCTACATGCCCTGTCAGAACCAGGGTCACATCAACATTTCAGACGGGAAAATCCCACAATGAAGAAGAAGGGCAGATGACTTTCCTGGTCAATGATCACGAAATATCAAGGGATTTGCTTATAACAACAACATTGCTAAAATTAGATGGGGCTTCTAAAATTCTGCTCTCTTTGACTGATATCACACAACGCAAACGTGCAGAACAGGAGAAAAAAAGACTTGAAGCCCAGCTACATCAATCCCAGAAAATGGAATCAATCGGCACCCTTGCAGGAGGTATAGCCCATGACTTCAATAACATTCTTTTCCCTGTAATGGGTTATACAGAGATGCTGCTTGAAGACACTTCTGAAGATGACCCGATAATGGATAGCCTTGAGCAGATTTATAATGGCACCCTTAGAGCAAAAGAGCTTGTACAGCAAATTCTTACTTTTGCCAGACAGAAAGATGGTGAGTTAAAACTCATGCAGATGCAACCCATGGTTAAAGAGGCAATAAAACTTTTAAGATCAACAATCCCCACAACCATTGAGATTAAACAAAATATCCAGACCGACTGCAAACCCATTAAAGCTGACCCTACACAGATTCATCAGATTGTAATGAATCTTGCAACCAATGCCTATCATGCCATGGAAGAAAAAGGTGGAAAACTTACAATAATCCTCAAAGAGATAGAATTTACCGAAGATGATCCTATCATTCCTGATATTACATCGGGAGTTTATGCATGTTTAACAATCCAGGATACAGGCAGAGGAATGAATAAAGCTTTAACCCAGAAAATTTTTGAGCCATTTTTTACCACCAAGAGGCAAGGCAAAGGCACTGGAATGGGACTCTCCGTTGTTCATGGCATTGTTAAAAACATGTCAGGTGCTATCCAGGTTTATAGTGAGCCTGGCAAAGGCACCCAATTCAATATCTATCTGCCAGTGGTACAAACCAGATCAGAGCAGCTGACAGATATTCCAGAAACGATACAGACCGGGAGCGAACATATTCTGCTTGTGGATGACGAAGTAACCATCATTGAAATGGAACAGGCAATGCTGGAACGTCTTGGCTACGGAGTTACAACGCGTTCAAGCAGCATTGATGCCCTTGAAGCTTTCCGATCCAACCCTGATAAATTTGATCTCATTATTACTGACATGGCCATGCCAAACATGGCAGGAGATAAACTATCAGTAGAGATAAATCAAATACGCCCGGACATACCCATATTGCTTTGTACAGGGTTCAGTGAAATCATGTCTGAAGAAAAAGCTAAATCTCTGGGCATTAGTGGCTTTTTATTAAAGCCGATTATTGCCAAGGCTCTATCCAAAAAAATACGTGAAGTGCTGGATTAAAATCAGGTTGATCTCTAAAAAAAATAATGGAACCTGCTATGAACAGTTTAGCGCCTTTTAAACAAAAAAAGGGTTTTCCCTATCCAGGAAAACCCTTTTTATTTTTTTAAAGTTTTTTTATGAAATACTATTTTTGCACTTCAACCTTAATATGGCACGCTTTGCAGGAAACAGGAGCAGGTCCTTTTCTTCCTTTGGGATCACCTGCATCAATATTAATTCTTTTGTGGCAGACCTTACAATTTGCATGTATGGCATTTTCCAGCAACATAATACTTTTTCTATTCTTTTTGGTCTTTTCAAGTTCAGTATGACACTCAACACATTGTTGGACACTGTCACCTGTTTCAAGATCCAGGGGTTTGCCATCTTTGTCATGGTGACAATCCCCACAGGAGATTTCATATTCTAAATTATGTATTTCGTGTGAAAAGACAAAAACTTCGTGTTTCGGAGGTACATATTTTCGCTTTACATATGGATTATAATCCATAGTAATTTCAGGAGGAAATTCTGTCTCGGCATATAAAATTGTTACAGCGAAGCAGACAGAAATTCCAATTGCAAAAAGCAAAGCCAGTAATTTTTTATTCATAACCAATATTTACTCCTTATAAAATATATAATATTTAATTTTGACAGCAGCAACATGCTTTTAATAAATAATTTGAACTTTTACACCTTGAAGAGTTTAAAAGTCAATAATAAAATATTGAATATATGGGCCTAAAGCCTATTGTTAATCTATCAAATCTCACATCCCGATATTTTCACAAAATTTATATTGGGAGTATTTATTTTTTTAGTTTCGCATCCGTTCTTATGTGACACTCACTGCAGGAAGTTGGTGCCGCAGACTCATCAAATCCTCCCGGATCGCCAGCTTTCATATTAATTTCCTGGTGGCAGGCAATGCAGCTTGCATGGTAGGCATTTCTAAGTAGCATAACACTTTTTCGATTTTTTTTTGTCGCTTTTAGTTCGATATGGCATTCTGCACATCGTTTGACATCATCACCAATTTCAAGGTCTATATGGTGGCATTGGTCACATGAAATTTTATAATCTATATTATGTTTTGTATGTGTAAATTTAACAAAATTTCGATTAGAAGTTTTAAACATACGTTTTTCATATTTATTATAATCCATTATTATGTCATCAGCAACTTCAGTTCCTGCCAGAGCTGTTGCCGCAAACACAAACATCACAGATATCCCGGCAGTTAAAAGCCAAGTCATTAATTTTTTATTCATAACCAGTTTTACTCCTGTAAAGGTTTAATATTTATATTAGTTTTTTTTGAGACCATCAGTCTTCTTTTTATTAAAATATATAGAACTTTTAAACCCGCAAGTGCTGAAAAGTCAATAGTAAAGATACTGAAGTTTAAACATCTTCGTCAGGTTTATCTGTCTGTTCCTGTTCATTTGATTCCTGGGCTTCTTCATGAGCCCCATTATTATTATCAACAACCTTTTTTTTACCAAATATCCTGGCACCAATAATACTGATTTCATAAAGTATCATTAAGGGAAGTGCCATCATGACCTGGGTCACAACGTCGGGCGGTGTGATAAGAGCCGCACCCACAAAAAACAGTAATAAAGCATATTTTCGATTCTTTTTTAAGAACTCTACTGAAACAAGTCCCATTCTTGCCATGAAAGTTAATACCAGCGGCAGTTCAAAGACAAAACCAAAAGCAAGCAGCATTTTAGAAGCAAAAGAGAGATATTCCTTCATGGACGGCATGGCATGAATTGTTTGAGTAGCAAACCCCAGGAAAAATTTAAATCCATAGGGGAAAACTATAAAATATCCAAAGGAAGAACCAATGATAAAGAAAAAAACTGAAAGAAGTACAATTGGAATTATATATTTTTTTTCAGTTCTGTACAGACCAGGAGATATAAACATCCAGAATTCATAAAAAATAACAGGAGTTGCAGCAATAAGTCCTGCAAGCAAAGATACTTTGAGATAGGTAAAAAAAGCTTCAGGGAGCCCTGTAAAAATCATCTGGGCATTACCATTGTCGCCCATGGCAATGACCAGGGGGGCAATCAGAATCTCAAATAATTTTTCTTTGAAGAAATATGCAACTGCAAAACCTGCACCCACAGCGATAAAAGAACGCACCAGACGGTCCCTCAATTCTCCGAGATGCTCTGTAAAAGGGCTTTTTCCTGCTCCACTCATATCTTTAATTTATGTCTGATTTATCTTTAGATTCGTTATTATCTTGCTCTGTTGAATCTGTATCAGGATCTGAATTTTGATCTTCGAGAGGAGTATCAATATCCTCTTTATCATCACTGTTGTTTTTGAAATTATCAGTGTCAAGGTCCTTAGAATTCATCTCATCTTTGAGCTCAGATAGTGTTGTATCTTTTGAATCGGTTTCTTCTGTAATACCCTCAATATCAGTAATATCTTTAACAGTTGTTTCCATATCAATACTCTGTTTAAAATCCTGGGCTGATCTCTTAAACTCTCCCATGGCACGGCCAAGTGTTTTGGCAAGATCAGGCAGTTTTTTAGGCCCTATGACAATGAGTGCTATTGCCAGAATCATTAATATTTCAGGCATTCCAAGACCAAACATATCTATTTTAGCTCCTTTAATACAAATTGTTCAATAAACGAGCAAATATTACACTGAATATACACGAAGTGTCAAGAAAGGATAAATTTATTGGAATTGATTTTTTAACAGGGTGGTGATCTTTAAATTAAACAGTTTTTGTTCATTTTTGCTGAGTCCAGTATTGCTGAAACGGTTTTTATTATGGAGTCGTAAAAGAGCTTGAATAGTATTTTTAGTTTGTTGATTATTAAAATGATATCCAATCCTTTCAATCCATGCAAAGTAGGTTTCATATTCATGCCTTGGAAAACCTATGTTACTCAGTTCCATCTCTATTAAATAAAAAGAGATCTCATTGGATTTTTGTTTCTGTTTATTCCCGTTGTTGCTTTGCATCCTCACCCGTTTGATTCTGCTTGCTCCTTTTAATCTAAAAAACAATATCAACCCCAGGGGCAGTGTAAGCCAGAGACCATACTCTTTCATCAGCTTTGTCCCGGTTTCATGCCGTAGCTGTGATAGTTTAAATCCAACAAAAGATAAAAGGTCTTCTATCAGAGATGATTTAATTGTCTGGCTGTCTGTAATTAAAAAAGATGGCGGGGTGGTATCAAAATTTTTCCATTGGCCATTGATAAAAACTTTTACCCAGGCATGGGCATCTCTTTGCCTGACAATTAATTGGTTTTCTATTCTTGAATATTCATGGGCAATATAGCCTGTTACATACCGTGCGGGTATATTTGCCTGCCTTAAAAGAAGTACGGTTGCCGTGGCAAAAAATTCACAATGCCCTGCCTTTGTATTGTTTAAAAAATTTATAAGTGGTGTTTTATATCTTCCTTTTCCCTTTAGATCTAATGAATAGGTAAAATTGTTTAAAAAATAGTCTTTAACAATTTTTAAGATTTCTGTATTGGATTGTTCTGCATCTAAATTGTCAGCAATACCCAGTTCCCGGGCTATTTTTCTAATTGCAGCCAACTCTTTTTTTGGAATTAATAAATCATGATTATAGGGTTTGATATCATAGGAAAGTTCATCAGTATAAGATACAACACACTTGATCAAAGATGGTCCATCTTCTATCCGGACAGACTGCATTGTGTTCTTTTCGCAGGAGCCTGTTTTCATTTCAGCAATACTTACCACCCCGGCAGGCAGGCTTAAAACAGCCCTGTTTTTTAGAAGCCTGAAATATGCGGTCATTGTTTTTGTGTTTTTGCGAGAAGGGTTGATTTGCCAGGATGTGTTGTCCCTGGCAGGTTCAATGGCCTCATATTTTGATGTTATAAACCAGTTTGAAATTGCAAACCTGTTATAGCTTGCATTGTGCAGAAGATATGATTTGCCGGGAGTATAGTCGTCAAATGATGTCCTGAAAATAATCTTATCAGATAATTTAAGCTTTGTGATTTCACCCATTGCTGTAAAAGTTTTAAACGGATTCAAATTATAATAATTATCATAGTATTCCATCACCATCTGGTTAATTTTAACACTTGCCATACGCATGCCATTATGCCCTGCAAATCCGAAAATTATTGTGAACAAAACAGCTGTAATCCATAAAAAAGATGAGCACCTCTTTGATCGGACATGCCACAATGCCCAGATAAAAAAAATGGCAACACTGATATAATAAACATACCCTTTACTGTTTGCCGTGCCTGCAGAAAGAATACAAAAAAGAGTGTAAATATAGGAAATATCAATGGTTTTAGAATAATAATTTTTGATTTTTCTTTTTTTTCTTGCCACAAGAAAAAATGATTGAATATCTATTTGGCTCTTTGTGCTGAAATATTGTGCAGCAATGATTGGAAAAAAAATCAGGGGAATCCATTTTAAAAGGATAAATATGGCCTCTTCGGCTTCAATGGTCAGGGCAATTACTATAGTTCCTGCAAGAAAAACTGTGCTGATATCTATAAATTTATTAAAATCAGAAATCTGAAAATCAAATCTGGATTTAATCACATTGGCAGATTCAAGTATGATACCAAGAAATATGGCAATCCAGAAAAGATGTACCTGCCATCCCCAGAATAAAACAGCAGCAGCTAAAAAGAAACGGGGTGCTTTCATGCTGTACCGAGCTCCTGCTGTATGTGATTATAATGAATCACTTTTATATTGTCTCTGGAGTTATTCATATCCTGAAAGATTGTCTCTTCCATTTTTAATTTGTCCCGGGTTAAAATAATAACGAAAATGGGTATTAATGCCTGTTTAAACAGCCTATAAATTCTTTTATGACCCTGTTCCCAACCCAGAAAAATGCATATGGAACCGGAAAATTTTTTAATATTGGATTCTATGACAGGCAGGAGTTCTAAAATTGTTTTATCTTCACATGGCTCAACACATGCCAGAATTTCAACCATTCTTTCTGACTGGGCAAGCCCTCTGCCAGATGAGAACGAGTAGATTTGATTACCCACGAACATTAAATCAAGAATGGATTCATGGGCTTGCAGGGAAGTAATATAAGATGATGCAATGCTGACAGCAGCTTCAAAAAATATTTCATTGCCTGAATTTGAAAACGTATCCATAATTAATGCATGCCTTACAAAATATTCATCTTCAAATTCCTTGACCACAAGTTCATGGGTTTTAGCAAATGTTCTCCAGTGAACATTTCGCATGGGGTCGCCGGGGCGGTATTGGCGCAAGGACATGAATTCATCACAATTTCCTATGGACGAGGCAAAGTTGACTCCACCTGGATGGTATTGTCTTGTTGATTTAAGATCCGGAGTTTTAAGCTGATATTGTTTTGGAAGTACAAGAATTTTTTGAGATTTTTTAATGTTAAGCAATCGGTTGAACAGACCAAGGATATCAGGTTTTGCAAGAGTATATCCTGAAAAATGGATATAGCCGCGATAATGCGGGGTTAACACAGCGGTCACACGAATAGTTTCTTCTGGAGGTAAATCCGGCAGTTGTATGGGGGGAAAAAATGCTTTCATGTTCTTGTTCAGCAGCCACTGCCACCTGTAATAGAGGATTTTTTTATCCCAGATATTCCTTGTGTGTTCAAAAGGTTCTTTTTTTGTTAACAGATTTTTAAAAGAGGGCCTTGGATCGTAAATGTTTTCGTAAAAAATAAGCCCTTTCTGGATTTTTGATGATAAATTTGTAATTTCCAGTTCATAGGTCAATTGAGTATCAATACCTGCATAATCAGGGAGGATACGAAGAATTTTTATCTCTGTTTTAAAAGGCAGAAAATTTAACAGCATTGAAATACCCATGAAAGAGAAACTCAATGCCAGAACCTGGTAGATGTCTGTTTTAAGGATATTGAATCCAAAAACTCCTGACAGTATAACAGCCCATATCATCATAGTGCCGGCAGGTGTAAAATGGCGTTTGCGCCATAATTTCAGGGTATATGAGAGTGCATATGATTTATATAAAAATCGGGCAAACATGAAAGGTTTAAACAGGAACCGGAATTGATTTTATAATATCATCCACTATAATACCGGCGGTTTTACCTGAAAATTTTGACTGGGGATCCAGCATCAGCCTGTGGGCAATGACACTGACTGCAATCTCCTGGATATGGTCCGGGGTTACAAATTTAAGATTGTCAAAAAGAGCAAGGCTGCAGGCTGTTTTCATTAAAGCTATGGATGCCCTCGGGCTTGCACCAAGCATAACTCCAGGTGTTTCCCGGGTGGCATTGATTATATCCACAATATAACCTTGTAACTCTTTGGAAATATATACCTGGTTGACCATATTTCTCAGTTTTACAAAATCTTTCAGGGTGACACAGGGTTTAATGGTATCAATGGGATGCTTTTGTCTCTGTTCGGATAACACTGCCACTTCATCTTCTCGTTTAATATATCCAGGTTGAAGCTGCATTGCAAAACGATCCATCTGGGCTTCTGGAAGAGGATATGTCCCTCTGGATTCAACTGGGTTCTGTGTTGCAATGACAAAAAACAGATCGTCTAAGTTTAAAATCTTTGTGTCAATGCTTACCTGGCTTTCTGCCATGGCTTCCAACAGAGCAGACTGGGTTCTCGGAGAAGCTCTGTTGATCTCATCGGCCAGAAGAATATTGGTGAAAACAGGTCCTTTATGGAGTTTAAAAATTTTTTGAGACGGATCAAAAATTGAAACTCCGAGAATATCTGAAGGCAGGAGATCCGGTGTGAACTGAATTCTTTTAAAATCTGCATCAATACTTTTTGCCAGTGCTTTTGCAAGAGTTGTCTTTCCTGTACCTGGATTGTCCTCCAAAAGAATATGCCCACCGCCTGCAAACCCGGCAAGGATATACCTGATACACTCTTTTTGCCCTTTAATAACTTTTCCGATATTATCAGATAATAAATTGAATATCCCATGACCCCATTCAGAATCTAATTTATTCATGTGGTTTATCCCTTGTTAATTTGAGAATAATTATTTAGAACCAGGTTATCTCGATGGATTATCTCATCATAGTGTTTTCCTCCAAGACAAGATTCTATCTGGGATGTTTTCAGCCCCTTGATCAGGTTTATATCAGAAGATCTGTAATTGACAAGCCCGGTACCGAGTATCTCTTTTGCAACTGTTTGAAAACAGACAGCTGCCCCCTCTTCAAAATTTCCATGAACACCAACTACACCAATGGGTAAAAGGCTTTTGCCATTTTCTGAAACTGCATGGGCTGCGCCATTATCAATGGTAATACTGCCTTTAGTCGTGATGGTATGAGCGATCCAGCATTTCCGGCTGGTCATTTTTTCATTTCTGGGAGTAAAGTAAGTCCCGAGTTTTTCTCCCTGAAACAGACGGAGAAGCACATCTTTTGTGTCTCCTTTGGCAACAATCATAGGTATTCCAGCCGAGGTGACTTTCCTTGCCGCCTCTATTTTGCTGAGCATACCGCCAGTGCCAAGCCTTCCTGGTATGCCGCTGGCATACATATCTATCTTTTCTTCAAAAGTGGTTACGCAGGAGATTAACTTTGCATCCTCAAAGACTCTTGGATCTTTGTTATAAAGTCCATCTATATCTGTGAGGATAAATAAAAAATCGGCATCAAGCAGCAGGGTTATCATGGCTGCCAGATTATCATTGTCTCCCAGTTTTATCTCATCTATCATAATTGTATCATTCTCATTAACAATGGGAACCACTCCCCAGTTAATCAATGTATACAATGCATTTCTGACATTCAGGTACCGTTTTCTATTGTTTAAGTCTTCACTGGTCAAAAGAATCTGGGCAACTTTTTTCCCAAATATTTCAAAGCTTTTTTCATAGGCATTCATAAGACCGGTTTGACCTATGGCAGAAATAGCCTGACGTTTTGGGATTTCATCAGGGCGGCCATCCATTTTCATTTTTCTTAAACCTGCAGCCATGGCACCCGAGGAGACCAATATAACCTCTATTCCCCTGTCATTTAAAACAGATATCTGCCTTGAAATTGCGTCAATGACTTCAAGATTTAAACTGTTACTGGCTGTGATGACATTACTGCCAAGTTTCACAACGACACGTCTCGTCTTATTTAATCTCTCTTTTGGCATTTTTGAGTCCTAATAAAAATCCCTTTTGATAGGTGTATGCTGAAATGTTCGTGCATTATCTCCTGAATAATCCTCAACCCTGTGCCCGTCACCTAAAAGCCGCCACTGATAGATCATCAACCCCTCAAGACCAACCGGCCCCCGGGCATGAATTTTATTGGTACTGATACCTACTTCAGCTCCCAGGCCGAACCGGAATCCGTCTGCAAACCTAGTGCTGCAATTCCAGAATGCATCTGCCGTGTCTGCATGGTCCATAAATTCAATCGCTCTTTTTTTATCTTCTGCAATAATTACGTCTGTATGGCCTGAACCATATGTATTGATATGGGCAAGCGCAGCTTTAAGAGATGGGATAACCCGGATGGATACGATATAATCAAGATATTCTGTCTGCCACTCTTTTTTTAAAGCAGTCTCCACATTAATAATCTTCCGGGTATGGTCGCATCCAAGAATTATAACACCATGTTCTTCTAATTTTGATTGAAGTGGGGGTAAAAAGTCACTTGCAATATCTTCGTGAACCAGTATGGTTTCAGCAGCATTACACACAGCAACATACTGACACTTGCTGTCAACTGACAGGGATACAGCCATATCCAAATCAGCTGTTTTATCTATATACACATGGCATATTCCATCGGCATGGCCTAAAACCGGAATTATCGTATGATCCATGATATACCTGACAAAGTCATTACTGCCACGGGGTATAATCAGGTCGATAGCCTTATCAAGGCTAAGCATCTGATCCACTTCACTGCGGGTTTCCAAAAGTCCAAGCCATCCTTTTGGTAAGCCAGAAGAGATACCTGCGTCATAAATGAGCCGGGCCAGGGTCTGGTTGGTTGCAGCAGCTTCACTGCCGCCTTTAAGTAGAACAGCATTGCCGCTTTTAAGACACAGACAGGCAATCTGAACCAGAGCGTCAGGACGGGATTCAAAAATAACACCGATTACACCAATCGGGCGGCTGACTTTAAACAATTCCAGTCCTTCATCCAACAGGGTTGCACTTAAGGTTTTCCCCACTGGATCTTCTAACTGAATCAGGCTTTTTATTCCTGCACAGGTTTCATCAATGTCAGCTTCATCAAATTTGAGCCGTTTTAAAAGCGGGGCTTCAAGGTTTTCATTGTGAGATGTTTCAAGATCCTTTTGATTGGATGATATAATTGAGGCTTTATTTTCTTCCAATACCTGGCTAATTTGTTCAAGTGCCCTGTTTTTAACTTTACCTGACAACGCAGATAATGCAATTGAAGCTTTTTTACATTGAATTGCTGTTTCCTGAATTTCCATATATATTCCCTTACAGAGTTTAATTTCCTTTGGAATTAAAAATTTAATATCTCCAATAATTTCAACCTAATGTCAAGAAGAAACAGGTGGTAAAACATAATCATATGCTTTATAAAATAAAATTTGCTACTGCTGAAAAGGCGTGTTAATTACTTTTTGACAGGTTATTATAAAATACTGATTTTCTCAATTTTTGCTTTGAAAAAGAGAAGAAAAATAAAATATAGAGGGGTGCAATGAATACACTGTTTAAATCCGGATCAATTGGCAGAATGAAACTTAAAAACAGATTGGTAAGATCTGCAACCTGGGAAGGCATGTGTGATCCTGATGGCCGCCCTACTGCAAAATTGATCCAATATTATGCAGACCTTGCAAAGGGTGGTATTGGTCTCATTATTTCAGGTTATACATATGTGCGGTTGGAAGGCAAACAAAACCTGGGAAAGATGGGGCTTTATTCTGATGAGTTTGCAACTGAGTTTAAAGCATTAACCAAAACTGTTCATGATGCAGGGGGTAAAATTGCCATCCAGCTTGTCCATGCGGGCGGCCAGGCCAGTTCAAAAGCATCGGGGCAAACACCTGTTGCACCTTCAGCCATTGAAACTGCCCAGTTTCCAGAAAAACCCCTGCAGCTTACAGAATCTCAGATACACGATATTGTTCTTGCATTTGGAGAAGCTGCTGTAAGAGCCAAAGAATATGGATTTGATGGTGTTCAGCTCCATGGAGCCCACGGATACCTGGTAAACCAGTTTCTTTCACCTCTGACCAATCAGAGAACAGACCAGTATGGAGGCAGTCTTGAAAACAGGTGCCGTTTCCTGATGGAGGTTTATGACAAAATAAGAGCAATGGCAGGAGAAGCCTTTCCTGTTTTTATTAAACTCAATGCTGCCGACTATGTCGATAATGGTCTGGAGTTGGAAGATGCTCTTTTTGCGGCAAAAACGCTTTCAAAAAAAGGCATTGATGCCATAGAAGTTTCTGCTGGTACTGGCGCTTCCAAGAAAAAAAGTCCTGTCAGAATTAAAATCGATCAACCTGAAAAAGAGGCTTACAATCTCCAAGTTTCCATGGCTGTTAAAAATGTGGTTTCCTGCCCTGTCATATCTGTGGGAGGATTCCGATCTTACAATGTGGCAAAGCAGGCGCTTGAAGAGCATGGACTGGATTTTATCTCTTTTTCAAGACCCCTTATCAGGGAACCGAATCTGCCTTTGCGCTGGCAAAAAGGAGATCATAAGCCTGCTGCCTGTATCTCATGTAATGCATGCTTTAAACCCGGTTATTTTAAAGGCGGGATCTATTGTGTAGCCAAAGAGAAAGGAAAATAGGGATTATTTTTTGGGATCACATTTTTTATCCATAATTTATGGACTTGGTGCTGCACTAAGCTTTGGTGCCGGTGATTTTGCCGGTGGTATTGCTACAAAAAAAAGCTCTGTTTTTTCAGTCATAATCTTTTCACAACTGACAGGCGGGTTAATGCTTTTTGGGCTGGCAGTCTTTTCTGGCCAGGCTCTGCCAGGTTTATATGATCTTGGTTTGGGATGCCTTGCTGGTATATGTGGTACAATGGGGCTTACCTGTCTGTACAAGGGCCTTTCAAACGGCAAAATGGGTGTTGTGGCACCTGTGGCTGCCGTAGTAAGCGCTTTATTCCCTGTAGTTGTAGGTATCTTTATCCAGGGCCTGCCTGCAATGATTCAGCTTACTGGATTTGGGCTGGCAATTATTGCAGTCTGGCTTTTATCAGGAGGAGGTGCAAAAACCCCGATACTTTTAAGTGAATTAAAGCTGCCTGTTGCTGCCGGTCTTGGATTTGGTATGTTTTTTATAATCATCAGCCAGGTTTCTGCAGATAGTATCCTCTGGCCGTTAATATCGGCCAGGATCGCTTCAATTGCCTTGTTTTTACCCATTGCAACAATCAAACAGAAAAAAGCAAAGATAAAACAGAAAAATCTTATTCCTGGAAAAGAAAATCTTTTTTTAATTATTCTGGCTGGTGGGTGTGATGCTGCCGGGAATATATTTTTTGTCCTTGCTTCCAAGGTTGGCAGGCTCGATATATCTGTGATTGTAACATCAATCTATCCTGCAATAACTGTTTTACTGGCCTGGTTTATTTTAAAAGAAAAACTGACTAAAACACAATGGGCAGGTTTCTGGATTATTCTTGTTGCTCTAATATTTATCGCATAAAATTGATTGAGTGACCAAACTGTCACTGCCCGATTATTTTGTTTGTCTGTAGCTCTTTGATCTCTGTTTCCCTTTAAAGGGTTTGCGCTTTTTACTATACTTTGATTTTGATTTGGATTTAAAATTTGATTTTGAGTAAGATTTTTTAACAGGCTTGGGCTTGGGAAGAGGTCTATCCAAAGATTCAGAAGGATATTCACACTCAATTTTATTTCCCAGAACCTCTTCAATCTTTGGAATAAAAAATGAACTCATTTCGTCGGCAAAACTGATTGATGTCCCGGTTGCTCCTGCTCTCCCTGTCCTTCCAATTCTATGGATATAGTGTTCAGGCTCATGGGGAAGATCATAATTAATAACATGGCTGATGTCGTTAATGTGTAGTCCACGGGCAGCTACATCGGTTGCAACAAGTAAATTAATTTTTCCATTTTTAAAATTATTCAAGACTTTAAATCGCTTGTCCTGGGCAATATCTCCAGAAAGGACACTGCATTTTTGTCCATACTGTTCAAACTTTGTTGACAGTCTCCTTGCTGTATCTTTTCTGTTTACAAACAACAATACCCTCTTTAATTTCTCGTTATTAATAAGGTTGTAAACATGTTTGAATTTGTCCTGCTCCGTTGAAATGTAAATAATCTGATTGATGGTGTCAGCTGCCGCATGTTCAGGCTCTATTTCTATTTGAACCTTGCTGTCTGTTGTCCAGCTGTCTGCCAGCCTTAAAACATCCGGGGTTAAAGTTGCAGAAAAGAAAAGGGTCTGTCTTTTGTTTTTATGGGGAGTCTTTAAAATAATTTTACGAACATCAGGAATAAAGCCCATATCTAACATGCGATCAGCTTCGTCAAGAACAACAATTTCCACTCTTGAGGTATTGATCATTTTTTTATTCATAAAATCAATAAAACGACCTGGGGTTGCAACAATGATATCGACGGGTTTGGCTTTAAGCATATCCTGCTGTTTTTTATAGCCTGTGCCGCCAAAAATGGCGATAACTCTTAAATTGGTATATTTTGCAAGGGATTTAAAATCCTTTTCAATCTGGTGAACAAGTTCTCGCGTGGGTGCAAGAATGAGTGCTCTTGGTGTCCCATTTTTATTTTTAAATGGCTTTTTTATAAATCTTGTAAGAATAGTGACTATAAAACTTGCACTTTTCCCTGTACCAGTCTGGGCTTTGGCAGTAGCGTCCTTACCTTCTAAGGTATGTGTCAAAAGTTGTGCCTGGATAGGGGTGCAGTATTTAAATTTTAAATCAGCAACAGCATGCATCACACTTAAGGGCAGATCAAAATCATGAAATCGTGTTTCTCCTTCTTTCGGTTCAACAATAAAGTCATTTATGGACCATTTTTTCTTTTTTGGCTTTTTATATTGTTTTTTTTGTGGTTTGGAAATGGGTTCTGGCAGTGGTGCAGGCGGTTCAGAATCAAAGGATGAAGAGGGTTTGAGCTTCTGTTCCTTGTTGAAAAGCGTTTTAAGAAATAAAATTATTTTTTTCAATAGTTACTTTCTTTATTATAGAGTTGTATCAAGTTAAAATATAAAAGGTTTGTATGTTTTCATTGGGTTCTAACAGACAGTCAGCCATTTGTGAAGTTAAAATTGATAAAATCAAATATAATTCTATTTTTAAATCCTTCCGGAAAAAAATATAACACAATTGATTGAAAAGATTTTTATATTGTTTTTTATTAAAAAATACTGGGATATTTAATGATTTTTACATAAATTTTGACAGGATACTTCTTTCTGAAACTTCAGTATGGTTGGCAGTCACACAAGAGAAGAACTCTATTTGAAGGCGGTGCAAAAAGCTCTTAAATCTCAGCCTGAAAAATGGGCAGGCAGACCACTTTTGCACCGGGGTTTAGAATGGTTATCGACCTTTCCACTGATGAAATGACCACCAACATGGCAGGAGGGCCGTCTGATCGCAGGTTCTCAAAATGGTATTGTTCAGATCTTGAAAACTGGATATCAGGGAAATATAAAACAATCACCCCAATGGCTGAGAAAAGATATAAATTGTAGGATTGTTTTCAATTATGATTCATATTCTTTATTTATCAGCCCAATTAAATAAACTTGTCAATTTTTCGGTGGCAGCAAAAAAAAGCCCGTGCTATTTTGTATTGAAATTAAACTGCTTGAGGAAAATTTTAAAGGATAATCAGGGGAATTTATCAAAATGAAAAAATTGACATTTCAGGAAAAATATAATGCAATTGGTAAAAAAGACTCTTCCTATGAAGGCATTTTTGTCACAGCCGTTAAAACAACAGGCATATTCTGCAGACCTTCCTGCCGTGCTAGAAAACCAAAATCAGAGAATGTTGTTTTTTATGATACAGCCCAGGAAGCTCTTCAAAACGGATTCAGACCCTGCAAAGTCTGCCGTCCAATGGAAAAATTGAATGAGACTCCAGATTATATAAAAAAAATAATAAAAGAGCTGCATGAAAATCCATACCTGCGAATCAAGGATTATGACCTGAGGCAAAGAGGGATTCAACCCAGCCAGATTAGAAGATGGTTTAAAAAATATCATCATATTACATTCCACGCTTATCAAAGAATGCTGCGCATTAATACCGCATATAACGCTATTAAAAAAGGCGATACAATAACAGATTCGGCGTTTGAAAGTGGCTATCAGTCTCTGAGTGGTTTTAATGAAGGTTTTCGGAGTATATTTGGGGCACCGCCTACAGATTCCAAAGAAAAATCTGTTTTAAATATTGTTCGTTTTACAACACCAATCAGCCCCATGTTTGCCTGTGCCAGCGACAAAGGGATTTGTATGCTTGAATTTACAGATCGTCGTGCATTGGAGACAGAATTTATGGATTTATGTAAAAGGCTTAACGCTGTTGTCCTACCCGGGAAAAATCTACATTTGGAACATGTCCAATCTGAGCTGCACGAATATTTTGATCAAAAAAGAGAGATTTTTACAGTTGCGTTACATACACCTGGAACCGAATTTCAACAATCAGTATGGAAAATCCTTAAAAAAATTCCTTACGGAGAGACGTGGTCATATAAACAGCAGGCTATTGAACTTGGTAACCCAAAAGCTGTCAGAGCCGTAGCATCTGCAAATGGGCATAATCGGGTTGGCATTATTATCCCCTGTCATCGGGTTATAGGATCTGATGGTAGTCTGACCGGCTATGGGGGTGGCCTGCACCGGAAAAAATGGCTGCTTGATTTTGAAAAATCCAACAATTGCAAGAGAAATTATCAATAAAATCCGGTTTCAAGTAAAAACTTCAAACCTCTGAAATTTATGTTCTGCGGGCAACTCGATATACCTAATATGAGAGTTTTTCTATAATTATTTGCTTGCAACACAATTTAAAAATAACTTGACATTTATTGACAATATTATTATATATAAATAATTATATATAATAATATTTACCGAAGGGTTTTGATATGCTTAAATGTGCGTTACTTGGTTTTCTAAAATATCAGTCAAAAACCGGATATGAAATTAAACAGACAATGGATCAATCAACAGGTCATTTCTGGCATGCCAAACAGAGCCAGATCTATACAACACTTAAAAAACTGGAGCAGGACAAATTGGTTGTTTCCCATTCAGAACCTCAAGAGAGTCGTCCTGATAGGAGAGTTTACACAATTACTGAAACTGGAGACAAGGCATTACTGGAATGGCTTTTACAACCTGTTACCAAACTTGATACCACCAAGCAGTTATTGCTGTTAAAATTGTTTTTTTCAGGGAAACTTGAAAAGGAAGCTATCTTGACTCAATTGCGGTTGATGCGCAATTTGCATGAACAGCAGGCCAAACTGTATAAAACAGAAACTTCAGATTTTATTGATGACATTAAAGCTTTACAACCTGAATTTAAACAAGATGCACATCTGTGGGAGGCGACACGCCGTTTTGGAGAGTCATATGAAACTATGTATATTGGTTGGCTGGATGAGACCATTGCCATGATAGAGACTGAATTTTAAACACTTTTGTTATAGAAAAAATTTGTCGATTATGTATTAAATATTTTGGAGGTGTAAAATGAAAATAGTTATCCTTAACGGAAGCCCTAAAGCAAAACAATCCATTACTTTACAGCATATCAAATTTTTTGAGCAGCAGAACAAAGATCGTGATTTTGAGTTTATTAATATTTCACGTCCCATTAACAAAATTGAAAATGATCTGGAATTTTTTCAAAAGATTGTGAGCAAAATGATCCAGGCAGATGCTATTATCTGGTCATTTCCGGTTTATTTTGGCCTGGTTCCATCCCAGATGAAGCGATTTATTGAACTCTTATTTAAAAGATGTGATCCAGACATTTTTAAGGACAAGTACACCACTTCATTTACCACTTCCATTAATTTTTTTGACCATACAGCCCACAATTACATGCATGGCATTTGTGAAGATCTTGGGTTCCAATATGTTAAGAGCTATTCAGCCCATATGGATGATTTTTTTAAAAATGACCATAGAGAAAAAATGATAGTTTTTTTTGAATGGTTTATTGAAATGGTAAATCTCAAAATCAAGGTGCCCAGAAAATATCATGCCATTACCAATCATGCCATTTCCTATCAATCTGGTAGCCTTGACGAGATAAAAAAAACAGGCAGCAGAAAAATTCTTTTATTGACCGATGCAAAAAAAGAAGATACCAACCTGATCCAGATGACGGATGCCTTTATAAAATCTTCACCAAACCATGTTGAGGTTAAAAATATCCGGGATATTCAGATAAAAAATGGGTGTTTGGGGTGCTGTCTGTGCGGATATGATAATCAATGTATCCAGAAAGATGAATATCGTGCATTTTACAATGATAATCTTTTGTCTGCCACTACCATTGTCTTTGCTGGAACTGTAAAAGATCACTATCTTTCCTCCATGTGGAAAAAATTTTTTGACCGCAGTTTTTTTAATGGACATGCACCTGTTCTTCATGGCAAATCTTTAGGTTTTATTGTTTCAGGCCCCTTAAGTCAGGTGCAGAATCTTAGGGAAACCCTTGAAGCCTTTACTGACATCTGGCATATGAAATCTTATGGCTTTGTAACGGATGAATATAAAACATCCCAAGAGATAACAGACAGAATAATTGCATTCTCCCGCCAATTTAAGCTTGCTGATCAAAAAAATCTTGAACATGGTCATACTTTTTACCATGTGGGTGGCAAAAAAATTTTCAGAGATTTTATATACAATACCAGTGCAGTATTTCGAGCAGATCATATATTTTATAAAAAATTCGGTTTCTATGATGACTTTCCTCAAAAAAAGATTAAAAAAAGAATATTTAACACCATGTTTTCCTTTTTTCTTTCCATCAAACCTGTAAGAAAGAAAATACATCAAAAATTTATACCAGGTATGGTTGCACCCTATAAAAAAGTTTTAAAAATCTTTAAATAAGGCCACTACCTTGAAATATTCAATCTTAAAATACCAGAGTTGAAAACCATGGACAATGCTTATAAAAGCCTGTTTAAAATGATTTAATAAAAAATATTACCATCTTGCCTTGTACCACGATGTAACATGTATTATATTATTATTAATAACTGGCTTCAATGGCTTATTTTTTTGTTTATGCGATTCATGTTGGTTGGTCAGCAAAAGGAATATTATTGTATGGTCTCTTGTATCTCAAGTTCTTAAAATGTCTAAATAAGCTGGACAGCCTGAATTGAAAAAACAGGAGGATATAATGCCCAAAGAAATCAATAGTAAAAAACAGGTTCCGGCATCAGATCGCACCATGTGCGATGCAACAGCTCAAATGCTTGAAAAAGCTCGAAGGGATGGTGTTATCATTGATCTTGACCGGGGTTATGACATGAAACCATGTCCCATAGGTGATAAATCAGCCTGCTGCAAGCACTGCTTCATGGGGCCGTGCCGTTTAAACCCAAAAGATCCCTACAAAAAAGTTGGTGTTTGCGGAGCAACAATTGACACTATCATGTCAAGAAATTTTGGAAGAATGGTTGCTGCAGGATCTGCTTCCCATAATGATCATGGGATGAATATCCTTGAATTATTTAAAGGTATAATAGACGGTAAAGTAGAAGATTTTAAGATAACTGATACTTTAAAACTTGAAAAGCTTGCAAAATCAATTGGAATTGATGTTGAAGATAAAGAAGTTCTTGAAGTTGCAAAAGAGCTTTATACTGAACTTGAAAAGACATTTTCCAACGTTGAAGGAGAAATGCCTTTCACAAAAAGAGTGCCCAAAGAAACTCTTGAACTATGGCGCAGGGAAGGTGTTGTTCCAAGAGGTGCCATGCGTGAAGTCATGGAACTTATGAGCAGGACTCATATCGGTTGTGATCAAGATTATAATAATCTTTCAAAGCAGATTTCACGTACTGCCCTTGCCGACGGATGGGGTGGTTCAATGGTTGCAACAGAGCTTTCAGATATTATGTTTGGAACACCATCACCCACTTTGGCTGATGTGAACATGGGAGTTTTAAAAGAGGATCATGTGAATATTATCGTTCACGGACATGAGCCTGCCATGTTTGAAGCTATGCTTGCCGGAGTCAGTGATAAATTTTTTATTGATGCGGCAAAAGAAAAAGGAGCTAAAGGGATTAATCTTGTCGGAATGTGCTGTTCCGGAGCTGAAATGATGTCCCGGCATGGCGTTCCCCATGCAGGAAGTTTTGGATCAACTGAAGCTGTAATAGTAACTGGCGCAGTTGATGCAATGGTTGTTGATATTCAGTGTATAAAACAGGGACTTGCATCGGTTGCAAAATGTTATGATACACACCTTATTACAACAAATCCAAGGTGCCATATCGAGGGTGCAACTCATATTGAGTTTGAGGAAACTAATCCAAGAAGAAGCATTGATGAAATACTTCATAAAGCCATTGCAAGATTTGGTACCAGAAGTATGCCTGTGGAAATTCCCCAATTAACCAGATCAGGTATTCACGGGTTTACACATGAATATATAGAATATATGCTGGGCGGTACTTTCAGAGGCAGTTATACACCCCTTAATGATAATATTATTAATGGAAGAATACGGGGTGTGGCAGGTGTTGTAGGGTGTACAAATCCAAAAGTCAAGCAGGACTCAGTTCATATTGCGCTTGTCAAAGAGTTGATAGAAAATGATGTATTGGTTCTCCAGACAGGATGCTCGCAGATCTCACTTGCCAAGGCAGGTTTTCTTGTGCCGGAAGCTGCATGCCTTGCCGGAGACGGGCTTGCAGAAGTATGCGAAACTGTTGGCATGCCTCCTGTTCTGGGATTGGGTTCATGTGTTGATAATACCAGAATTCTTATTGCAGCATCGGCAATGGTAAAAGCAGGCGGTCTTGGAAACACTCTTGCCGACCTGCCTGTTGCTGGATGTGCTCCTGAGTGGATGAGCGAAAAAGCCATTGCCATTGGTCAGTATTTTGTGGCGTCAGGCATATATACTGTTTTTGGTATTGGCTTTCCAATTGTAAAAGACACCAAGTATTATGATTATCTTTTTACTGGTATGGAAAAACAGGGTTATGGAAAATGGGGTTCAGCAGCAGATCCCCATGAAATTGCACAAATGATGATAGCCCATATTGATAAAAAGAGAAAACAGCTTGGTATTGACAAGGCAAGAGAGAGGACCCTGGTTGATATGTCAGATAGAAGACAGCTTACTGCTTAAATATCTGCCATGAACCACAAAAGATTGAAACTGGCAGATCAGATTTTTTTTAATTTCTGATCTGCTACATCACCAGGCAAGAAAATCGAGATCCTAAAAGGTAGAAAATCATATTGATAAAATGATTTTCAAATACAAACACAACGAGATAAAAAATATTATATCTTGTTTAATACTAATTTTTGATTGAATAAGGAAAACAATGAATCCTGTACTTGAAGCATTAAATTTTCGTCATGCATGCAAACAATTTGATCCTGCAAAAAAGATTGAAAAAGGAACCATGGATTTAATCATGACAGCAGCACATCTGTCACCCTCATCCTTTGGGATTGAGGCATGGAAATTTTTGGTCATAAGTGCCGAAGATGTAAAAATAAAACTCAGACCATTTTGCTGGGATCAACCCCAGATTACTGAGGCAAGCCATGTGATAGTTCTTATGTCAAAACCAGGCCTGACTATCCCACCAAATGAATATGTCATGAAAAGTTTTAGAAGAAGAGGTTTGTCAGATGAGATGACAAAAGTTTATATTGAAAAATATAAAAATCATATGGAAACTGAAGTCTATCCAAGAATGAATTCCTATGCATGGGCATCTAAACAATGCTATATAGCACTTGCAAACATTATGACCATTGCAGCCTCTGAAAAGATTGATACCTGCCCTGTTGAGGGCTTTGAAAAAGATGGAGTTGAAAAAGCCCTTAATATTGACACAAGTCTCTATGAGGTGTCTGTAATTGTTGCATTGGGATATAGAGCTAAAGAGCAGCCTGAGAGATTCAGGCTGCCATTTGATAATATTGTGGAATATATTGTTTAAATTTAAGTTTTATCAAGATAGGCATTTAACCTGGAAATTATTTTGTATAATCAGGCTTGAGTGTTTATTTAAAAAAAATAATAGAATAAAAAAAAGGAGATTAAAAATGGCAAAAATAACTTTACAGGGAAAAACCATAGAAACCATTGGGGAATTACCTCAAATTGGAAACACGGCTCCTGATTTTAGTGTTGTAAAAGCAGATCTGTCTGAAGCAAAACTTAAAGATTATGCCGGGAAACGTTTAATTATTAATGTTTTCCCAAGTATTGATACACCCACCTGTGCAACTTCAGTTCGCAAATTTAATAAAGCTGTTAATGATCTTAATAACACAGCTGTTTTATGTGTCTCTGCCGATCTACCCTTTGCAGGAGCGCGTTTTTGTGGAGCTGAAGGTATTGAGAATGTTGATACCGGTTCCACATTTCGTTCTTCTATTTTTGGACAGGATTATGGAGTGGAGATAACAACAGGAGTTTTAAGGGGCTTGCTTTCAAGAGCAATTATCGTGATTGATGAATCTGGCAAAATTATTCATACTGAACAAGTTTCTGAAATAGGGGATGAACCGGATTATGATGCTGCTTTAGCTGTTCTATAAAGGCAAAAACAAGGAAATTTGCAAGGTAGAACATTGAACAATCCAGATTAAATTATTTTTAAACCTTTTTTATTTGTTAAACTAACACTCATGGTTATTTTATTGTTATATCCCATCCTTGATAAAAATATATACAAGTATCAGTTTCGGGGTAAGCAATAAATAATTGCAATAATTTTTTAGTTAGTAATTTTCAACTTTCAATTTTTAATCATAAGAGATTGTAGCAGGAGGTTGTCATGGAAAAAAAATCTGAAAAAAATGAGTTGAGTTGCTCCATAAAATGTATCAGAGAATATTATAAGTGTGTTGACAAGGGCGAACATGAGTCGGTTTGTAATGTGAAACTTGCCCAGTGCGATTGTTCTTGTAACTAAATAATAAACTGCTTATATAGGAAGATGGCATTTTTTGCCATCCTCTATTGCCTTAATTATATATTCTAACATATTCTGAACCCTTTAAATAAAGTCCATTGCTGCCTCAAGAACTCTGAAGTTCATAAGGAGGAAAAACCATGTATAATAAAAACCAGCTATGCGAAAAAATAAGATCTGTATACCCGGATATCGGGGAGTGCGGAGTAGATATAGATGTAAACTATGATAAAAATAATAATACCTGGATTGTGGATTTAAAAAAAGACAGCCACACATTAAGAACTTATCTTGAACCGGAAGATGCAAACCTCTGTATGGAAGGAAAACAATGCATCGGGCTTGGTATGCAGATATATCAGCTTAAAGACAACATAAAACAGGTTATGTATTCATAGAGGATTCAAAACATATGTATCCCATGCAATATTCTGATTTGATTGAGTCTATAAAATTTGACAATCGTTTTGTCAGGGAACTTCCGGAAGATCCTGAAACGACAAATACACGGCGGCAGGTTCTAAGTTCCTGCTACTCCAGAGTAAAGCCGGCAATAGTGTCTTCTCCAAAGCTTGTTGCCTATTCACGGGAAGTTGCAGCGCTTCTGGGCCTTTCCAGAGAATTTTGTGAATCAGACTATTTTATAGAGGTGTTTGCAGGTAATCTGCTGATACCCGGTATGGAAACTTATGCCACCTGTTATGGCGGGCACCAATTCGGGAACTGGGCTGGCCAGCTCGGAGATGGAAGAGCCATTAATCTTGGTGAGATTGTAAATAAACAATCAGAACGATGGGGATTACAGCTTAAAGGAGCAGGCCCTACACCCTATTCCAGAACAGCAGACGGGTTGGCAGTGCTGCGTTCCTCCATACGTGAATTTTTATGCAGCGAGGCAATGTTTCATCTTGGAGTCCCAACTACCCGCGCTTTGAGTCTTATTTTAACAGGTGAAGAGGTTGAGCGGGACATGTTTTACGATGGCAACCCCAAAATGGAACCCGGTGCTGTAGTATGTCGTGTGGCCTCTTCATTTATCCGGTTTGGTAATTTTGAAATTTTCTCCTCCCGTGATGAAATAAAATCATTGAAACAACTGGTTGACTATACTATTCGTACAGACTTTCCCCATCTCGGCAAACCCTCTTCCGAAGTTTATATAAAATGGTTTAAAGAAATTTGCAGGACAACAGCTGAAATGATCATACACTGGATGCGGGTCGGGTTTGTTCACGGGGTGATGAACACAGATAACATGTCAATCCTGGGACTGACCATTGACTACGGACCCTATGGGTGGCTGGAAGATTATAACCCCGGATGGACTCCCAATACGACGGATGCCCAAACAAAGCGATATTGTTTTGGCAACCAGCCGCAAATTGCCCAGTGGAATCTTGCAAAGCTTGCCACTGCAATATATCCGCTTATAGGAAAAGTTGAAGCCTTGCAGGATGCTATGGGATTTTTTAAACAACATTATCAAAGTGGATGGCAGGCCATGATGGCCAAAAAACTGGGTCTGGTAGCCTATAATCCTTTAACAGATGAGAGCCTGATCAAAAATTTATTAGAAATCCTGGAATTAGTGGAAACTGATATGACCATTTTCTTTAGAAAACTAGCCTTGCTTGATATTATGCCAGATTCTATGAATAATACAGATGTAGCAGCTCTGGCAACTCCTTTAAAAGCAGCTTATTATATTCCTGATCAGATTACTACCGGATATCAGAAACGATTTAACGCCTGGCTTGAAAAGTATATCCAGCGAATCAATGATGACAATTTACCTGCTAAAAAAAGACGCGGGCAAATGAATACAGTCAATCCCAAATATGTGCTTAGAAATTATCTTGCCCAGCAATCCATTGATAAAGCTGAAAAGGGCGAGTTTTCAATGATCCATGAATTGCACGAAGTGATGCGCCATCCCTATGATGAACAGCCCGACAAAGAAATATTTGCCAAAAAACGACCAGACTGGGCCAGAAGCAAACCCGGCTGCTCCATGCTTTCTTGCAGTTCATGATATATAAAAACTAATACATAACAGGCTTAAAAAACTATTCGGGTTGTAAAACATTGAAAATATGCAGTATATATAATCTGTTTTATTATGACAGGATAACAAAGAGGTGCATGCATGAAACATATTCTAATCACAGGCGCTTCAGGCTTTATAGGGAAAAGACTTGCCAGGTTTTTTTTACAAAAAGGATATAAGGTCACTGGTCTTGGAACATCACAAAAACACCCATTTTCTCTAAAGTTTAATAAATTTAACTGGATAAGTGCTGATACTACACTTGAAGGTGACTGGCAAAATTGCGTTGCGGCATCTGATATTATCATAAATCTGACCGGCAGAAATATTTTCCGTTACTGGACAAAAAAATACAAAAAAAGCATTTATGATTCACGCATATTAACAACACGGAATATTGTTAGTTCTCTTGCAGATAACCCAAAGACTCAAAAAATGTTAACAGCTTCTGCTGTAGGGATATATGGTGACTGTAAAGAAGAGTTATTAACTGAAGAGAGACTGCTGCCCGGACATGATTTTCTTGCCAGGGTGTGTAAAGAGTGGGAAAAAGAGGGATTAAAAGCCAAAAATAAAGATGTAAAGGTTGCTGTAATGCGGTTCGGTGTTGTACTTGGCAAAGGTGGAGGAGCATTGTCTATGATGAATCCTACATTTAAACTCTTTGCAGGTGGTCCACTTGGAAATGGTGAGCACTGGTTTCCATGGATACATATTGAAGATCTTGAAAGAGCAGTCGAATTCATTATTGAAAACAGTGAAATTGAAGGCTCATTTAATTTTACAGGACCTGAACCTGTAAGGCAAAAACAATTTGTCAGGGCGTTGGGGCAGTCACTTCACAGGCCATCATTTATGCCTGCACCATCATTTATAATAAAGATAATAATGGGTGAACTTGGCCGTTCTCTCTTGCAAAGCCAAAAAGCAATTCCTGAAAAGCTTACAGATTCAGGGTTTAATTTTAAATTTTCAGATGTGAAATCAGCACTTGATGATATTTGCAGGAAAACAGATAATTATAATGGCAACTTGCATGATGCATGATTTTAACTCCATACATTTTCAAGGACAGAAATATGAAAAAATTAGGTGATATCCTAATGACTATGGCTCCTTTTGAAGAAATCTTAATGGGGAACGAGGCTGTTGTAAGGGCAATGATAGAAACTCAAACAAATGTGGTAACATCCTATCCAGGTTCCCCGACTCCTGAGATTGCCAATGCCATTCAAAGTATTGGAAATGATAAATGTCCTTTTTATTTTGAATTTTCAGTAAATGAAAAAGTTGCAGCAGAGGTGGCTTTTGGTGCAGCCTTAAATGGTAATCTTTCCTGCGTTTTTTTCAAAAGCGTTGGATTGAATGTTGCCCTTGATACCTTTGTCCAGCTTGGGTTGATGAATATAACTGGTGGTATGGTTGTTATTGTGGGAGATGATCCGGGTGCTAATTCATCCCAGAATGAACAGGACAATCGAAACGTGTACAAAATGTCCAGGGTAACTGTCTTTGAACCATCCTCTCCAGGAGAAGCATATGATTATTATAAACATGCCGCAGCTCTTGCCGTAAAAGAGCAGACCATTGTTGTTCTGAGAATGACCACTCATGTCTGTCATGCAAGAGAGAAAATAAAATTTGATAAATATAAAAATATCTCTTCATATAAGACTGATTTTAATAAAGAAAACGGTCCCTATATCGCTTTGACCGTTATGGCGCTTGATATGAAACGGGAATCAATAAAAAAATTGCAGCAATCCAGACAATATATTAAAGATGCCGGATTAAACAGAGAATTCAACTCAGGAACCAGCCAGGGTAAAGGCATTATTACCGCAGGATTAACCTATCTATCAGTGCTCGATGTGCTTGAAAATGTCAAAAACAGGCCTGATATTTTAAAGCTTGGCGCTGTAAATCCACTTGAACAAGATTGTATTCTCTCTTTTTTAAAAGTCCATGATGAAATTCTGATTCTCGAAGAACTGGATGATATTCTTGAAATTCAGATAAAGGCCCTGGCATATGATGCACAATTGAAAACAAAATTGATGGGGAAAACAGATGATGAAGATTATGTTGGTGAGTATACACCTGATAAGGTAAAAGATCAAATTACAAAGACATGGCCGGGTATGATACCAACTGACCCCGAAGATTTTGTTCTGCCTTTTGAAGTGCCTGCAAGACCAGCCCAGATGTGTCCCGGATGCGGTCACAGGAGTGCTTTTTTTGCCATAAAAAAAGCACTTGGAAATGAGGATATCACTGTAGCTGATATCGGTTGTCACACTTTAGGGTATATGCCGCCTTTTAATATTGGGGAGGTTTTGATGTGTATGGGTGCTTCTTCCGGCATGGCTTCGGGGTTGTCCCTGTTCAATGATAAAAGAAAAGTTGTTGCGTTTTTAGGGGATTCAACTTTTTTTCACGCAGGCCTGCCAGGATTAATCAATGCAATATTTAACAACCACAATATTACGTTGATAATTATGGACAACGGTACCACGGCAATGACCGGGCACCAGGATCATGCAGGAGGTAAAATTTCCATTGAAAACCTTTTAAAAGGGCTTGGCCTAGAAAACATATTTTCCTGTGATACTTATAACCAGTCCAAATTAACAGATCTTGTGAAACAATCAATGCAGATAAAAGGTATCAGTGTTGTTATTGCCAAACATCCCTGTATGTTGAAGTTTACAAGGCTTCAGCGAAAAAAAACCGGATTTGTTCAAAAACATATCCTTATAAACCAGGAAAAATGCAAAAAAATTCATGATTGTGTAGAAGAATTCGCCTGCCCTTCCTTTGTTCGAAATCTTGATGAGAGTATTGATATTAATCTTGATCTTTGTATCGGAGACGGATCTTGCAGAGCATCATGCCCAGAACTGGCTGTTGGTTTTGATAAAGGAGCAAAATGAAAATATTTAATATTCATATCACAGGTGTAGGCGGGCAGGGTATTGGCTTGTTAAGTCAGGCTTTGTTAAGAGGGTTGGATCATGCCAGGGTTAATGCAATTGCCGTAGATACCCACGGACTTGCCCAGAGAGGAGGCGTTGTTGTCTCGCAGATTCGATGCGGAGAGGATATCCATTCTCCTGTGATTATGAAAAAGAGTGCAGATCTTGTTCTCGGGATGGAAGTGCATGAAGCCATGCGGGGATTTGGGTATGCACTTAAAAAAGGTGGAACACTTGTATATCTGGATGTTTCCTGGCAGCCCCTGGGAGTCCGGCTTGGCAAAGAAAATGCAATCACGGCAAAAAATATTCAGGTTGTCTGTGAAGCAGCAAATTCAAGTGCAATTAAAGTGGATACTCAATCCATGGAAGATACAAGGATGCAGAATATGGCTCTTTTGGGCACCATTGCAAAATACAAACTCGTTCCCGGTGTGACAAAAGAAAATTACTATGATGCATTGGAAGATCTTCTTACTGGTGAGATGTTAACAAACAACAAGGCTGTTTTTGCATTGTATGCATCCTAACAAACTGAGTTTTCTCAAAGATCTTTGCAGGTTCCTTAAAAAAAATTCTATAGATCATGGAATACTATTTTAAACACATCTTTATATTGTTTTGCAAAATAAAATTTGATGCCGTTTTTAATGTGTTCAGGTAGTTTTTTGAAATCAGGGAGACACCCCTGGGGCAAAATAATTTCTTTAATACCTGATCTTCGTGCAGCAATTATTTTTTCTTTAATACCACCAACAGGAAGAACTTCGCCGGTCAAAGTGATTTCTCCAGTCATTGCAAGGGGGCGGTTAATTATTTTTGCCCTGGCAAGGGAAACAAGCGCTGTTGCAATAGTAACCCCTGCACTTGGTCCATCTTTTGGGGTTGCTCCTTCTGGTACATGGATATGAATAAATGCATTATCAAAATATTTTTTATCAATTTTAAAAGATTCAAGATTTGCCCTTACATGGCTGTAAGCAATGGATGCAGATTCCTGCATCACTTCTCCAAGCTTTCCTGTAAGTTTAAATCCTGAATTTTTTTCATGAACCCTTATGGCCTCAATTGGAAGAGTTGCTCCACCAAGCTGGGTCCAGGCGAGACCAGTTACAACCCCAATGCCTGACATCTGTTTTTCTTTTTTAAAAATTGGTGGTCCAAGAAGTTCGTCCAGGGATTTAATATTGATCCTGATTTTCTTTTTCTTCTCTTTTAATATGGTGACAATGCTTTTCCTGATAATTTTATTTAAAAGCTTTTCAATGTTTCTAACACCGGCTTCCCTGGCAAAACCCTCAATAATAACACGGATGGTTGGATCGGTAATAGTGATTATTTTGGATGTCAGCTTGTTTCTTTTTAAAAGCTTTGGCCAAAGATGCTTTCTGGCAATCTCAATTTTTTCCTGGGTAATATAGCCGGATAGATTAATTCTGTCCATCCTGTCAAGAAGTGGTCTTGGAATAGTATCAAGCTGATTAGCTGTACAGATAAATAAAACCTTTGACAGATCAATTCTAAGGTCCATATAATGATCAAGAAATTCAAAATTCTGCTCAGGGTCAAGAACTTCAAGTAAAGCAGATGCAGGATCACCCTGGTAAGATGATCCGATTTTATCCACCTCATCCAGCATGATCACAGGGTTTGCCACTTCAGTATCTTTTAAGGCTTGTACCATTTTACCCGGCAATGCCCCAACATAAGTTCTTCTATGTCCTTTGATTTCAGCCTCATCCCGCATACCACCAAGGCTTAATCTGTAAAATTTTCTTCCTAGAGCCTCAGCTATGGATTTTCCAATTGAAGTTTTACCAACACCGGGAGGGCCGACAAAAAGTATAATGGAGCCTGCAATATCTTTTTTATAAATTCCAGCAGCAAAAAATTCTATTATCCTCTCTTTCACATCTGAAAGCCCTGCATGATCTCTGTCAAGAATTTTCTCAGCCCGCTTAATATCAATATTATCCTTGGAATAGACTCCCCAGGGAAAAGATGTGATCCAATCCAGGTAGTTGCGAGTTACTCCGTATTCTGAAGATCCTGTCTCAAGCACAGATAGTTTTTCAATCTCTTCATCAAATCGTTTCACCGCATGTTCAGATGGAGAAAGTTTTTCAAACTTATCTTTAAACTTATCAACATCTGAAGTTTTATCATCTTTTTTCAACCCAAGCTCTTTTTGAATTGCTTTAAGCTGTTCTTTTAAAAAAAAATTACGCTTGTTTTCATCCATCTGGACATTTAGTTTTTTTTGTATTTTACTTTGTAATTTTGTAATTTCTATCTCTTTTTGCAGCATCGTCATTACTTTTTTCATCCGGTCCATAACAGAGGGCAGTTCTAAAACTTCCTGTAAATCATCACCGGGAGCAGTGGTAATACCTGCTGCAAAATCAGTCAGAGGAGACGGTTGATTCGGGCTGAACATCCCTAAATATTGCTTTAAAGCTTCAGAGTATAAAGGGTTCAGTGACAGTAATTGTTTGATGGAATTAATAATTGCAATGGCGTATGCCTTAAGCTCATCTTCATTTTCTTTGATTTTTTTAAAATATTCAACCCGGACAACAAAAGGCGGTTTGTCTGAAAGAAATTTTTTGATTTTAAATCTTTCAAGCCCCTGTGCAATAAACTGGATGTTCTCTTGAACATCCACGACATTCGCCATTCTGACAATACAACCCACGTTAGGAAAATCATTTTTGTACACATATTTCCCTTTGATTTCTTTTATATATGAAAGGCCTAAAAGGTTTTGAGAATCTTTGGATGCCTTTGTCAGTGTCTCTCCCCACCTTTTCTTGTTGACCATGAGGGGTTGAACCTGTGCAGGCATATGTGGGCGGCCCGTTGTGGGAAGAAGGTATAAAATATCAGGTTTTAAATTTTGAGGAACCAGTTGACCATCTTTTTTTTCAGTATCGTCTTCAACGATCTCCGGCATAACGGGCATGCTGTTATCAGTCATAAAACCACCTTAAAGAAAAAGTTTGTTATAAAGATTACGATACTTTTTATTATCATATTCCTTTCAATTCTGACAACTTAAAAATCTTTTTGATCGGGCATTATTTATCCCCCGGCAACAAGGGGCAATAATTGAATTTTTGAGTTATCAGGGATTATGGTTGTTTTAAATTTTGGGCTTGAGACAAGTCTGCCGTTAAGTCGGACAACTGAACAGAATTTAACATTATCAACTGTTTTTAAAAGATCAGCAATGGTCATATCCTGGGACCATTGCTGATCTTTTTCATCAACTTCAATCATTTTTTATTCTATAGTTTTTACTTAATACCGTTTTTCTTTAAAACTTCGAGAACCTCAGGAAAATCAATGCCAAGGCGTTTTACAGTTGCCACAGTCGGGATGCCGTTCTGGGTCCATCCGCGACGCTCATACACTGCATCTTTGAGCAGTTCATACTGCTCTTCTCTTTTTTGTCTTAAAGCAGCTGTCTTTTTACTGGTATCCATGTCACTTATATCTATGTTGTATTTTTCTATGAGCTGTTTATCATAAAGTTCCTGCCGTGATCCATATTCTTCAACTGTTACAGGTCCCATTGCTCTATAGGGAACAGTATCATGTTCTCTTGTGCCATAACCCATTTTCAGATTAAAGACTCTTTGGAAATTATAGACAGCTTCACTCATGGCAATAAGACCATCAGCATCGGTTTTTTTACCTGTAACTGAACTGAAAAATTGAGCATACCATTCAACATGTTTAACAACTTTTGCAGGTTCTTTGGTATCTTTATTGTCTTCAGGAACAATATCATTCCAGGGAAGTTTACAAAGCCCGCAAAGACCGAACCATGTTCGAAACATGGGAAACCAGTGAAGAGCTTCTGCCTTTTTCTCAAAGGTTGGCATGAAATTATGGACCATATCAAGGAAGATAAGCCATGCTTCATCATGTTGAGGGCCTTTGAGAGCAAGACCGTAACCACCCTGCTGAGCCAGAGATTCTTTGGTTATATATTCAGAAAATTCAAGGCCCTTGGATTCCATGCCAATGTCCTGTAGAAAAGCCATATCAGCTCCAAAATTTTTTGCAAAGATTGTCTTCATCTTTCTGATACCCTTGCCTACAATAGCACCAAATCCTTCTCCTTTTGCCATCTGATGGATGAGCTCAAGAGTATTAAACCTGCTTCCAAAGCTTATATCCATTCCATTGGTATGTTTGGTTGTAATTTGATTGTTCTCAAAACACTCCATTACAAAAGCAATGGAAGTTCCCACGGAAATAGTATCCATCCCATAGGCATCACAATAAAAATTAATCTCAAGGATGGTCTGGGCATCAAAGATTCCAAGGCATGAACCGCATCCTGCAATGGTTTCATATTCAGGGCCGTCAACAAATACCTTTTGTCCTCTGTATGGGCCTGTAAAAGGTGAGAAATTTTTTACTCCATGGGCACATGCAACAGCGCAGCCACGCCAGCAGCCGTCAAATCCTTTATCAAAAATATGTTCAAAGGTTTCTTCACCAATGAGAACGCTTTCCGGGTGTGAACCAAACTTGAAGTTGTGAACCGGCAGACAGTCATGGTCATTCATGATTGGCACAAGATGGGTGGTTCCTACCTTTGCCATACGGTTTTGTTTGGGATCAAGTTCGTTAATCTCTTTTGCATGGGTTTTAGTGACAAGTTTAAGTGCATCCAAATCAGCAGGATTGTTGGTTTTCATGGAGACAGAACCATACCTTGCCACAATAGCCTTAACTTTTTTATCGGCAAAAACAGTTCCAATGCCACCCCTGCCTGCCTGCTTATATCTCACCCTTTTACGTCCTGCATCCCACCATGAAAAGTTCAGACATCCAAAAAATGTATTCTCAGCGCCAGGCCCTGCACTGACAACAGAAACATTGACAGGTTTATTTTCATCAAAATGATGGGTTAATACATCTGAAAGTGCATAGGAATCTTCTGGGAGATTGTCAGCTTCAAATATTTTGATTTTATTTTCAATGCCGTCAATCAAGACAACAGTATCTTTTTTTGCCTTACCGTCAACCTGTATTACATCAAAACCGGAAAATTTTTTATATGGTCCAAAATAGCCCCCAACATTGGAATCAATGGGGATTCCTGTTAACGGGGAAATTGAAGTTACAATACTTTTCCCGCCACCCGGATATCCTGGAGTACCACCAAGGGGGCCAGATGAAATACAGATTGCATTTTCAGGATCATTCCATTTTGTCTCACCAGTGACAGCATTCCACATCATCCACAGGTCATACCCTTTACCGCCGATAAATTTATCTTTTATCTTCTCTTCTATTGGATTGATAATGATATCATTTGCATCAAGGTTGATGCGAAGGGATTGATCTGTGTACCCTTTTTTAATTTCAGCTTTTTCATAGGAAACAGCTTTTATCTCTTTTAGATTGATTTGTTCCATTTTTTGATTCCTTTAAGAATTTTTAGCTTAAATATGTAATAATAATTTACAGGTATTTTTTGACTGGTATGGTATCATATCTTTGAATTTAAGTATATACACCGGTATTTTAAAAAGTAATTTTATATTGGTCAATTGTGGTCAAAAATGCACCATTAATTGACATGTTACATATAATTAATTATATGGGATGGTAAATATTGATGAATGCTTTACATGTTTTATTAATTTTAACAAGCTGAGTTTAAAAGGGAGATATTATGGAAAAAACAGTGAGAGTACTGTTGCTCTTTATCATAATGATATTTTTCATTGGTTGTGGCGGCGGGAAATATGATGATGCAATTGAAATAAATAAAGATTTTATTAAAATCGCAGAAGAATATACCCAGGAACTTGAAAAAGCTGAATCTGGTAAGGCTGTTGCTAAGGCAATGGATAACTATTCTGCAAAGTTTGCCAAGCTTGCACCGAAAATGAAAAAGATTAAAGAAAAATATCCAGATATTAAAAATGATAAAGATGTGCCTGCAGAATTTAGAGAAATGGAAGAAAAAGCCCAGCAGGCCGGGATAAAACTTGCTGGATCATTTATGAAAATCATGAAATATATGACAGATCCTGATGTTCTGGAAGCACAAAAAAAAATGGCCCAATCCATGCAGGAAATGAACAAATAGGTGAATAAATAAAAGAAACCTGTGGTAAAGAGTATTCACCATGTGTCAGCAAATTTTTTTATAAGTTTATACCTTTTGATTTTTTGAGCGGACGAGTTCTTTGTGTTTTATATGTAAATGTTTAAAAAAACTTGACTTTTTGCACTATTCATAGTTTATCAGAAGAGAATAAAGATATAAAATAATAGAGAAAAGGTAATATAAATGCTCATACTAGCAAATTTTTTTGAAGCCATAGCAGTTGTCATGGACTATGCACTTACATTTTATATGTGGATCGTTGTTGCGGGGGCAGTTTTGTCCTGGGTGAGCCCTGATCCTTATAATCCCATTGTAAGATTTATCAATACAGCTACAGAACCTGTGTTTTATGAAATAAGAAAAAGGCTTCCGGTGAGTTTTGGCGGGCTTGATATATCTCCAATTGTAGTAATTCTGATTATTATTTTTTTACAGACATTTGTTGTGAACAGTCTTCACGGGCTGGCACGTTCAATAGCATAATAGCAAAGGGGTATTAATTATGGGTATAACGCCACTGGTTGTAAAGCAAAAAGAGTTTACAACAAGGTTTAGAGGGTTTGATGTGCAGGAAGTCGATTATTTTCTTGAAGATATAACAACAGAACTTGATAATCTTAATAATACCATTCAAAGTCTTCAAGAAAAAAATCATCGCCTGAACCTGGAAAATGAAGGCTATAAAAAAAGAGAAGGCTCCATGAAAAATGCCATGATTCAGTCGCAAAAAGTTCTGGATCAGATGAAAGATAATGCTAAAAAATCTTCTCAGTTGATTATTGCCAATGCAGAAGTTGAAGCACAAAAAATGTTAAATATGGCACATAAAAGACTTTCCCAGCTTCATAGTGATATTATTGAGTTAAAACGTCAAAGGATTCAGCTTGAGATGCAGATCAGTGCTGTGCTTGAATCCCATTCAAAAATGCTTGAAATGACTAAAGAAGAGAACAAAGTTGCAGATGAAACTGACTCTACCATTAAATTTATTAAGCAGGCATGATCGACTGGTTTGGAGTTCAGTAAAGGCGACAATCCGGTATAACCTAAAGGTCAGAAACTTAAAGATTAGAAAAAAGAGGAAAGTCATTAATTAATAATTAAAATTCAAAATTAAGGATAGTAAAACATGGCTGAAATTGATGCTTTTTTTAAACTCATGCATGAACAGGGGGCATCTGACCTCCATCTCTCTTCTGGTCAGCAACCTGCGTTAAGACTTCATGGTGATATTGAACGTATAAAATATGATATTCTTACCAGTGATAAATTACGAGGCCTGTTATATGAAATAACCTCCCAGGAAAAAATCAAAGTTTTTGAAGAGACCGGGGATGTAGATTTTGGTTATGAGATTGCAGGACTTGCCAGATACAGGGCAAATTATTTTATGCAGAAAAATGGTATCGCTGCAGTTTTTCGTGAGATTCCATCTGAGATATTGACAGCAGAACAGCTTGGACTGCCTGCTGTTATTTCAAAACTTGCTGATCTTCCCAGGGGACTTGTTCTTGTTACTGGGCCTACAGGTTCTGGTAAGTCAACCACCCTTGCAGCTATAATTGATCAGGCCAACCGGAGCAGAAGAGATCATATTATTACTGTTGAAGATCCAATAGAGTTTGTGCATAGAAGTCAGAACTGTATTGTGAGCCACAGGGAAGTCGGGTTACATACTGCAACATTTTCATCGGCATTAAGAGGGGCATTGCGTGAAGATCCTGATATTATTCTTGTTGGTGAATTAAGGGATCTTGAAACTACTGCCCTTGCCATAGAAGCTTCTTCTACCGGTCATCTTGTGTTTGGTACCCTGCATACTTCAAGTGCTGCAAAAACTGTTGACAGAATTATTGAGATGTTTCCAGCTTCGGAACAGGCCCAGATACGATCTACACTGTCAGATGGTTTAAGAGCAATTGTTGCACAGACACTGTTTAAGAGAGTTGATATAAAAGGCAGATGCGCAGCAATGGAAATACTTATAGCAACACCTGCAGTTCGTAATCTTATAAGGGAAGCTAAAACCCATCAGGTACCCTCCATGATTCAAACAGGTAAGCAATATGGAATGCAGTTATTGGATGATGCAATTATGCAATTGTACCAGAAAAACTGGATAAGCCCTGATGATGCATATGGCAAGGCAAATAATAAATCCTTGTTCAGAGCATTTTTGAAAAATCCACCTGCGGATTTTACAGAAGCTTAAGATTCTTTTACCATTAAACTAACAGGAAAATGGCATGAAAAAACAGCAAATTGACCATATTCTTTCTAAAATGCTGGAATCCCATGACAATGTTTCAGATTTAAATTTTACACCGGGTAAGCCATTACAGGTTGAAAGTTCAGGAGAGCTGGTTTCAGTGGATAGTCAGCCTTCTTTTGAAATATTGACTCCATTTCAGACTGAAATAATTGCTTTAAATCTCATCAATAATAGTCGGAAGTTAACTGAGACTCTTATCAGAGAAGGCTCTTGTGACCTTTCCTATCAACTTGGAGATAAGGCTCGTTTCAGGGTGAATATATTTTCAAGATCTGGTAAATATTCCATTGTGTTAAGAAAGTTAGAGACACAAATTCCAACCATTAAAGATCTGAATCTTCCCAAAGCTTTCCATACCATGGCAGAAGAAAAAAATGGCATTATATTTGTTACAGGGGCAACAGGCTCTGGTAAAACAACATCACTTGCTGCACTGCTTGATAAAATAAATACAAGTAAATCAGTACATGTTATAACCCTTGAAGACCCTATTGAATATCAGCATTCCCAAAAAAAATCCACTTTTAACCAACGGGAACTTGGAGCTGATTTTGACACCTTTGCAAGTGGTCTAAGAGCTGCTCTGCGTCAGGCTCCAAAAGTCATTCTTGTGGGTGAGATGCGGGATCGGGAAACCGTTGAAATAGGTCTTGCAGCAGCGGAAACAGGCCATCTTGTTCTATCAACATTGCATACTGTAGATGCTGGTCAGACTATTAATCGTGTTCTTGGTATGTTTTCTACTGAAGAAGAGAGACAGATAAGGATTCGCCTTGCAGATTCCATAAGATGGATTGTTGCCCAGAGATTGTTGCCAAAAATAGGCGGAGGCAGGGTTGCAGCCTTTGAAATCATGGGTTCGAATCTAAGGGTGAAAGATTCAATTCTTAATGGTGAATCCGAAGGTAAGACATTCCATGATATTATTACCACTGGCAAGGCACAGGATATGGTCTCATTTGATGAGTATATAATTTCTCTTTATGAAGAGGGAAAAATCAGCGAGGATATAGCATCATCCTATGCTTCAAGAAAAGATATTGTCGGTCGGGGACTTGATGCTATCAAAAGTGCCAGAGGGCAGACTACAACAAATATTGATTCATTGGAAATTGACCGTGGATATCATGGGAGCTAAGTTGGAGGGGAATTAAACTATGAATGTAACATGTGATAATTGTAAGACTAAACTGACTATTCCAGATCACAAAATTCCAAATGATAAGGATTCAAGATTTAAATGTCCAAAATGCAAAGAACAAATCAATATTCCAGCTGTAAAACCAGAAAAAAAAATTATTGATTTATCCTCGGGAAATAAGCTCAATGCCCTTGCTCTTGTATGTGTAGGTGACAATGATTTACAAAAAAAAGTCTATTCTACTGTTCAAGATATTGGGTTGAATGCCCAGGCAGTTGAGACAAGCCAGGAAGCATTGAAAAAACTTGAATACCATATTTATCCTCTTGTTATCGTTGATGAATTTTTTGATCACAACAAAGGAAGTGATGATATTATAGATAAGCTCAATGTCATTGACATGTCTTTAAGACGTAAAATCTGTCTTGTTTTAATAAGCCGGCAACTTAACACCAATGATGACATGTCTGCTTTGCATACAAGCGTGAACAGCGTAATCCATGTGAACGATACAGCACATCTCGCAAGTTTTCTGTCCAAAGTTTTAACAGAACATAAAAATTTTTATACAGTATATAATGCATCCTTGCAGCTGACAGGAAGAGCTTAGAAGAAAGGTGCAGGCATAATTTTTCATGACCCGGCAATGGTATGAACCTCTAAATTTTTCTGAATGGTTAAAAAGGGCATTCTCTTTTTTAAATATTGCAGTTTTCATACTTACAGCTACTTTTCTGGTCTCTGAATTACGTTTTGACTGGTTTGAAAACATTGTGGGTTCTTATCTTGCCTCAACCAACACATCCCGCCCGAAAACAGGGGTTATCTGGGAAACAGGAAAACATACCAGCACTGCCCATGAATATCTTAACAGGATTATCAATCAAAAAGAGGATACCCAGGCCAGTGTCCATGAAGCCTCCTCTTTTTCAAATCTTGTTTCCGATATGTTACCAGGGGATTGGGTCACGCTGGAAAAAGATCATTTTAAAACTCTCTATCTGACCCTTGACAAATCAATGGCAGGAAAAATTGTTGAGCCGGCACAATTAGTATGGCTACTTAAAGGCAGTATGCTTGACAGGATATTTTGTGAAGGAATTCCAGGCGGTATCAAGATCTATTTTATTGATTCTGAAAACAGGGTTATCAAACAAATTGATCTTGAAAAACAAGATATTCTTGAGATTGAAAAAGGTGAACAGGCTGTAAAAGGGGAGCTTTCTGCAATGGAAGGGTTTTTCGGACGCATATATCCGGCAGAAACTTTTTTTGATGCTGTGTTTAAACTACCTGCTGATATCCTGCCTGATCTTATGGTAAATCCTGAAATCCTGCTTGCACAAAATGGGAAAATTACCAATGTTGGTATCTGGAATATAACACAAAACAGTTATATTAAACTTGGATTTGAATTTGAGGAGCAGGGGCGCAAAAAGGTTGTTTTTGTCAAAGGTCGAGAGTGGGCAGTGTGGCAGCTTAGTCTTTATCTTAAAGGAGATGAGAATTGAATCTCTTCTTAAGGTTGTCAAAATTTATTCGGTTTTTTCTGTTTTCAGGATTGATTTGTATCTCTTTAATCAGTCTTGCAGGTATGTTTATAGTGTTTTACACAGCCAAAGGGCTGCCACAACTTCCATCTCCTTTAAGCAGAATAATTGAAAGGCCTCAAACCAAGATTTATGCTTCAAATGGCCAGGTTCTGACAACCATTGGAGTTAGAAAAACCATTCCTTTGAATATGGTGGCACCAGATTTTATCAATGCAATCATAGCAACAGAGGATCACAGATTTTTTGAACACCATGGATTTAATAAACTTCGAACTTTAAAAGCACTTTATATAACCCTTTCTAAATCAGGAAGAGTCCAGGGCGCTTCCACTATCACCCAGCAGCTTGCTAAAAATCTTTTTTTCAGTTTCAGGCAGACATACCAGCGCAAATTTAAAGAACTGCTTGTGGCATTACAGATTGAAGCTTCCAATACAAAAGAGGAAATTTTACATGCTTATATAAATCAGATTTATTTTGGAGCAGGCGCCCAGGGCATTGAAAAAGCTTCAAGACAGTTTTTTGGCAAATCAGCCTTTGAATTAGAGTTGTCAGAGGCGGCCTTGCTTGCAGGTTTGCCTAAATCTCCTACAAATTATAATCCATACAGACACCTGGACAGGGCTGTTAAAAGGCGTGATATTGTTTTAAAAAGAATGTCCCAGGTTGGTTTTATTTCCGAACTTGAAGCCCAGCAGGCAATGCTTGAGACTCCCCAGCTTTATCATGAAAAGTCTGATTCAAGAACAGGAAGTTATTATCTTGATGCCCTGATTGGTCAATTAATTGAAAAATATGGTGAGGATGTTGTTTATCACGGTGGTATTAAAGTATTTTCCACCATTGATACAAGGCTGCAATCCTATGCCCGCCAATCTTTAACAAATGGTCTTGAAAAACTTGATGCCATGATGGGCATTGAAGATGAAAATGAAGAGCATCCCCAGGGAGCTCTTGTGGCAATTGATGTCGGGTCAGGAGCAGTCAAAGCTTTGATTGGGGGCAGGGATTATTATAAAAGTGAATTTAACAGGGCAATAAACAGTCTTCGACAGCCGGGAAGCGGGTTTAAACCATTTCTTTATTATTCAGCATTTAAAACATTGGGGTTCCATCCCGGAACAATTATGACAGATAAACCAGTGATTATACCTGTCAAGGGAGCAGAAGACTGGGAACCCCAGAATTTTGGCAGGGTTTTTTCAGGTGATATGATTTTAAAAAAGGCTCTGTTTAAATCTGTTAACACGATTGCAGCCCAGCTGGTGGAACAAATTGGTCCAAATGCAGTTAATAATATTGCAAAGAGATGTGGTATAAAAAGTCCTTTAAAAAACGTATATTCTGTTGCTCTGGGGACATCAGATGTAACGCCTTTTGAGCTTGTTTCGGCATATACTGCCTTTGCCAACCTTGGAGTTTTGCATGAGCCTTTTTTCTTCTGGAGGGTGGAAGATGCCTTTGGCAGAATTATTTTTGAGCATATTGTTCAGGAAAAAAGAGTGCTTGAGCCGGCTATTGCCTATCAGGTTGTGGATATGATGAAATCAGTCATTCAAAGGGGTTCTGGGAGATCTATTCAGAAATCTGGATTTAACCGTCCTGCAGCAGGAAAAACAGGAACCACAGACCATTATAAAGATGCATGGTTTACAGGGTTCACACCTACTCTCTGCACCACTGTATGGACAGGCTTTGACAAGGAAAAAACATTGATTGATATTAATCATGTCGGTATTACAGGCGGCAGGAGTGCAGCACCCATCTGGGCAGATTTCATGATAAAGGCGCTTAAATCAGAACCGGAAAGGGATTTTCCCATTCCTGATAATATCAGGTTTGAAAAAGTTGATACAAGGACAGGATGCAGCCCTTTGGCTAAAAAAAATATACTGGATTGGATAAGTAAACCTGGTGGGAGTAATGACACTCTTAAAGGCGATAAAAACATTGAAGTTCTGGAAGTTCCTTTAAAACCTGAACAAAATTTGTGTGTGGCAGATGATCTAAAAGAGGAACAAGAAGCTCAATGATTTGGATATTAAAAAATATCAGTGTTCATTTATGGATAACAACTTTGTTTGCCATACCATTGAGTTTTTATATACTGCCGGGCGTGACAAGGTTTTTTCCCGGAATCAACTCTCTTATCACAGCCTTTGTAACCCTCACAGGTATAGCTGTGATAATCAGTTTTTTAATGGATTTTACAATCAGGAAAATTGTAACAGGTTTGCTTAAAGAAGGGCAGGCATGGGAGCGGACAGGAATTTTAAATAAAGCGCAAAAAAATTATATTAAAGCTTTAAGAATTTATGATACTTTTCTTTTGTGGCCATTTACTGCAAAAAAAACAGCGCAAAAAATATCCAGTGCCATTGCAAAATTTTATTTAAATTCGCCGGATTCACACTATTTAGAAGACGATTCAAATTTTAAGCTCAGTGTACTGGTTTATCTGAAAATGAATCCAGCAGATAAGGATATTGCACAATTGTGGCTTACCCGGTTGAGAAAATCGAGCATTGTAACACCCTTTGAGCAGGAAATATTATCCACTCTTGCTCAAAAATATTATGATGATAAAATATTATCAATTTTGATTCTTGATATTTTCCTGGGGTTGGAAAGAAAAGATTTTACAGCAAAAAAACTTTATCAGCATGTTTTGCAAGAGCCAAAATATAACGATAGGTATGCAGCAAAAATTGAGGCTTTGATTGGTAAATCCGAAGAAATTATCCACGGTAAAGTATCTTTTTTACTGCCCGATAATAAACTTGACAAAATATCAGTCAGGAAAAATGCGATTCAAATTGGAGACCAGATTGGAAAAAAGACAAAACAGATTGTTGAAAAGAGCCTTGTCGGTTTAAAACATATATGGATTTTTATAGGTTCAATTTTAAGTTTTTTGATTTTATCAGTGGTCAAATTATACACTTTTATAAAAGAGCATGAAAAACTGCAATTTTATTTAAAAGCTGGTTTTCTTATAATAGTTTCTGTTTTACTTCTATTTTTCATGGTAAGCACCATGTCCCATATTTTTAAATCCAGCACTACAGAAAAAGAGAAAGTTAAAATTCCGATTCAGGTGTCAAAACCCTTTACAATTCAGGTGGCAGCTTATTTAAAACAAAAACATGCACAGCGATATATTGACATTTTAAAGAAAAAAGAGATTGCTGCGAGAATTAAAAAAATCGACGGCGGTGGAAAAACCTGGTTTGTAGTTCGGATTTCAGAATTTACAGACAAAAAAAGTGCTGCTGCCTATGGTCAAAAATTAAAAAAACAGAAAATTATTGATGATTTTTTTGTAAACAATAAATAAATTAATTTGACACTTAAAGCCTTATGTGATCATACTTTCAAATACTAAATAAAAGGAGAAAATCATGGTTATAATTTCCGACGTTACCTATCCACCTGAAAGTACAAAAGAAATTGCAAAACGATATCTTAAAGCCCCTGTCCTTCCAACATTTTTAACTAAAAAAGGCCCCTATGTTTCACCAAGTGTGACAGGTGGTATGCACTCCATTACCTTTTATGAGCTGGAAAATGACAGACTTGCAGAAGGTATTCAGGCCATTGGAGAAAGTCTTGCCATATATTTTGGCGTTCCCGGATATAAATATGAACTCAAACCATATTTTGAACTTGAAGAAGGCCTTAGTATTCTTGGACTATAACCTGAAGGTCACACATAAAAAAAGATACTTTTATGGTTTGCCAGAAATGTCATTAATGGTGTCAGTATAAGATCTGTGAATGGAGACTTGTAATGATAAAATAATGACCCTGGGACAGGCAGTCAGTCAATACGTAACCAATGGATGCCATTTATCCATGGGTGGATTTACCATAAACAGGAATCCCATGGCAGCTGTTTATGAAATAATCAGGCAGAAGATTAAAGGTATTCATCTGTATGCCCATTCAAATGGTCAAGGTGTTGATGAACTTGTAGGAGCAGGCTGTATTTCCAGCCTTGAAATCGCCTATGGCGGAAGTGGAAAATTTGCATCCACATGTATCAGATTTAAAAAAGCTGTCCAGGAAAGAGAAATTAATATTGAAGATTATTCCAATTATCAGATGAGTCTGCGTTTTCTTGCAGGATCAATGGGCATTGCTTTTCTTCCGACACGCTCTTCCCTTGGCACTGATATTATCAAAAAATGGGGTTTTTCACCTCAATTTAGACAAGAAAATTCAAGACTGCCAGATCAAAAGCTCATTGAAATGGAAAACCCCTTTGGTAACTGGTGCGATACTAAAAAAGTGGTTCTGGTGCCGGCAATCAATCCTGATGTTACAATTATTCATGTCCAAAAGGCTGATTCCAAGGGCAACTGCAGAATTGATGGTCTTCCTTTTGTTGATGTGGAGCAGGCAAAAGCAGCAGAAAATCTTATTATTACCTGTGAAGAGCTTATTTGTGATGACTCTTTAAAGAATATTCCTGAAAGAAACCTGATTCCATTTATTCATGCCAGTGCTGTTATTCACGTACCCCATGGAGCATATCCAACTGCATGTTATAATTATTATGATTATGACCCGGTTTATTTAAAGGAGTATGCAGAAAAAGCCAAGAATGACAAGTTATATGACTCATATATTAAGGATTATATTCTAAATCATCCAACCCATAATGATCTGCTCGATTTTATTGGTAAAGAACGCCTTGAAATGATTGCTGCAGACAAGCATTACGGGTATGCAAAAAATCTGGATCGGGGATAGGATAGTACTTACAATGGATTATACATTAAAAGAGATGATGACCATTGCAGCAGCAAGGCAAATCAAGAATAATGATATAGTCTTCTGCGGTACTGGGATTTCAATGCTTGCTGCCATGGCTGCAAAAAATATCAATGCTCCCCAAAGTATTATTTTTTTTGAAACAGGTGCCATTGATTCAAAACTTGAAGATCTGCCACTTGCTGTAGGGGATTCAAGAATAATGTATCAGGCTGCTGCCAGTGGAGGCCTTCTTGACTCATTTGCCTTTATGCAGAACAGGTTTACAGGCAAACATGTTGTGGGTATCCTTGGAGCTGCCCAGATTGATATTTACGGTAATTTGAATTCAACTGTAATTGGTGATTATCATGATCCGGATGTCAGGTTTTCCGGCAGCGGAGGAGCCTGTGATGTTGCATCTTTTGTTTCAAGAACAATTATATTTATGAGATTGGAAAAACGAAAATTCAAACTCAAGCTTGATTACCTGACAAGCCCTGGCTATCTTGATGGTCCAAATGGACGTAAAAAAGCGGGACTACCTGACGGTGGCCCATACAGAGTGATTACTGATATGGGCATTATGGGCTTTGATAAAAATTCAAAAAAGATGTTTTTAAACGGATACTATCCTGGGATACACCCAAAAAAAATTCTTGAAAATATGGAGTTTGATATTGATATTTCCCGGGCAGAAAAAATAGATACCCCTACTGTTGAAGAGTTAAAACTTTTAAGAGAAAAATGCGATCCCCAGGGCCTGATTTTGTGATTGTGAAAATATAAAAGAAAAATCAACTACAAAAATAGATTAAGATTTGGTTTTGAAAGAATTTCCAGCTCAGACTCAAAGATAGAATCAATATTGTTTCTCATATCATCCATGGTCAGGGCAGGCATAAGCTTTTTTAAAATCTGATGGCCGAATTTAAAATTGGCACAAAAATATGGGGCGAATTTTTTGAACAGTTTAACTGCAAAATGGTCATCATAATGTTCTAAAAGAATATCTGTCATCCTTATTGCAGTGGTAAAAAAAATATCATCTTCTGGAGAAAAATTTTTTGTCCATTGTGCAAAAATCCAGGGTTTTGAAACTGCCATTCTGCCAACAGACAAGCCCTGGCAGAATGTCTGTTCCATCATTTTGATTCCATCCTGAGCATTGAAAAGATTGCCGTTCCCAAAAACAGGAATGTCAACGGCTTGAGCTACAAGTTTTATTATATCCCACTGGGGAGGACGGTTCCTTCTGTCTGGTGCAATCCTTGGATGGAATGTCAAGGCATCAGCTCCGGCATCTTCAAAACGTTTTGCCATATCCACAGCAAATTGGGGATTATTCTCCCACCCTGTTCGAAATTTTACAAATAGAGGAATTGACACAGATTTTCTAACAGTTTTTACAATATTTGATGAAAGATCAGGGTTTTTCAGCAGGGCTGCACCGCAGCCTTTTTTACATATTGCTGCCACAGAACACCCAAAATTCAGATCAACTCCAAAAAAGCCTTCTCTCTCAATTCGCTCGGCAGCCATTGCCATACTTTTTTGGTCTGCACCAAAGATTTGACATACAAGATATTCAAGTTCCTGCTTCCGCCATTTAAAAACCAGGGAGATTTCAGGATTTTCCTGGGGAACTGCTTTTGCACTGCACATCCCTGTAAACAGCAGTCCAAATCCTCCAAACTCAGCGATGAGTTGCCTTAAAGCAATGTGACCAAGACCAGCCATGGGTGCTAATACAACTCTATTATGTATTATATGATTTTGTATTGTAAGGTCTTTTAAAAGATATTGGGAAAGCATCTGTTTTTATGAACGCTGTTGTTAATTGTTTTTTAGAGTAGTAAAACCTTTTTGATGTTGTTTGTCCAGTGATTTTAGCTTTTTCATTTTCTTGATATAAAATAACTCCTATAATATCTGGATATCCGCCATATGAAATTTTGTATTACCCGTTCCGCAAATCAGATCCTGTAAGCAAAACCCAAAGGCGCCCAAAAGACAAATCCCCTTACACTGGAAAATATAGCAAACTGTTAAATTCATAATTATTTCGGAAGCGCATGACCTTATTTTCCCTTTTTTGTTACAAACCGGAATGAAATTTGAGAATTCATATTACACTTTACTACAAGTACCAGTTGAATGGACATGTTATGGATTTAGTGGGTTTATATATTGGTAAGTTGAATTTGGAAAATTATTTTTTGACATTGCATCTGGTTCATATAGTTTAACACCAGAAATCACCGAACTGATTTGTTAGAAGTTTATATTTGTTTTATAAATTTTATTGTTTGGTTGAATTTCTTTTGTTTCAAGATCAACTTTAAATATATCATTTTCTTCGTTTTTAATAATTAATATATTACTCTCAATTTTCATATTAGTAATAAAAACATCTTGAATGTCTGGCTCAACACTTTTATCGGGTTCAATTCTATATATTTCTAGTTCCCACAACAATTTATCAGTGTTCAAATCCCATGCTTCTATATAAAAAGCATGTTCATTTCTTTTTTCTAGAATTTTACGGTATTCTTTATTTTTAATATTTTTCCAATATAGTGTGGAATTT
>JAUCGD010000255.1 GCA_030377945.1 Desulfobacterales bacterium HSG17 | reverse complement strand
CTTACGTTGCTCAAGGGGGCATTATTATTTGGACGGTATCTGGGTTATTGTTTACACTTCTGAATTGATCTGGCATAAATTAAAAAGTAGTTTGACTGTTTTCAGCAAGAGAGTAACCCTGATAAGGGTTTTGGAAGCAGGTTGTTGATAATGATGTTATTAACTGGAATTGAATGCAAAGAACCGTCGGTTTTGGTGGCGTGTTGGATATTTTTTCGATTGGATAATTATTATGCGGTTTAATTGTTATTTTAGAATGACCCTCGGACCCCGGAAAAATCAGGAAGATTGCCTGTTGACGCCTTCAAAAGCCATTCAGGATGAATCATACACTCATGAGCTTCATTTGTTTCGGTCTGAAATTTTGCTGGCGGTTTGTGATGGGATGGGTGGTCATGAGTCAGGCGAGAAGGCAAGTTGGTGTGTGAGTAAAGAGTTGCCGAAGAAGATTTTCATGGAAGATGCGAACAAGGTGAAAATTCAAAAATCCATCTCCAATATTCAGGAGGAAGCCCGCACCAGTCTTCCTGAAAACAGCGGTACAACCCTTGCCGGAATTTGGATCAAAGAGGGGACCGCATATGTTTTTAATGCCGGCGACAGCAGGATTTTTTCATTGGAAAAGGGGAAGATTCATCAAATATCACGCGATCATTCTCTGGTTCAGACTTTATTGGATGAAAAAAAGATTTCACCGGAAGAGGCGTTTGACCATCCGTATAAAAATGTTGTCAATTTCGGCATGGGACCTGCTTTTCGGGAAGTCTGGCCACGCTATCAACCTCATGTGGAAAAACTTGACATTTCAGCACCCATTGCATTCCTTCTTTGCAGTGACGGGATCACTGATATCATTCGGTCAGCGGAAATTGCCGAAATCTTGGGGCGATCTCCCGTTGAAAACGGTGAGCGGTTAATGGAGAAGGCCAAAGCGGCAGGTTTAAAAGACAACACCAGTTATGTCATTGTGGAAGTGCAACCTTAGTAATGCCTCTTCAAAAATGGATTTCAGGTTTTTTAATGCCATGATTATACCTCTCGAAAAGAAAACCCCTTCCTTCCAAGACTCTGTTTTTATTGCGCCTACCGCTGTTGTCACCGGTGATGTATCTGTTGCAGAGCATTCTTCAATCTGGTTTCAATCCGTTTTGCGGGGTGATGGGGACAGGATCAGTGTGGGGCGGGAGACGAATATTCAAGATCTCAGTATGTTGCATGCGGACCCCGGTTTTCCTTTAACCATCGGTGATCGGGTAACAGTGGGCCATAGAGTTGTGTTGCATGGTTGTTCCATTGGTGATGATTGTTTAATCGGGATTGGGGCCATTGTTATGAATGGTGCTCAGCTCGGTAAGGGGTGCGTGGTGGCTGCGGGATCTGTTGTGCTAGAGAATACGAAAGTTCCGCCGAATACATTGATCGCAGGGGTTCCAGGTATCATAAAAAAACAATTGGGCGAGGATGGAATTCAAAAAAATAAAATGATTGCTGACGTTTACGTCAAGCGTGCAATAGAATACAAGGAATTGTTTTTATCAAATGAATCTGGATGAGATTAAAAAAAAATTCAGGCATCGCACGGCCTTGGATATCAAGGATCTCAATGTCGCGCTGGAAGCGGCGCCTATGCTTGTGCGGGAGCTAGATGAGTTGGAAAAGGAATTGGCCCAGGTGAAGGGCCAATTGGCCCATCTGGAAGGATTATTCAAGAAAAAACCACCGACTTCGTATTCCGGAAGAAAGGGAAAGGCTGAATGGGAAGCCAGCTTTAAGGAAAAAGAGAATGCTTTATACTTGCGATTGACCGGTGTTTATGATTACAAAAGCGCCAAATCCGCTTCAAACCAGGTAATTCGAATTTTACCGAACCTGCGACCTAATTTTGATCTGGTATTGGATGTATATCACTATAAGGCGACGCCTGACCCCAAGGTGTTGTTTCATTTGCGAAAAATCAAATATCATTTTGAAAAATCAGGGATCAATCGAACCATTATCGTGATGGACAATCAATCAATATGCCCACTCCCTCTTTTTGAGGGATCCAAATCTATTAAGGTAGATTCGATTGATGCGGCCATGGGTATTTTAAAGGGGGCCGGTAGTTTTTTGAAGGCGTAGTTTATACGGAACCGTCAGTTTTAATATTTACGCTTCAAAGCAGGCTTCTAATGTAAAACCGCCATCCGGTGTTGTGAATGGGATGGCGATTTTAGGTCCATCCGTCATGTGAATGATGCTATGGCCCTCACCCATAAAAACGCTGGGAATGGCTCCATCGAAAAGGAATCCGATGGTTTCCAATTCCTGCCGGGCCTGACCGGACACCATATTGGCGATTTCACCTACGGCATCTGCAACTTCTTCATCAAGGTCCAACACATCTTCACCAAACATATTGGATACGATTTTTAAGATGCATGTACCTGAAAAGGAAAACGCGATGGTCCCGTTTGTTTTTCCGGTAATACCGACTATGCTGGATACATCACCTGTGGCGGCATCATCTTTTTTTAAATATGGTTTTTTGGAGCTTGGTGTAACAGAAGCCATTGTTTTTATAACTTCAATTGTGGCTTTGATAAAAGGGTTGATGAGTTTGGCATCCATATCAGTAACTTTTGATTGGGTTGGAAGATGTGATTCAAAATAAGCCGGAACATCATGAGAGGAATGAATACCCAATGCAAGAAGACCTGTCAATAAACGACCGGATGTTCGATTTTTTACGATAGCATCTGCTTTTTGGGGCAAAAATGCAGGCAAGGACGTCCTGAAGCCTTATAAACGGAAAATTCCGGTAATTCTTTTCCCTTAAAACCCATTACACGGCATCCATGGGGAAACCTGATTTCCCAAGTGATGAAATAATGCTTGCATTTACGGCATTTGGGACGTCGGGGGGCTTTTTTAATATTGGGCATATTCAATTAAAAAAGATAAAAAGATTTTCTATATTAGTCAAGTCTCCACCCCGCGCTTGTTTTAACGCTTTAATTCGTATATATTCGCTGAAGCCTTTGGTTTTAAAATGCTGGATCCATTCCAATGCTTGGTAATGAGGGCAGGAGCGCTTTTAACTCCTGACACGTTTTTTCTATGAATATAAAGATACTACCACAAATTATATGAATTTCGCAATGTCTTAGAAGATGAGGGCCAATGTACCGGCAGCTGCGCGCAAATAAAAAAAGATATGTCGAGTATAACCGTTTTCGTAAAGCTATTTTCATGGAGCTGGCCCCCAAGGAAGGTTTTTATGTCCTTTATCTTCTGCCCTGGTTGCTTAGTATTAATCATCCCTCATGCCCCGGATATTTAGCCGGCTTAAAACGTCCATTCAGGGTTTTTCACATTGATAACGACCCGGAAATCAGAAAACGCGAATCGCAATTCAAACGTATGTTCGGGATCACAAGCCGCGGATCATTGCTCAAACCTTCGTCTGAGTATCACATCATTCAAGGACTATACACTATCGGCAGTGTGGGCACCATCAGCCAAACATCTTCCTCAGACTGCGATACCTGGGTTTGTTACGATAAATCGGAATATGATGAACAGGCGTGGCAAAAGCTGAATCAGAAAATAAACCTCATCAAAGACTGGTTGGATATGAATATCAAGATGCCGGTCTTTTTTTTCATTTCCGAGTTATCTGATATTCAGCAAAATAATTTTGGCAGTTTAGATGGTGAAAGCTGCGGAAGTTCCCAGAGGAATGTTCTTAAGGAAGAATTTTATCGGACTTCGATCGTGATCAGCGGAAAACTGCCTTTGTGGTGGCTCTGCCATTCACCGGACAAATCTTTGGATTACCGGGAAGCCCTTTCGGCTATTACAAATGATGAATACGGCTTTTACGAAGTCGTGGATTTCGGAAATCTAGAAATCGTTGAAAAAGATGAATATTTCGGTTCAGCATTATGGCAATTTCATAAATCCCTGAGCAACCCCTTAAAATCAATTATTAAAATGGTCCTGTTAAAGATGCTCGTGGATGCGGCTCAGGAGGCATTGATTTGCCATCGTTTCAGAGCCGCCATTATGGAGCAGGACGAAGGCGAAATTCTCACTGATCCAAGCGTTTTTACCATTCATTCCATTTTTGACTATTATGCTGATAATGATCTTGAAGTACAGGAATTTTTAAAGGAATGTTTTTATCTGCGGTGTGATTTGAAACCCTATGATAAGAAATCGACTTTGAAAAGGGAGATTGCGGCTGAGCTCTACCGTGAGTTTCCTTTGGACATTAAAACCCGGTTACGCCTAAGTAAGTTTCAGTCATGGGATTTTAATGAGCAGGTTGAATTGGGAGAACAATTGTTTCGTTTGCTGCTCAAAATTTATAAGGATATTTTCAGCACCCATTCCAAAAGCTCTGAAGTGATGAGTAAACAGGATTTGACCATCTTAGGTCGTATTATTTCGACTTGCCATCAGGCCAAAAAGCACAAAGTCAATATTATCAAGAAACCCACTGGTACCCTTAATACCTCCAACCTGACTTTAAAAATGGATAACGAATTATGGTTGGTGTATTCGGGTATGGACAATAAACTGCTTCTTTTTTCTCATACGGATATAATCCAACTGATCTCATATTTGGTGTGGAACAATCTGTTTGTGGAAAGCCGCATCAGTATGGAACCCAACCCTTCAAGTGTAACCTTGCAGGAAATTATTAATTTAGGGCGAAAAATAAGGGATTTCGTGGGTGGAGTGAATGTGACCTCCATTGATCACGATCATTTTTTGCGAAAAGAACGTGTAATTAAGATGTTGGTTATCGTGAGCTTTGAAAAATCACCGTATGAGAAGGATATTAACGATTTCAGCGTAGTTTATCGCAATAGCTGGGGTGAGCTTTTTGTAGACCGATTTAATTCACCACGTAAGTTACAGAATTTTTTAAAAAAATATACCATTGACCCCATGGTCACGGATACTA
>JAUCGD010000254.1 GCA_030377945.1 Desulfobacterales bacterium HSG17 | reverse complement strand
TTTATTTTCCAGTAGTTCTGTGTTTTTAAGAAACAACATGTTTAAAAATTATATTCTTCAAATTAGGCAAGCCGCTTGGTTCAATTCTACAAAATAGGTGCTCACAAAAAAATTTAATTGGTGCTGTCGATTGAAAAATGTGGATTTTTCTGCAAATTCATGGAAATCAAAGGATTATATGTGAGGCGCACAATAGTACGTCAGACATATAATCCTGAAGATTGACGAAGAAATTGCGGGAAAAGACCATTTCGACCAACTCGTTACCATTGGTGCATAATATCATGCCCCCGCACCTTGGCCAATTCATCCTGAAATTCCTGAAAATGACGACCCACAGCCTGAATCAAATACTTCATGACCCGATATCCGATGCTGACATCTGCTTGGAACAAAGACTCCAGATCCTTCTTTGTAATCCGAATCACTCGGCATGTATGGGATGCGCAAACAGCGGTCAAACGATATTGATACGGCGGTACAAAACAGGTCCAGCCAAATGTGTCGGACCTTGACACAAACGATATGGAAGTGTCGTCGTCCTTGTCTTTTTCCTGCCGTAAATCAATCTCGCCTTCTAGAACCAGCCATAAATGAGTAGACGGTTCCCCTTGTGCAAACAATTGATCCTTGCGGGAAAGCGATAAGGTTTCACATTTTTCCGAAATCGCGGTGAGCTGGGCATCGCTGAGCCCCTTGAAAACGTCCACTTTTTCTAAAAACGATATATCGGTCATCTTTTATTTCCTTCGTACTGTTCGATAGTCAGTTTAACGATAGAAGTAACTTTTCATATGAACTCGTTTAATTATCAACAAGGTAAGCGGAAATCACTTCTCCGCCCAACACGTGACGTTGAAATACTTCTTTGACTTTTTCCAGGGTCATTTTACCATAGATCACCGGTGCTTGGCCGGTGGTCTCAATGGTCATTTGGGGTTCATCCGAACAATTTCCCAGACAACCGGCGGAAACCAGTTCGATATCCGATCGTCCGGCGTTCGCCAGCTCATCGGCTGCGGTCTGCATGATTTCACGGGCGCCTTTGGCAATACCACAGGTGCCCATATGAACTAAAATTTTGGTAGTGGCGTAACCAGTGCTCATGGATGTTTGCTGTAAATGATGAAAACGAGCACCGACGAGACGCACGACATTGGCCAAAAAATAAAACCCCAGGGTCTCATCCGAGGCACACAATTGATCCAATTCCTTTTTCTCCATCACCAGCACTTTGGTGATGCGGGCCGTACAATAGGCTGAAAAACGATATTTATAGGGCTGGACAAAAACTGACCAACCAAAGGCCTGCCCTTCTTCAATGACGGAGATGGTCTGGGCTGCATCAGCCTCGCGCGCCGGTAACTCAAATCGAAGTTCAACAGCCCCTTGGGCGAGTACAAAAATCTGTGTGGCAGATTCTCCTTCGGTGAAAATCCGGGTTCCCCGTAAATACTCTTTCTCGCTGCACAGCTTTGCCAGTGCGGCAAGTTGCCCTTCATCAAATTCATTAAAAAACGGCAAAGATTTTATCGTTTCAATCGCACTCATCTGTCACTCCCTAAAAAAAATGATAAAGTATCACATCAGTCGCATCCAGCGATTTACGCTTGGTATATTACATCCGGGCCAGGGCAAAATCCGTCTGCACTTCACCTTTCAGCACGTGGCGTTTAAACACCTGGCGCATTTTATTTCGATCCATATCCTTGTAAATCACCGGCTCCTGTTCCCCGATCTGAACCGTTACATTGGGTTCGCTGCTGCACATCCCCATACACGCGGATGTCACTACGCGGATTCCGTCTTGGTCGGCTTCGGCGATCTCCTCCATAAGTGTATCCATTACATCCCTGGCACCGGCTGCAATACCGCAGGTACCCATATGAACTAAAATTTTAATGCGGGTTTCGCCATGCCGCAGGGCTGTCGATTTTGAGGCTTTTTCCTTAATTTTTTTTAAATCATCTATGGTGAGTTTGGCCATTTTACTCTTCCTTTTTTGAAGCGGTTGCCAATTCTTTTATTTTTTCCCTTATTTCGTTACTCAAATGACGGATTACCAAGGGATCCTGCAGCGCCTCAGGTCCCAAAGCCTCAGCCAGCTCTCGGGTATCCATGTCAAACTCCACGCCATTAATCCGATGGATATAGACATAATCAATTCCAGGATTGCCCATGACCATCGTCATTATCGTTCCCGGCATATCCCCTAAGGGTGAACGATCGATATGATCGTAGCGGAACCACACCGAGACAGTGGTTCCCTTTCCCGGTTGGGAGGCAATGTTGAAATCCCCCTCACATCTTTCGGCCGCCGCCTTTAAAAGAGATAAACCAAGGCCCACCCGGCGGGTCGTGCGGGAAGTGATAAACGGGTCCAAAGCTTTTTCCGCAGCCTCTTGGGTCATTCCCTGCCCATTGTCCCGTATTAAAATGGAAAGCCGATTATAGTTCCGATCCTCATCTATGATCACTTCGATAAGACCGGCATCCGCCGCCACGCCGTTTTCCGCCACATCCATAACATGAAGCGATAGTTCCCGCAATCAATCCTCCATATGGCGACCTTCTTTGCCGGCCAGGGCCAAACGTATTTCAGCAAGGAAAGGGGCCTTCAAATAAAAAGTTGTTTTACGCTTACCGATATCCACCGGATAATGGGCATCAGATGATAGAATGCGCGGGTAATGCTGTTGATGCGGCAAAAGCCTACCGGCCTGTTGATCATCAAAAGGCGGGATGATCTCTAACGCATCTAAGGAAAGATCCGGCGGGATAAATCCCAATTGACCTAAAATACCAAAAGCCGGGCGGTTAATATGGGATGCAATGGCAAGTCCACCCAGCAAATGAATTTGTTCCACAATTTTGGTCACGGGCTGTTTGATCGCATCTATCAGACATTTTTCACACTCGCCAATGACCTCATTGTTTTCATTGGCAATGATCTGATACCCGAAGACCTCCGGCTGATTTTGACTTTCCAGCGCATCAAAGCAAAAAGACTGCATCCTCTGTGCGTTTTCCACAGTTTCGAAAATTCCCAGGATATGGACTTCCTCCGCACTACAAATCTCCATTCCTGGTAATACGGTCAGAGGTGTGTCCCTTGCCGCTGCCATCACCCCCGGAATATTATCGGCGGTGTTATGATCGCAAATGGCGATGATATCGAGTTTTTGTCGCAGCGCTGCGGTAATGATGCCCTTCGGACTCATTTCCCAATCCCCGCAGGGAGACAAGCACGTATGGATATGCAAATCCGCCGTAAACGGTCTGATCATAAAGCACTAACAATGCCCGCCTTATACAATTCCCCTGCCAATGCAAACGCCGAACCGTTATACATGAGCAAAGGAATTCCCTCGGCATCCGCTTTTTCCACGGTTTCCTGGTCTGGCGCCTGACCACTCGTCAATACGATGCCCGCCATCTCTTTTAAAACCGCCACCGCAACAATATTTAGATGGCTCTGGACGGTCAGCCAGACACAGTTCTCAGGGGCATTGCCCATAATTTCACTCAAAAGGTCTCCTGAATAGCCGGTGTCGATTTGGCGGCCTAAGCCTCCGGCACCACCTTTTACTTCCATTCCGAAACGTTCCACCATTTCCTTGATGATCACAATGGCTTTCCTTCTTTATCTTTGTTTTTCCCGGGCACGTAAACGGGTCAGAACACAAGCCCGAACCTGAGCATCCCCGCGTACGATATCTTCGGCCAAGGAATGACAGGTTGGCGCACCACATAATCCGCAGTCTTTATTCCCCAAGGTCTTTTTCAGGGATTCAATTTTTGCAAGATGGTCTATGGACAGGGGGGCTTTTTGTCGGCCAAATTTTTCCAACTTCTTTTTCCGATCCGAAACCGTGAAAAACCACCCCTGATCATATAATGGCAATATTTTTTCCCTTGGCAAACGCCTCCCCAGACCAAAAACTTTCACCATCCGATGGGTATGGCTTTTGGCCATGTATTTATCAATAGCCACCATGGCCCCACCAATGCAACTCTCTGGACATGCCCGCAACTCGAGGTACTCGATTCCCCGCAGCGCTCCCATTTCCACTTTTTCCAAGTAGGCGATAGTTTCCGAAATACCGGATACTGCAAGAGTCGCCACGATCCGCAATCCGGTCAGTTCACCGCCTGACAGCCCCCACATAACACCTCGTCCGCTGGGCATGGGTAGCATACGGCTATTAGATAAAAAAGAAGTGTCACTTTCTTCTGATTGATCCAAATGCTTCAGCAGTTGGGGATAAATTTCATTGAACCCCCAGGTATATTGAATCAATTCATCAGCACCCACCTTTCGGCTGCGGGCTGAAATGACTTTGGACTGACAGGACGTGATATGATGAAACACTATTTTATCAACCGAAATACCGGTTTCCTGCGCCACATGATTGCGAACCTCTTTTTCCATCAAGTGAACGGGTCTTTTGATGGGCAGAATCTGATCCAGCAGGGTGGGAAATCGAAATGCAATCAAGCGCTCCACCACCGGACAAAAAGGAGAAATAACCGGAAAGGGGATTGCTGCGGTTTTGCGGGCACGACGGATAAATTCATCTGTGGCAAACTGAATCATTTCCAGGTAATCGGAATTATCAATTACATATTTAAAACCCATGCGGCGTAGTCCGATCAGCACATCATTGGGCATATTTCCGGGAAATTGGGAGTAGAGTTCAGGTGAAACCACGGCAACCGAAAACTCATCCGCCCGGAGTTCCGGTGTCCGGTTTGGTTTGATGGTCAGGGCGCGGGCAGGACAGACCCGTACGCACTCTCCGCAGGCAATACAAAGATCTACAAGACGAAACGATTTGGAGTGACGAATCCGAATGGCCTGGGTCGGACACGCGCGCACACAATTGGCGCAGCCGATACACTGCTCTTTATTAAATTCAATCAAATTAGAGAATTTGATTTCAGTTCCCACATC
>JAUCGD010000253.1 GCA_030377945.1 Desulfobacterales bacterium HSG17 | reverse complement strand
ATAATCGAAACGGTCTGTTTCATCCCTCCTGAAATTTCATGCGGGTAATGATCTGAAAATGGTTGTAATCCACTGATTTGCATCCAGGCCTGTAAATCCTTTTCCAAGTCCGGTGAAAACCTGCGCCCATTGAATTTTAAAGGATATAGAATGTTTTCAGTCACGGTTTTATACCCAAAAAGGCGCGGTTCCTGAAAAATAATACCGGGATTTTTGGCGGCATTTTCAACCCGTCCGGCATAATGGGGGTCCAGTCCCCCCAGAATTTGAATCAGCGTTGACTTACCGGCCCCGGAAGGTGCGAAAATACAAATCCGGCTCTGAGTGGCAATGGCAAAACTTACCGCTTTGATGACCTGCTTGGCGCCATATGATTTTGATACATTGGTGACCGTAATCATGAATATTAATCCGGATTCAGAAATTTACGAAAGACAACCAGGTACACGACATTGATGCCAACCTGCCACAAGAGAATACTTCCGACGATGAGACAAAGGCAGGCAAACACAGCCGGCATATTAAAGTATATCGTGGCAACACTTAAAAGGTATCCGATTCCATCCTCTGATCCGATAAATTCACCGAGTAAAACCACTTTGATGGAAAAAACCATTCCCGTACTCAGATTTGCCCGGAAGGTTGGTACCAACATAGGCAGGTAAAGATCTTGGGTAAGTGCCCGGCGCCCCCCCCCGAACGACTGAATCACCTGCCGGAGTTGCAGATTGGTTTTGGACATGGCAGTAGCAGTCTGAATGGCAATCAGCGGTGTGGTCAAAATGATAATCAGGGCAATGGGGGCCCATGACCCGACACCAAAAAGCAACAGCAGAATGATTCCGATAATGGTTCCCGGCAAAACCTGAAATAATACGAGGGTGGTCTCCATGAATGCAAATCGATTAAGCAGATAAGCACCAATCCCCAGTACGGTGCCAAACAGAAAACTAATCACAAAGCCGATGCAAACACGCTTGAGGGAAATATAAAAATGAATCAACAAGTCAAAAGGATTGTGTTTAATATATTGCCAGACCTTTAACGGAGCCGGGATGGTATAATCCTCAAAAAAAAAGGATAAAATACTCCAGATGGTCATAAATACACAAAACGCCAGAACTTGACCTTTAATGGAAGAAAAAATCAGTTGGAAATCGGGTGGTCTCATCGGTTGGTTTGAGCTTGTCATCATAAAATTGAACTGCCTGGGTTAACTCCTGGCCTACCCATAGCTTAAATCGGGTACGCTTTAAAGCGGATTGTAATATTTGAGATTGAAACTTAAAGTATCCAGCTGTTTTTCGGATGGCGAGTTGGGGGTCGGTCTGAACCAGGTCAATGGCCACAGCCAGTTCACGGTTGAAGGATTTCACCAATGCCTCGTTGTCCAATAAAAAATCGGTACGGCCAAACAACCCCACCTGTGGATACCCATCTGGACTGCCGGTCAATTGTTGCCACATATCCATATAGGCAAAGGCGATATAAAACCCCTGATTCGCATCCGCGCGCATCAAGATGTGAGATATAAACGGTTCAGGCAAGACGGCAGTATCCATGGAACCGTTCAACATGCTTTTGACGGTCGCTTGAAAAGGGCGATATTTTATTTTGATTTCCTGATCCCATTCAAGCCCCGAACGACGAATAAAAAATTGGGTGATGTCGTCAATGGGAGACCCTTTAAACGGCAGGTGTATGGTCTTGCCCTTTAAATCCACAAAATGATCAACACCCTTTTGATTGGTGACCAGATAAGTGATACCAGCCACATGGGAATTGACGATTTTAATGGGCGCCCCTTGGTCATAGAGTGTTCGCCCAACGGTTATACCCGTATTCAGGAGCTTGACCTCGCCATTTAAAAAACGGGCATGCGCACGGGAATGCTGCAAAAAAATTTCAACCCGCAATGTATCAAATTTATCGGCGGCCAAAAGAAGCGGTATGGATGACGGTGTTGGAGGGGCCAGAATCTTGTATGGCTCTCCTGCGGCATACACATTTAAACCGAGGAACAGCACAAACATTGCAAGTGATAAGAACCTCACGCCTTGCCGCATCAGCCCACACCTCTTTTTTGGCTATTCAGTAACAAGTCAATAAGCATACCATTCCCTTTGCAACCTTTTAAAAAAAGGACTGAAAATGTTTTAATATTTCTGGGAAGAAATCTCAATTTCCAGTTCACCTGCTAATTTAGCAATGGCCGATAGAGCTTCGTCATAATCATAGGAGTCAATATTTCTTATTAAAGACTGAAGACAGATTGGATCAAGCAACTGCTGTAATGCACTCATATGATTAATGGTTTCTTCGGGGTCCATTGCATTCAAAGACAATTTCAAATTCGACAAATGCAAACCTATCGCCGTCTTATCCAATGAAGCCGATACAACTGGGTTGCCCCTGACATCCCCGCCTTGCTTGTCGGACTGTTGTTCTTTGAAACCTTCAAGGGAAAAAGGAATTTCCAATTTCTGTCGTTCCAATCGAACTGAAAAATGAAAAGCGCTGCCTATCCCCAATTCACTTTCAACCCAAATATTGCCGTCCATGAGATCAACCAAATGCTTACAAATGGAAAGGCCCACCCCAATCCCATCCTGCTGGCGTGTGGTGGACATATCGGCCTGGAAGAATGGTTGGAAAATGCGCTCTGCCACCGCCGGATCAATGCCGTTGCCATTATCTTTTACAGTAAAACGAAAATCCACATACTCCTTAGAAATAGTATCGATGTTGAGCCCAAGCACAACAGTGGGCTCAACTGTAGAAAATTTAGCCGAATTCTCGAGCAACTGGTTCAGAATTTCAACCAACCGCACTGAATCCCCCACCAATGCATTAGGGATTTCACTGGAGGGAAATTGATGATTGAGGTGAATGGCCGTCATTTTACCCTTGAACAAAAAAGTCGTTTTCAACCGGCTGAAAAGTTCATCCAATCGAAAAGGATGAATATCCAAACAAATGCGGTCATCCTTGACCTTTGAAAACTCCATGGTCCGCGCCACTAAATCAAGCAGGGTATGACCGGAATTTTTAATAATCGTATGAATTTTTTCTAATTCAGAATTAAGACTTTGGGTTAATGCCAATTCAGAGGCGGTAATGATGCCGCTTAGCGGGGTCTTGAATTCATGACCGATGTTCATCAAAATTTCACTTTTTTCACGATTCGCTGATTCAGCGGCAACCTTGGCTTCTTCGAGCTGTTTTTCATATTCCTTGCGCTGGGTGATATCTTTCAGAAAAGCAAATGACCCGCTTCTGGTCCCATCGCTGTTAAAAATTGGTGAAGCACTGGCAAGGCAAAAAATGGTTGAACCATCGGTTCTTTGAATCGCCACATCATAGGTGCTTTTTTGATTGGTATCGCGGATACTCAATTCTCGTTTCAAGATAGCCGCATTCTGTGCGTCCAAAAAATCAAAAATAGATCTTCCTTCCAAGTCATCACACAACAGCATCTTTCTTATTTCCGGGTTGGTCTCGGTGATGATGGCTTTCAAATCGATTTGGAGATACCCGGCCACCGTGGTCTCCATAATGGACCGGAGTTTTTTCTCATTTTCTTCAATTTTTTGATGCGAAAATTTTTTTTCCGTTGCCAAAAAGAAATGACAATTTTCCGGCCGATTCAAGCCATTGAAAATCGCCACCGCCATTTTTTCGCACCCCCAATACCCGCAGGACGTGCAATTATAAATATCCTTGCTTGTGTACTTATGCATTCTATGGAAAATATCTTGCAATTCATCCCGGCTCGGATATTGAATGACATTGTTTTCAGACAAGTCATCATATGACCGCTGATACAAGTCTTTTTCCCAATAGGAAGCCAACAGCGATTCAATTTTTTGTTTGCTTGAACGTTCATCACCATCTGCTTTAGCCAGAAATAACGCTTTTAAATCATTGTTTCGTTTTTCAATCCAGTATTCGATTTCATCTTCGGATTGGTCCCTTACCAGGGTCAATGGTCCTCCATTACAGCCTTGGCGACAGCTTAAACAATCTATGAGCAGGGGCGCCCTGTCTTTTTCAATGACCGCCGGCAATTTTTCCAGATACTCATAAATGGCATCTATCCCATCTATTTTTCGGGCTCGGTTGCGAATGCTAGAATCCCATCGTTCAATGGTTCTCAATAATCCCCCCGGGGTTGAAAATAAAACGGCCCGCTCGGCCAGGGGATTATCAAAATCGATTTCAGGATATCGGGACAAACAAATGCCCTGCTGATCCAGATGATTTTGGATAGATTTATAGGCGATATTGTAATCACCATACCCGGTCTCAACAAATTCTCTTTTTTTGGCAAGGCAGGGGGAGACAATCGCAATTTTATGGTCCTGATATTGCGGATAAAAACGTTGGATCATTTTCATTGTGTGCAGCATGGGGCTATCCACAGGGGCAAGGTATGGCAACAGCTCGGGTTGATAAATCTCAATGTAACTGACCAGGGCTGCGCACGGCTGAGAGATAACGATCTTGGGATCATTCTCGGCAATGTGTTCAAGATATGATTTTACGGTAAGCTCGGCGCCGAAGCTGACATCAAAAACGGCGCTCACGCCGAGATCTTTCAACCACCCATTTAAATTCAGGTACGCTTCCGGAAAATTCGCCGCCACAGAAGGAGCCACGATCGCCACCATCTTAAGCCCTTTTCGTGTATCCTGTAAAAAGGCGTCGAAATCATCAATATAATATCTGGCGTCGTGGGTACATGCTTCCAGGCACTGGCCGCAGCCAATACACATGTCTGAATTTACAAAAACAACTTCTCCACTGCCATCATTACAAAATTTTACGGGGCAAGCAGTAATACAGGCATGACAATTAAGACATTTTTCTTTGTCGACGCCGATAACTGCCGGTAACGCTTGCTTCACTGTAGTGTCTCCCTCAAAAAAACTGAACGGTCGCCCCAAACCCATGTGATTAGC
>JAUCGD010000252.1 GCA_030377945.1 Desulfobacterales bacterium HSG17 | reverse complement strand
TGCTGCCTTACAAGCTGGATATATTGATAAATTAGCATTAGCTTGGAGTAAAATAGTTTTAACTGAAAAAGAAGACTATGTAATTGAAGCTCTCAGAATTATAGATAAAAACATTGATCGCATAGCTTTTATAGATACAGATACAACAACCAAAAAAGCAATTGTAAAATATCATAATATTAGCCAGCCATCTGCACTGGGCAGTATGGGAGACGGTATTTTCAGAATTCTGAGAACAATTTTAGCATTAGTCCATTGTGAAAACGGGACTCTTCTGATTGATGAATTTGAAAACGGATTGCACTGGTCTGTTCAGGTGGAATTGTGGAAAATTATTTACCATCTATCATATAAATTAAATATCCAGATATTTGCTACAACCCACAGCCGGGATACACTCTGGGCATTGCAGCAGGTTGCTTTATCCCAGGGTTATGAAAATGATACCAGGGTTATTAAATTAAAACATATGCCTAAAACTCAAAATATAAAAGCTGTTGAAGTTGATATTAATGAAGTAAAACAGGTTATGGAACAAGGGCTTGAAATCAGGTAATTCATGCTTTCACAATTTTCTAAAATTTTAATGGTTGAAGGTATTGATGACCAAAAAGTAATTGAAAAGCTTTTACAAAGACGTAAAATTATTTTTAATGACTTTGGGATTCATAACTGCGAAGGGATAGACAAGCTCCTCAATCTGCTGCCAACGATAATTCAAGCAGGAAGTTATGAAGTTATCGGGATAATTGTTGATGCTGATGAAGATATTAAAGCCAGATGGCAATTTCTTAAAAATATTTTATTAAAATCAGGATATGAAGATATTCCTGCTGATGCTCAGACCAAAGGCATTTTCCTGAAAGATGAAAATGAAGAATTACCTGAGATCGGTGTATGGATTATGCCGGACAATAAACTCAAAGGTGCTGTTGAGGATTTTATCGGTTTTTTGGTAAGAGATGATGATGATCTATATTCTGTTGCAAAAACAAAAGTAGAAAAGCTTATTTCACAAGGAATAAACCGATTCAGTATAAGGCAAAAATCAAAAGCAATAATTCATACCTGGCTTGCATGGCAGGAAAGACCCGGAAAACAGCTTGGAAGTGCAATAACTTATAAAGTAGCTCAAACCTATCTTCTTGATGACAGCAAGGCAGGCACTTTTATTGACTGGTTAAAGAGGTTGTTCAGGTAAGATATGGATGACACAAAAAAACACAAAGGAGAAGGTCACAGAAAGCGGCTTCGTGAAAGATTTCTGGAATCAGGGCTGGAAGGATTTCAGGATTATGAGGTTATTGAGCTTCTGCTGACCCTGGGCCAGCCGCGAAGGGACTGCAAGGATGCTGCCAAGGCTGCAATGGAAAAATTTCAAACCCTTCAGGGGGTTTTTGAAGCTTCTCCCAAAGCTCTTTGCGAGGTTAAAGGTATCGGGCCTAAAAGTCTTTTAGGCATACGCCTTATTAAAGCTGCTGCTGACCGGTATCTTGAAAAAAAGCTGGTTAATAAAATGGCTGTTAACAATTCAAAGGAATTGTTTGACTACCTTTATTTTAATATGAAGGATAAAACGCGGGAATGCTTTAAGGTGGTCTTTCTGGATGCACAGAATAAGATAATTGCTACAAAAACACTTTTTGAAGGAACCCTGACATCCAGTTCTGTTTATCCAAGAGAAGTAGTAAATGCAGCACTTGAGCATCATGCTGCTGCCCTGATTTTTGCCCATAATCATCCTTCAGGTGATCCTAAACCTTCTCCAGATGATATTTCCGTTACAAGACAGCTGGTTTTTGCATGCAAGGTCATGGGTATAACAGTCCATGAGCATCTGGTTATAGGGGATAATAAATATTTCAGCTTTGCAGATCAGGGGTATATAGCGGAAATAATCAGGGATTATGATAAACAGAACTAAGATGCCAGAAAATATATCAGATAATATACCGGAAAAAATACCAAATAATATATCAGACAAGGAAAAAGAATGTTTTGGTGATATGGAAAAGGTTTTTCCAATAGGGCCGGATGGACTGAGACATTCTCCTGAATCATGTTTGCAATGCAGGGACAAAACCCAGTGTCTTGGTACTGCTATCCGGGGTGGAAAAGGTATTAAGGTTAAAGAGGAGAAAGTTGATCGGGCCTATGAATCCGGTACAATGGGATTTTTTGAACGATGGTCACGTAAAAAACATTTACACGCAAAAAAAATTAAGAAAGGGGAATCATGAAAACTATCAAAGATATTGAGATTTCAGGAAAAAAGGTTTTAATCAGGGTTGATTTCAATGTTCCGTTAGATGATTATCAAAATATTACAGATGATTCCCGTATAAAAGGAGTGCTTCCCACACTTCAATATGCCCTTGACCGTAATGCAAAAATTATTATTGCATCCCATTTAGGGAGGCCTAAAGGCAAACTTGTACCTGAATTCAGCCTTTCACCTGCTGCCAAACGTCTGGGAAGGCTGCTTGGCAAAGATGTGAAAATGGCCCCTGACTGCACAGGTCTTGAAGTTAAAGCGCTTGTGGATAAAATGGCAGACGGTGATGTAATGCTTCTGGAAAATCTCAGGTTTCATGAGCAGGAACAGAAAAACCAAGAAGAATTTGCCAGGGAACTGGCCCGGTTGTGTGATGTTTATATAAATGACGCTTTTGCAGTATCACACAGGGTAAATGCTTCTGTGGTTGCCATAACTAAGTTTGCCCCTGCTTGTGCAGGCGGGTTTCTTCTGCAAAAGGAGCTTGACTATTTTAAAAAGGCAATGGCTAAACCCCAGCGCCCTTTGGTAGCTGTTATAGGCGGTGCGAAGGTGTCAAGCAAGCTTAAAGCCCTGGAAAATATGCTTTCCCATGTTGATAAGATTATTATCGGCGGAGCTATGGCAAACACCTTTCTCAAGCAAACCGGATGTGAAGTGGGAAACTCAAAGGTTGAAGATGATCTTCTGGAAGCAGCAGGCGAGGTTATGAAAAAAGCTTCTGAAAATAATATCAACCTCTATCTGCCGGTTGATGTGCTTGCTGCAAGCCGGTTTGATTCCAAGGCTGAAATAAGGATAGTACCGGTTCAGGAAATCCCGGCAGACTGGATGGCCCTGGATATCGGCCCTGCCACATCCCTGCTTTTTGATGAGGTTTTATATGATGCAAAAACCATTGTATGGAACGGCCCAATGGGTGCTTTTGAAATGGATGCATTCAGCAGGGGAACTTTGTCAATGGTAAACAGCGTGGCAAGATCCTATGCTCTGACAATTGTGGGCGGCGGGGATACAGATGTGGCTGTTCATAAAGCAGGGGAAAATGACAGGATTTCATATATTTCAACAGGGGGCGGTGCATTTTTAACTCTCCTGGAAGGAAAGAAACTGCCTGCTGTAAAAGCTTTGGAATATGAATAAAATATAGGGGATACTTGTGTTATACTGGAATATCAGGGAAAGACTCAGTCCGTCAGACAGGTTAAGGCGTTCATATTATGAATTATTGCGGGATGAACTGGATCAGTTCATGGTTAAATATTCCCTGATAGATTCTTATAAAAATTTTATTGGAAAAAAAATTCCCTATCCTTTTGTTGAAAAAAGAGAGCTTAAGCCAAGAGCTATTATCCCTGATTTTGAATATGAGGCTCAGAATGCTTTTCTTGTTGTTTTTGTTGAAGATTCCATTCCAAACCTGTGTAAAAAATATATCCGTTTTTTTGATGTAAACAAAACAACCAAAGCCAATCTTCTCCGAACCAAAACCCTGCCACTGTCAAAAAACTTTGACCGTTATCAGAAATATCTTGAATCAGCTCATTTTTTTGATTTTTTAAATGTTCTTCTCCCTGTTGACTATGCCCTGCTCATTCAAAGAGATCCTGCAATCAAGAGAACCCGTTACAGGCTTTCTCATTTCCATGTACGCATTGACTGGCCTATTGCCGATGCTGCCGAAGATATGGCAAGAAATCTCCGTTATATTTCAAAGGATCTTTATGAAAAAGGTGATAAGTATGCCGAAGATGTTCAGAAAAAATTTTTTGAATACTATGGACTTCCGGTTATGGTGGGAGGAAGGCGGACTGCTGCCTGTGTAGCAGCACAATTTCTTAAACAGACTCAATGCATCACAACCGTGTATGCAGGCAGCAGTGAAACAAGGGCACTCATACGTCTTTCAGAAAGAGGGGTGACAAAAATGGTGCTTATGAAACTGGATGATGATGAAATCAAGCAGCTTGTGGAAAACAAGGGAATAAATATCCGCAGTTTTAAGGAAAACTATGTTGTTGCACGGGAAGGAAAGAGCAGCATATGCATATTTCAAACCATCTATTCTCATACCAATCATGCAAGACCTCCTGAAGACGGTAAGCTGAGGGAGATAAAACCTGATCTTTCCTGGCTGAGTGTCGGCATCCAGCAAATAGTTCCTGTACCTGGAATATGGGAATATCCTCCCATAGAGTATAATGTTATTTATTCATAGTGCTACAACGGCATTTATGATTTTAAGCCCCAAAGGGGCGGATTTATACAGCCCAGGCTAACGGCCTGGGACCTGAAACACCCAAAATAATTCAGCCCTGAAAGGGCGGATTTGTGAAAGGAGTTGCCATGCCTGCAAAAAATCTTAATGAAGTATATAATTATTTTCAACTTAAACCGGTAAATATTGAAACATTTGAGACTTTTTATGTGAATGCAGATAAAGGCAGGGGAGGGAAGCCTATTTTCAATGCTTTAAAAAGGCGTATTGTTAATAATCCTGACGGATGCCTGAAACTGCTTTTTTCCGGGCATAAAGGCAGCGGGAAAAGTACGGAATTAATACGGCTTCAAAAAAATATTGAAAACGATTTTGTTGTTGTCAACTTCTCTGTTGCTGAAGAGCTTGATATTATTAATATTAATTACATAGAACTTTTCATTGTTACAATGGAAAAATTATTTAATTATG
>JAUCGD010000251.1 GCA_030377945.1 Desulfobacterales bacterium HSG17 | reverse complement strand
TGACAATGATAGCTGATAAAAGCAAAAGTCAAAATCTAAATATCAGATCTTTTTACCTTGGATCTGCAAAAACAAAAAGCCTGTCTAAAAATTTGAGGTTTATTACTCCTATGAACCTGTCTGCCATACCACATCTGTTTAAAAGCAGACAGCTTCCCATTCATACAGCTCTTATTCAGGTATCTCCGCCTGATGATTTCGGATGGATGAGCCTGGGGGTTTCCGTTGACATTACCCTGGCTGCTGCAACATCTGCTGACATGGTTATTGCCCAGGTTAATCCTAAAATGCCCAGGGTGCTTGGTCAATCTTTTATTCATGTCAATGATGTGGATTATTTTGTAGAACATGAGGAAAACCTTCTTACTATTGGAAATATGCCGGAAAGCGAAGCTGCTGATACTATCGGAAGACTTATTGCGCGACTTATAGATGACGGTTCAACCATCCAGATAGGTATGGGTGCAACATCCCAGGCAACACTTCTGGCTCTTTCGGAAAAAAATGATATAGGAGTACATACCCAGTGTTTGACCGATGATATGATGCATCTTGTTGCAAGGGGTGTAATAACAAACAGGAAAAAAGGTTTTAATGACGGCAAGCTGGTGGCAAGCAGTGCCATTGGAACAGAAGTTTTATATGAGTTTTTACATGACAACCCATCCATTGATTTTCATCCTTCAGATTATGTTAATAACCCGGGAATAATTTCACGTCATAATAAAATGGTTGCAATGAATGTTGCAATGGAAATGGATCTTACAGGCCAGGTTGCTGCCGATGCACTTTCTCATAACTTTTTTTCAGGCTTTACAGGCATGACCGACTTTGTAAGAGGAGCTTCCCAGTCTCCAGAAGGTAAATCCATAATCATGTTTACATCAACATCCAACAGCGGTAAAAAGAGCAACGTAGTACCTATCTTAACCGATACTGCAATAGTTGTTCCCAGGGGGGATGTTCAGTATGTAGTGACAGAATACGGTGCTGTAAATCTTTTTGGGAAAAGCCTTCAGGAAAGGGCAAGAGCCATGATAAGCATTGCCCATCCTGATTTCCGGGATGAACTTTTTAATGAGGCTCAAAAACTTGGACTGCTTGGCCAGGAAAGGACATTAAAAGAATCCATACACGGTGTTTATCCTGTTAAACTGGAAGAAACCAGGGAAATAGACGGAGAAAATATTGCTATCCGCCCCTTCAAACCTGTTGATGAGCGCAGGCTTCAGGAACATTTTTATAACATGGATACAGATGATATTGTATCCAGATTTTTCCATGAGAAAAAAAGTTTTATAAGAGATGATCTTGAAGAACTTATGGAGGCTGACTATGTAAAAGATTTAACTATTTTAGCTGTTGTGGGAGAATTTGGCTTTGGAAAGGTTGTAGCAGTGGGAGAATACCTGCTTAACCAGGCTAATAACATGGCTGAAGTAGCATTTTCCGTGAGCAGGGAATACCAGGGTAAAAAACTGGGTAAAATCATAATGAACAAGCTGGCTCTTGCTGCCCGTGATAATGGAATTTCAGGGCTGTTTGCCTATACATCTCCAAACAACAAGGGAATGATAAGACTTTTTAAAACCCTGCCGTATAAAATTAAAACTGTATTTGAAGATGATATGGTATTACTTAGCTGCCAGTTTAACGAACTGATTTAACTAATTGGCAAAATAATATTTTAAGGAGTTCCTTTTTATGACTATTCACAAGGTTTTGTTTCTTCCTCATAATAAAACAATAGAAGTTCAAAACGGAGAAAACCTTATCCGTGCAGCAATGGAAGCCGGGGTTCATATCAATGCATCATGCGGCGGAGAAGGAGTCTGCGGAAAGTGCCGGGTAATTATTGAACAGGGAGATGTTAAAGAAGGTGTTTCAGAGCGGTTAAAATCCGAAGATCTGGAAAAAGGATACCGGCTTGCCTGTAAATCTCTTATCAATCAGGATGTCACCATCCGTATCCCTGTTGAATCAACTATTGATATCAGTGTCTTAAATATGCAGAGTACGCCCAGGCGTACAGCTAAAATTAAGGATTTTAATTTTAATGATCTAAAAGAACAGGGACTTTTTGCCCCGCCCATTGAAAAAAAATATCTGGAACTGCCTGAACCTGATGCCCAGGATCATCTGCCGGATGTTACCAGGCTTGTGAGCTTTCTCAAGCTTAACCATGATGAACACCGTCTGGTTGTTGAACTGCCGGTAATAAGAAAACTTCCCGATATTTTAAGAAAAAATAATTTTAAAGTAACTGCAACCCTGGCACGTCCTGTTCAGGAAGGAAGAAAAACCCATATAATTAATGTTGAGCCTGGAGATACTTCAGACAGGAACTATGCCATTGCCATTGATATAGGAACAACAACGGTTTACGGACAGCTCATTGATCTTGCTTCTGGTGAAGTTCTGGCAGAAAACGGGGATTTTAACGGCCAGATCAGTTATGGTGAAGATGTTATTTCCAGGATTGTGTTTGCTGAAAAAGGTAATGGTCTGGAAAAACTTCACCAGGTAATAATCGGGACAATAAATAATATTATTAAAAAACTTGTTAAACGGGCATCTGTTGATCTTGATGAAATTTCCGGCATGACCCTGGCAGGAAATACAACCATGACCCAGCTTTTTCTGGAGGTAAACCCCAAATATATAAGACGCTCACCATATGTGCCTGCTTCTACATTATACCCTCCTGTTAAGGCAGTTAACCTGGGCATAGAAGTAGGAGATCATGTAAACGCACTGGTTTATCCCCAGATATCAAGTTATGTTGGCGGTGATATAGTTGCTGGTGTCATGGGCTCAGGGCTTTATCGAACTGAGGAATTAACCCTTTTTATGGATATTGGAACCAATGCAGAAATTGTAGTAGGCAATAAAGACTGGATGGCCTGTGCAGCCTGTTCAGCCGGTCCGGCTTTTGAAGGTGGGGGCATTGAGTTTGGTATGCGGGCAGCCAAAGGGGCTATTGAGGATTTTTCCATTGATCCTGTCAGCCTGGAACCCATGAATATTACAATTGGCAATGTCAGACCCAAAGGAATCTGCGGTTCAGGATTAATAATTATTGCAGCAACATTGTTTGAAATGGGGATTATTGACAACAGCGGCAAGTTTAATCATAACCTGAATACAAAAAGAATCCGGGAAAAAGACGGAATCTGGGAATATGTGCTGGCCTGGGAAGAAGATTCACAGATTGACAGGGATGTTGTTTTAACAGAGATTGACATTGAAAACCTGATCCGTGCCAAAGGTGCTATGTACAGCGGATGCCAGACTCTTCTTGAAGAAGTCGGGCTGACCATTAATGACCTTGACCGTATTTTTCTGGCAGGAGGATTTGGCAGTTATGTGGATTTGGAAAAAGCAATGGTTATCGGTCTGCTTCCTGAAATGGATGTTGAAAAGATTACCTTTATCGGAAATGCTTCGCTCCTGGGAGCCAGGATGAACGCTCTTACCAACAGGCTCAGAAAAGATGTTGTGGAAGTAACCAAAATGATGACAAATTTTGAATTATCCGAAACACCGTCATATATGGATCATTATATTGCTTCTCTTTTTCTTCCTCACACAGACCTTCAGATGTTTCCAAAACTGAAAGCCCGTCTTGATGCACGCAAAAAATAAAAAAGATTGATTACTCCCTTGTGCTTGCCCCTGAAAAAGGCAGGCACAGGGCCTGCCCTGGGTTTTCATATAAAACATTGACAACTCAGATATTTTACCATAAAATACATATTACAGTTTTTATTGGCCTTGCTTTAATATGCTATGGTTCATCTAAAAAAGCCTCATCTCTTATTATATCAGCGTTCGTACATAATTCCTGATCTATATTTAACAGGGCTGAAATTTATTAAATAAGAATCATTTTTTAATTAATGGAGGTGTATTATGAGCATCATTCCCCAAAGAGCATTTTCCCGCAACAGTTTTCAAGGTCTGCAGTATATACAAAAGTTGAACCTGATCAAATAAAACCTGACCAAATAAAATCAGATCAAATAAAATCAGATCAAAACGAAATTCATAAAGCCAAAGTGGTTAATTGCAGCACAGGGGGTATGTTTTTTGTTTCTGATAAAGAATTGAATCCAGGAGAAAATATTCATATCAAGCTTTCTGATGTTTCCCCTGACCCATACTGGCCCGAAGCAAGCGATCAATATTTTGCTGAAGTAAGATGGTGCCGGGAAAACGGAAGCAACGGAAATCGTTCTTATGAAGTGGGAGTTCGCTTTATTCAGGATTCATGCGGACAATGCGGCGATAAAATCCAGAATAATTTTGCCAATAACTGCGGTTTATGCCAGGATTGCCATAATCAGATAGAATCTTTTTCAGATGACAATGTAAAGCACTGCCTTTCTAATTATCTGCTTGGAAATGTATTGTAATATGGAAAAATATTTATACAAATTTGGCAGGGGCGGGTTCTAAACCCGCCCTTTTTTATAATTATTTTTTCGGAGCTTTAGGAGGACTGACAACAGCCTCTCCGTCCAGAACAATAGTACCTTCCTGATTTGTACAGGTTGTCCTCAATTTAATTCGATTTTTTTCTTCAATGACCTCAGTAACTTCAGCACGGGCGACAATAGTATCACCAATACGCACAGGAGCCATAAATTTAAGATCCTGCTTCATGTATATGGTTCCAGGCCCTGGCAGCTGCATCCCTAAAATGGCAGATATAAAACCGGCAGTCAGCATTCCATGAGCTATACGCGTCTTAAAAAAAGTTTTTTCTGCATAAGCTTCATTAATATGAGCAGGATTTAAATCGCCTGTTATTCCGGCATACATATATACATCTGATTCGGAAATAGTTTTTGCAAACTCGGCAAAATCTTCTACCTTTATTTCATTTATTGTTTTTCCAATCATTTTGCATTCACCTTTCTATATATTGAACACCGTCATAAAAGGAGTCCCAAACTTTCAGTTTGGCACTCCTTTTATGACGG
>JAUCGD010000025.1 GCA_030377945.1 Desulfobacterales bacterium HSG17 | reverse complement strand
AATATATTCAGACCAGGCTGTGTAATGGTAAAAACTTAATTCCAGAATAATTGATTTTCTTAAAAAAGTTTTCCTTTTTTAAAAAAATTTTGCAATAAATCCTTTAAGCAGATGTCCTAAAATTGGGAAAAGATACCCCGTTTAGTTCAAGTTATTCTTATTTAACTATTTAAAATAAAATAAACAAATTATATTATGGGCCAAATTGGGGTTAATGGGGTTATCTGTTATAATAAAATGGAAAGGGCATCCATTCCAGGAAGCCCCTTATAAATTAAGACCTGATACACCGTTTCACAAGTAGAGACAAGGCATGCCTTGTCTCTACGACTTAAAAACAAGCATAGTGGCTGTCTGGGTGATATGTCCTATGTATTGTTCCCCGTAAGTACTGAAACCAATTGTGGGAATTCCTGAAAAAAGTCTGCCATATGCTTCGCTTTGTCCCTTTTTATCAAGTTCCAGGGTTCTGAGAATACAATTAAAATTCATAAGAGCAGATATATTGCCCGGCTCTTTTTTCTTTTTTTCAAGACCCTTTTTAGTATCCATAACAATGTCTTGAGATTCGAGGATTGAAAGCTTCATACCTTCTTTGACATTACAATAGAAAACCATGGTGTCCCCCTTGATCTGCTGGGGGCTTCGGACATAGGGTTCATTACCCACCATTAATCCCAGGGGATTATGCATAAAATGATCTGACAAATTTTCCACAGGCACACCCAGAGCCTGGGCATAGGCAGAAGAAGCTGGCATACTGTTAAATTCCAGAACCTCTCTTTTTCCTTCATCCACTTTTGTTGCCACAAGCTGTTTATCCATCTGACAAAAGCTCTGGGTTTTTATTACATCAAACCCTGTGCCAGGTTTAAGAAGGGCTAAAACAGCTGCCTTTGTATAGCTTTTTCCTTCTGCAAATACAAAAGTTGATTTAAACTTGAGGTCATCGCCGGCAGATCCCCCGATAAATGTAACATTGGTGAGATCACCGATTCGATCCATTACTTTTTCCTCAGCCACGCTGAGTCCGTCAATAAGTATGATTCCCACATATTCAGACGGGTCAATATCAAGCATGGTTTGTTTATAATATTTTTCAAAGACTGAAAATGCTTGTTCCACAGCTCCTTGTTTGTGGACATCTTCTATAACTGCCACCTTGATATCTTCAATGAGATTATCTCCAAGACCCATTGCCACAACACTGTTTTTCAGCATCTTGTCATTAACAATCTCTCCTGATGTTGTGCATCCGAAAACAGGAATACCTGTAAATGATTTTTGCATTTCCAGGCTGACCCTGTCAGGATCATAAGCAGATGAGGCAAAGAAAAGGAGTGCTTTGTAACGGGATTGATCCAGTTGTTTACGGATCTCTTTAACAGCCTCTTCAGGTGAGTTTTTTGTTGAATATGCATTCATTTCGTCCTCCTTCTTCTTGTTTTCAGGTTATAGGGAGACACCTAATTGTTTTGCAAGGTTTTCAAGCTTTTGAATAACATCAGGGTCATCCTCGCTTGCACTTGAATATTCATTGGGATTAATTCCCTTGAGGATGAATTTGGTTTCAAGAGCTTTTGCAACCACCGGATTCCCCTTGGATCTTGTGGAAAGAATGGAATCAATCATTTCTTTGATTTTTCCTGACATAAATTACCCCCTTTTACTGGTTTCAGAGCATTAAAAAATTATAACTTTTAATAATGCTCAAATTCGTCTTCATCAAAATATTCCATATTTATAATTTCTCCTGATTTGCCAATCAATTTACTATTTTTTTTATTTTTTTCTTGACCTATTGACAATGCTTTTGACTGACTATCAATATCTATACGTTTCTTTATTTTTTCTTTGTAATTATAAACACATGTACTTTCGTCACCTCCTGATTTCCCTGAAACCTTGAAAAACGATGCTGATTTTAGAAGCTGTTCTGCTTCAAGGGAAAATTCACGGCTGGTAGCTGCCATTTCTTCGGCTGATGCTGCATTTTCTTGAAAAATCTGATCTAATTGCTGGATGGCTTTATTCACTTGGGTAATACCGCCTGCCTGTTCTGCACCGGATGCACTGATTTCTTGGATCAGTTCTGATGTTTTCTGAATACCGCCTACCATCTCTCCAAGAAGAATAACAGCATTTTCTGATATTTCAATATTTTGGATTGACAGAGAATTTATCGCTTTTGCAGATTTCTGGCTTTTTTCAGCAAGTTTTCTCACTTCAGCAGCTACCACGGCAAATCCTTTTCCATGTTTACCGGCTCTTGCAGCCTCAATCGCTGCGTTAAGTGCAAGCATATTTGTCTGGCGGGCAATATCTTCAATAATCCTTATCTTTTCCGAAATACTTTTCATTGCCTGAACTGTTTCTGTAACTGCTTTACTGCCCTTTCCAGCATCCCTTGAGGCATTTTTTGCTATGCTTGCTGTCTGCTGTGCATTATCTGCGTTTTGAGTAATCATGCTGCTCATTTCTTCCATTGAAGCTGATATTTGTTCAATGCTGGCAGCTTGTTTTGCAGTGCTGTCAGAAACCTGTTGAGCGCTTATACTCTGTTCCTCGCTTCCTGATGCAACTTTTTCAGCTGCGGTTTGAACATCTGCTGCAAAACAGTTTAGATTATCTATAAGCATATTAAGATTATTTCTAATCCGATTAAAATCACCTTTGTATTCTTCAATGATTTTATCAGGAATATCCCCTTTGGAAATACTGTCTAAGCATTCTGATGTAACATTCAGAGGACCCACCACAGCATCAAGAGTATTATTTACTCCCATGATTATTCCGTCATAAACACCGCCAAAGCGGTTTTCATCTCCTCTAATGTCAAGCTTTCCTTCAAGGGCAGCATCGGTCAGTTTATTGATGTCATGAACAATATCATTAAGAGTTTTGATCATTTTGGTAAGGGATTGGCCCAGTACATCCTTTTCAGACAGGATATTTACACTTACAGAAAGATCACCGTCTGCAATTTTTTCCGCAACCTTCACTGTTCCCCGAAGATTTTCAACAAGCAGGTTAATATTGTTTCTGATCTCGTTAAAATCACCTTTGTATTCTTCTGTAATCTTTTCAGGGAAGTCTCCTTTTGATATCCTGTCAACATAGGAAGCTGCAACATTAAGAGGCCCTATCACCGCATCAAGCGTCATGTTTATACCATTAATAATCCGGGAGTATTCTCCGCCGAATTTTTCAGCATCTCCCCGGATATCAAGCTGCCCCTCTGTTGCTGCTTTTGTGAGCATGTTGATATCTTCAATTATGATCCTGATGGTATCTATCATAAGATTCAATGATTTACCGAGCATATCCTTATCTGACAGAATAGTTACATCAACAGCCAGGTCCCCTGCTGCAATCCTCTCAGCTACCCGAATTGTTCCACTAAGGTTTTCAATGAGATTATTAAGACTGTTCCTGATTTTATTAAAATCCCCGTTGTATTCCTGCTCTATTTTTCCAGGTATGTCTCCTTTGGAAATACGATTTAGATATTCGGCAGTTAGATTCAGGGGAGCAGCTACTACATCCAGAATATTGTTAACCCCCATAATGATTCCGTCATATGCACCTCCAAACTTGCTTTCATCTCCTCGTGTATCAAGATTTCCTTCCAGGGCAGCATCTGTCAGATGATTTATATCATGTACAATATTATTAATAGTTTCAAGCATTTTACTGAGTGATTTTCCAAGAATATCATTTTCCGAAAGAATATTAACACTTACTGTCAAATCTCCTTTGGCTATTTTTTCAGCGACATCTACCGTCCCCTTAAGGTTGCCGATTAACAGGTTAAGGCTATTTTTGATCTGGTTATAATCACCTTTATATTCCCTGGTAACCTCATTAGGAAAATCGCCTTTGGATATTCTGTCAATATAGTCTGCTGCACCTTTCAAGGGATTTATAACAGCATCAAGAGTTTCATTTATTCCAATGATAATCCTGGCATATTCTCCTCCAAATATCTCTGAATTCCCCCTTATTTCAAGACGGCCTTCTGTTATTGCCCCGGTAATCAGATTAATTTCCTCTATAATATTTCTGAGTGTGTCTGTCATAATTTTCAGTGATTTCCCAAGCATGTCATTTTCTGACAAGATATTAACATCAACAGAAAGCTCGCCCCCTGCAATTTTTTCAGCCACCAGGATTGTCTGGCTGAAATTTTCAATGAGTGTGTTGAGGTTGTTTCTGATATGATTAAAATCCCCATTATATTCCTGCTCTATCTTTTCAGGTATATCCCCTTTGGATATTCGTTCCAGGTATTCTGAGGTTATATTTATGGGATGGGTCATGACATCCAGGATATTATTAACGCCCATGATTATACCGTCATATATTCCTCCAAACTTGTTTTCATCTCCCCGGATATCAAGCTTCCCCTCCAGGGCGGAATCTGTAAGGTTATTAATGTCATGGGCAATAGTATTAAATGTTTCTTTCATTTTTCCCAAAGATTTCCCTAGGATATCCTTTTCAGAAAGAATATTAACACAGATTGCCAGATCGCCTTCAGCTATTTTTTCCACTACAAGTACAGTCCCCCTGAGATTTGATGTGAGAATATTAAGGCTATTCCTGATATTATCAAAATTACCTTTATATCTTTCAGTGATCTTTTCAGGAATTTCTCCTTTTGCGATTCTGTCAATGTAATTTGAAATTTCGGATACCTGATAGATTAACCTGTGAGAGAGTAAGACCATTAAAAACAGAATTGAAATACCCGTAAGCAGGACAGCAGTAATAATTCTCTTTGTTTCCTGTTTCTGCTTCACAGAAAATGAGCTTGAAATCTCAGAAAGAATGATTTCTTTTACCTGTTCTTTTTCATATGATTTATTTACAAGCTTTTCAGCAACAATATTTGCCAATAAATCCAATTCATTAGATATTTTTTTTTGATCCCCGATATTATGATTGATAAAGAATACGGCTAATACACATATTATCGCTGCAATACAATATAAACCTGTTTTTAATCGAATATCCATTTATACCTCCTCAATTTTATACATGATAAAAGATCACGTATTTCAAACGGGTGCAATAAAGATTTATCATTTAGTTAATAAATTATATTCAACTTAAACCTGATACACTTTGAATAGTCAAGGTAAAAAAAAGGTAAAAAAATGAGAGAACGGACATAAATAAAAAATTTGGAATGAACAGAATAATTTATTTATTTAATTCTACGAAAAATCACACACGAGTTGCATCCGCCAAAGCCAAAGGCATTTTTCAGAACAAACTCCTGGTCAAGTTTTCGCGCTCCTTCAGATACACAATCCAGTTCCATTCCAGGTTCCATTTTAGGATCAGGGGTATAGTTTATGGTTGGCAGCAGAATATTATTCAGCATTCCCGTGACTGCAAAAATTGATTCAATTGCACTGGATGCGCCCATTGCATGTCCTGTCATGGACTTATTGGCTGATACAGGCGGAAGATTGTCTTTAAAAATTGCTTTGAGAGCGTCGTACTCAACCTTGTCGCCGATTTTTGTGGAAGTGGCATGGGCATTTACTGCGTCAATATCATCAGGGCTTATACCTGCATCAGAGATGCTTTCTGCTATACATCTTTTTACTGTTTCATAATTGGGAGCTACAAAATGGCGGGCATCTGAAGTCATGCTCCATCCTGCAAGTTCGATTTCCTGTGTCAGACCGTGTGCTTTTGCAAATTCCTTAGTGGTCAGGATAACAGCTCCTGAACCTTCTGAAATAACAAAGCCCCTTCTGTTTGATGAAAAAGGACGGCTGGCCTGTTTTGGAGATTCATTGATTCCGGGTTTATGACTGTAAGCTCCATTCATGGTTGCAAACCCGGCTACAATAGGTTCTACAAGGGCAAAATCCACAGCACCGCAGATTGCAACATCTGCCCTGCCCTGTTCTAAAATCATGGCCCCGGTTATTAATGAAGTAAGACCTGTGGCACATGCTGTAATTGATGCGAAAATGGGACCTGTGGCTCCTGTTAATATGGAAATCTTGCCCCCTACCATATTTATACATGAATTGGGATTTGCAAGGGGCGGAGGAAGCTTTTTCTCTGAAATCATTCGCCTGTCAGCATTGAGAAGAACTCCCTGTCCACCTACTGCGGAACTGAAAGTTATTGCAACCCTGGGAGCAAGTTTTGAATCAATCTCAATTTTGCTTTTCTCAAGTGCCCGGTGAACAGTAAGCATGGCATATTTAAAAATGGGAGAAGGCCATAAAGCCAAAGCCCTGGGAGATAAAAAAGGATAGATAGAAGTATCAATTTCATCAACCTGGCCTGCAATACGGACAGGAAAATCATTATCAAAGGGAAACCGTGTCAATTCTTTGATGCCGCTTTTGCCCAAAACTGCATTTTTCCACTGGATTTCCATATCCGTTCCCAGGGGAGAAATCGCATCATAGCCTGCTATGACTGCTTTTTTCAAACTCATATTATTCCTAACTCTTTTAATAATTACCAGGGAATAAATTGGTAGAGCTTTGCAAACATCTCATATACTTCTATCCAGTTCTGTAAATCTTCTTTAGTGCGTATATGATCCCGTTTATTTACCATGACCCAGCTCATATGCGCGGCCCCGTCTTTGCATGTGGAGCAGTCCCTTGTTTCGGATGTACAGCAGCGGTGCATGGTTTCTAAGTCAGATGCCCATCTTATAAAATGAATCAGACGTTTTGGTTTTGGTTCTCTTGTATCAAGATGCTCGGTAACGGACGGACATTCATTCCATCCAAAGGGGCGCCCCAGCATTTTTCCTGTGGTTATGATTTCATGGTAATATTTTGAAGATATGACAGTGTCAGGGTATTTATCCAGCATATCATCCATTTCAAAACGGATATCATTTAATTCTTCAGGTTTCCAGAAAAAACCGTCAATACCTTCATCATTGGAAAGCAGTTGCATGTGAACCTTTAGACCGGCATCGCTAATCTTTTTTATAACTTTTTCAGTCTTTCCTATTTGTTTTGGTGTAAGGGTGTATAGATAATAGGTATGGGGATCACCTTCATAGTTTTTACTGGATATTGCAAAAACATCTTTGCCTCGAAGCACTTTTTCATCTTCGCTGTCTCCCCACAGCGATATTCCCACCATCAGATCAGGGAAACGGTCCCTGGGAATCTTGATGATTCCGTTGGTGGCACAAAAAGTGGGAAGACGCTTGTAAAAGGCTTCAACCCTGTCCAGACACAGGCTCGGCTCTCCACCGATCAGTATAGCAAGATTAATCCCCCTGCCCTTCTCATTTTCTATAAAGTTCTCCCATTTATGAATATCATTTTCTTCAGATGCTGCTATATCCTCACCTGATGAGAAAAAAAAGCAGCCTTTACAGCGCAGGTTGCACCGGTTTGTAACATCATAAATTGAACTTCTTATATTCAGCTTTGATATTCTTTTATATCGTTCATACCATTGGTTATCCAGCAAAGAGCTGACTGTCTTCATTTATTTATAACTCCTTCCGAAGGTCTTAAAAAACCCTGTTCCCTGGCGGTGCTGTCAGATTATCGCAAAGATTTTTCCCTTTTTCATATCCCATAACCCAGACAGAAAGATAAGTATCAACATAATCAAGCCAGGCTCTAAAATGTTCGGGATTTGTCGCATGGCGAAACATCCTGGCAGTAACAACAGCACTTCCTGCTGCATAATGCCTGCAATCAGGGCAGTCAGTATCAGGAACACAGCAGGCTGCATCTCTGTCCCATGTAAGATCGGTTCTGTACTGCCTGAAGGATCTGCCAAGGCCGATGTCTGTTGAAGGGTTCATTCGCGGGTATGAACATCCATACAAATCATGAAGCCCGATTCTGTGCGTATGGGCAACAGCATTATAGGATGAATAAAGAATTGTTTCAGGATATTGGCCAATCAGATCTGTCATAGTTTCACGGACAGCAAGAAGAGACTCAGTATTATGACGCAGGTCTCCGTCATATCCTAGTGGAGCTGAAAACATGTTAAAGGTTAGTTTGCATTTGTTCTCTGCCAGGATTTCAGCTATCTCGCGGGCTTGTTCTATATTACCGCGGGTAAAGGTATAAACAAAAACAGCCCTGGGATCATCAATATAGTTTTCTATCTGCCTGGAAAGCATGTCTTTTGCTCCCCTCAGTTTATGGCTTGTCTCGTCATTTCCCCATACGGAAATATGAATCTTATAACCCACAGATTCAGGCATAATTTTAATGCCGTTGGTGGCAATTGCCCCAAGAGGAATTTCTTCATAACAGGCTTTGCATAATTCAGGAACCAGGGAAGGTTCCGCACCTGCAAGAACCACAAAAGTGACTCCTCTTCCCTTTTCTGCTTTCATTAGATCGCGCCAGGCACTAACATCCCCGTTTTCTTTTGCAAACTGCTTTTCACCTTCGTAATAATAACAGCCTTCGCAGCGGATATTGCACCGGTTTGACATATCATATGTAGATTCACGCAGGAAAAAAAACTTCCTTACTTTTTCCCAGCGCTCTTTTGTTTCATTATCAGCCAGAATTTCGGAAAATTTCCATTTTTTCCTTTTATAGTCCTGAGATTTGCAGTCATGTATTTCTTTTGCAGCATCCACGTCAACATCTCCGTATTAATCGTTTAATTTTGTCTCAACATATTCTGCAATCCGCCTGACTGTTGTCAGCTTGGGATAGTCATCCTCATCTATCCTTATGTTATATTCATCCTGAAGAACCAGGGCAACTGTGGCAAGGTCCATGCTGTCAATACCAACCTCATCAACCAGGTCAACATCAGGCTCAAATGCTTTTGGGGTTACATCTTCCAGTTTAAGCTCTTCAATCATTACCTCAGCTACCCGAAGTATAATTTTTTCTATTTCCACACCCATGTTTATAAATATCTCCTTTAATTTTCTCTACTTCTTAACAATCCGTTTATTTTAACAATAACGTTCCAGCACATGCAATCTCATCTTTTATCATAATTTTAAAAGAATAGGTTTTTGCATCACCTTTATTATTTATTACATTTATTTCCAATGAGTCTCCGGGTTTGATAATCTTCCTGAATCTAACCCGTGTCAGCCCTGCTATTCTTAAATTGCTTTTAAAAGCTTCCTGCAATGAATCCAGTACCAATGCCAGCTGTGCAATTCCAGGCAATATAGGCGCTCCTGGAAAATGCCCTGAAAACCAGGGAGAATCTTCCCCTGCCTCAGCTTCTGCAAAAATTTTACCAAAAATTTTATTAGAATCAGAACATCCAATATTTGTCAATGAATACCATCTGTTCATTTTTTTGTAAGATGCCATTTATTATCTTCTTATATTTTTATTTTTAATCAAATCTGATAGATTATCCATCTTTGGTTTAAATATCAATACATAATTCATCATATCTGTCTTATTCACATTTTTCCTTTTTTCTGTAAACCATACCCTGAAACATGGCAATCTTTTCATTATTTTCATTTATTATATCTACTGCATAGGTTCCAAGCTTTGGATTTAAAGAGGTTTCTCTTGCCTGGGCAAATAAGGTTCCTCCAGGGGCTGCTTTTACATATGAAATACTGGCATTAATTGCCAGGGCTACATTAGCGTGGGAATTTGATGCTGCTGCAAAAACCAGGTCTGCAAGGGAAAAAACAGCTCCTCCGTGAACAATATTATGACCGTTTAAATGATTTTCTTTTATCTCAAGCTTTGCTTTTGCATAACCTTCTGAAAGTTCCAGTAATTCAATGCCAAGATAACGGGCAAACTTATCTCTTTGCATAAAAAGTTCTTTAGAAATCATAATTTCATATCTTTTTGTTAAAAGTTAATATTATAATAAACAATACTTGAATACAAATACCTGAATATTGTAACATAAGTAGACAAAAATTGAAAATAATTATATTTTAAGGTGATCCCCAATGAAATTTTCAGAACAAATCCTGGAAAGGATCAATCAGGTTTTTAGGTCTGCCCATAATGAAAAACGAGAAATACTTTATGAACATGAAGTTTATAAAATCCTTGACTGCATTGGGCTTGAAACACCTAAATTTGTATTTATAGAAGACCCATCCAAAATAAATGAGAGCATTCTTCATCAATTCAGGCATTATGTTATTCTGAAAATAGTATCTCCCGACATTTCACATAAGCAGAAAATTGGAGGTGTTAAAAAAGTAAGAAACTATGAGCCTCTTTATATTCAATTTGTTCTTAATCAGATGAAAAAAGAGGTATTATCACATTTCCCCAAAGAAAATAAACCTGATATTAAAGGTTTTCTTGCAGTTGAATTTATTCCCCATACCCAGGCACTGGGCTATGAGGTATTGATAGGCTTTAAAGAAGACAATGCTTTCGGCCCTGTAATGACCATGAGTAAGGGCGGGGATGATGCTGAATTTTTTGCCAGGTATTATGATCCTCCCAATCTTTTTCTGCCTCCTTTAGATATTGATCAAGCTGTGGATATGGTTTCAAAACTCAATATCCGCAATAAATTTGAAGCAAAAGGACTTTCCAAATATCTGAAATACTTTGCCAATGCCGCATCCCTTTTAAGCAGACTGGCCTATCATTATTCTTTTATATTAGAACATAAATCAGAAACTCAACCTGAATTTATTATAAAGGCTTTGGATATTAACCCTTTTGTGATTGCAGAAGATGAGCGTTTTATTGCAGTTGACGGGTTTGCCCATTTTTCAAGCGCATCAAACCAAAACAATGCTGTGCCTCCTGTAAACAAGGATAATCTTGAAGGATTTTTTGCTCCTAAAGGAATTGCAGTTATAGGTGTTTCGGCAAACCTTGAAAAGCAAAGCCTTGGAAGGCTTATTGCACTTCAACTCCATGATATGGGAAGGAATGATCTATACCTTATAAATTCAAATGGAGGTGAAATCTGTTTTGACCAAAAAAAATACTCATTGTTTCGATCTGTTGATGAAATTACTGAACATATTGACCTTATTGTTTATGCTGCTCCTGCCCGTTTTATAGCGAATTTTCTTAAATCTTTAAATCATAATCCTCCAAAAGCAGTTATTTTGATTCCAGGCATCCCTTCTAATTTAAACTATTTGGAATTTACAAAAACCCTTGATTCCATGAAACCTTATTTTAGAAAAACAAGAATTATGGGCCCAAACTGCATGGGTGTTTTTTATGGACATGAAGGTTCCATTAAAGGTATTAACACCCTGTTTATTGAAGAAGAACGCCTGAGCTTAAAATGCTCAGAATCAGCCAATACCGTATTATTGACCCAAAGCGGAGCCTTTTCAGTTACTGCAATAGACAAATTTCAAAATTCCGGACTTTTAAAATCAATAGTCAGTTTTGGCAACAAATATGATGTTAAGCTTACTGACTTAATAGCCTGGTTTTCTTCAAAACCTTTTATTGATTTGATTGCTCTTTATGTAGAAGGGCTTGAACCGGGTGAAGGGCGGCAGTTTTTTCAATTATCCAAAAAAATATCCAAACCCATTATCATTTATAAAGCAGGAAAAACAAATGCAGGTGCAAAAATAACAGCATCCCATACTGCATCCATGTCAGGCAGTTATGATGTTTTTAAAGCGGCTTGTGAACAGGCAGGTATAATCCTGGTTGAAAATATAGAAGACCATTATGATTATGTTAAAATATTTTCCCTGGCAGCAAAAAAACTGCCCCGCGGCAACAGGGTGGCAGGTGTTGTAAATGCAGGGTTTGAGTCTGCTGTGGGAGCAGATGAATTAAAACATCTGAAACAGGCAGGATTATCTGAGCAAACAAGGAAAAAACTGGTAAAATTAAATACTTCAGGACTTATTGACACAGACACATCTTTTTTAGATATAACTCCTATGGCCAATGATCTCATGTATGGTGATTTTGTTGAAGCAGTGCTGCAAGATGATAATGTTGACTGTGTTTTTGTATCAATAGTTCCACATTCAAGCAATTTGAAAACACTGGCCGAAACCTGTCATGACCCGGACAGTCTGGCCAATCTCCTGGTTCGTTTAAACAAATCTTATTGTAAACCTATGGTTATCTGTGTAAATGCAGGAAAATATTATCAGGATTTTGTCTCTATTTTGGAGAAAAACGGACTTCCGGTTTATAATGATATTCGATCTGCTGTTAAATCCCTGGATCGTTTTGTGGCTTATTATATTGCATAAAATATTTTCTTTACCACTTGCATAAACATCTCAAACAATATAATATATACAATAGTTTATTTAACATACTTAATTTAATAAAAAAAGGAGAAATGATGAAGCAGTTGAAAAATTATGCAATGCTATTATTGATAGCCCTTTTTGTTGTGACAGGGTGTGCAACAGACCAGACTGTTGTTAAAAATGACCCGGTTATTAAAAATAAACCGGTTGCAAGCACAAATGATGAAACCTTGAAATTAAAGGAACAAGTTAAAAATCTGGAACAGGACTTAAAGAAGAAAGATGCAGAGCTCCTTATTAAGGATAAGAATGTAGAAGCGGCAAAACAAGACGCACAGAAAGCTAAAGCCAGGGAAGAACAGGCAAAACAGGAAGCCAAAGCCCTTGCTGAAACTAAAGCTGTACCCATGAATGAGGGTGGTGCAGAAGGAGTACCGCCAGATGCAAAACCAGGTGAATGTTATTCTCGCTGTGTAGCTCCAGCCAAGTACAAAACTGTAACAGAGCAGGTGGAGGCTTCTCCAGCCAGGGAACGAATTGAAATTATTCCTGCAAAATATGAATGGGCCTCAGAACAGGTTGTGGTAAAAGAAGCTTCTAATAAAATTGAAACCATTCCTGCTAAATATGAATGGGCCTCAGAACAGGTTGTGTCAAAAGAAGCTTCAAATAAAATTGAAACCATTCCTGCTAAATATGAATGGCGCAAAGAAAAAGTCATAGTTAAAGAAGCTTCTGAAGACATCCAGGTGATTCCTGCTAAATATGAATGGCGCAACGAAAAGATCATGGTAAATGAAGCTTCTGAAGACATTCAGGTAATTCCTGCAAAATATGAATGGCGCGAGGAACAGGTACTGGTAAATGAAGCATCAAATGACATTAAGGTTACTCCTGCAAGATATGAATGGCGCAGCGAAAAGGTTATGGTAAATGAAGCATCAGATGACATTCAGGTCACTCCTGCAAGATATGAATGGCGCACCGAAAAGGTCATGGTAAAACCGGCTTCTACGCGTGTTGAAAAAAGCGGTCCCAAATACAGAACTGTTGTTGACAAAGTTCTGGTGAAACCGGCTTCCACAAAATGGGTAAAAAAGTGGACTATATGCTCTCCAGAAGATCAGGAAAAAGGATTAACCCAGTGCGAAACCCTGTGCCTGGTCGAAACTCCAGCTAAATACAAGAATGTCAGCAGAAAAGAGCTGGTTCCCAACAGCGATAGAGAGAGAACTGTTACTATCCCGGCTGAATACAAAACCATTAAGAAAAGAGTCCTGGTAGAGGATGCCAAGACCCGTACAACCGCCATCCCGGCTAAATACAAGACTGTTAAGAAAAATGTCATGGTAGAGCCTGCCAAAACACATAATATAGCTATCCCGGCCAAATACAAGACTGTTAAGAAAAAAGTTATGGTAGAACCTGCTAAAACTCGTACTATAGCTATCCCGGCTGAATACAAGACCATTAAGAAAAAAATCATGGTAGAACCTGCTAAAACACGTACTATAGCTATCCCGGCTGAATACAAGAATGTTAAGAAAAAAGTCATGGTAGAGCCTGCCAAAACACGTACTATAGCTATTCCGGCTGAATACAAAACTGTTAAGAAAAAAGTCATGGCAAATGCTGCCAAAACACGTACAATAGCTATCCCGGCCAAATACAAGACTGTTAAGGTCAGAAAACTTGTTGAAGAGGCAAAGGAAAAAAGGATTCCTGTGCCTGCTGAATATAAAACTATTAGCAAAAAGGTAAAAATCAGCGACAGTAGAATTGTCTGGCGTCCGGCATTGTGTGATGTACAGATTGACAATTCAAAAATCAAACAGGTTCAGCTTGCTTTACAAGGGGCAGGCTATGAACCCGGCAAAATTGACGGTATTTACGGTTGTGAAACCCGCAATGCTTTAAAAGCATTCCAGGAGGATAAAGGACTTGCTGAAGGAAGTTTGACCATTGAAACTCTCAGGGCACTTGGTCTTTATTAAGGAAAGTATGAAGTTCTAAAATATTTTCTAAATTTCATATAGAATAAGGTAATGGTAATGGATAACGAATTCCATTACCATTACTTTTTTTGTTTGTATTCTGAAAGATTTTCCCCCAGAAGTTCACTAATTGTGTCTATAATTTCTTTACGCTCAAAAGGTTTTTCAAATGCCTTCTGAACCCCAAATGCCTGTGCAATCTTCAGAGCATCAAAATCTCCTTTCCAGCCTCCGCCGGAAACTGCAATAATTTTAATATCAGGATTATCACGCCTGAGTTCTATAATGGTTTCAATTCCCTCTTTTTCAGGCATAAAAATATCTGTAATAACAAGATCAATTTCTTCCTGATTATAAATCTCAATGCCTTCATTACCATCAGAAGCTTCAATTACCTTATACCCTTCTTTTTCCAGCATATATCTTACCATCTTCCGAAAACCGTCATCATCATCAATTACTAAAATACGTGCCATATTTTATTACCACCTTATTCTTTTATAAAAATATCAAACTTAAATTAAGGGCAGATAAATGTTAAATGTACTGCCGGTTCCAGGCTCACTTTTAACACTAATAAATCCTCCATGCCTTTTTATGATACCGTAAACAATAGCCAGCCCCATTCCACTGCCTTCTCCCACATTTTTAGTTGTAAAAAAAGGCTCAAATACACGTACTGCAATCTTTTGTTCCATGCCGCATCCTGAGTCACTGACACTTAATTTAACATAATATCCTGAATTTATTTTTTTTAACACCATGTCATAATCAGAATCAACTTTCTCAAGATTTATATCCAAAAGCCCTCCAGTCCCAGACATGGCATAACCTGCATTAATGCCCAAATTAAGTATCACCTGATGAATCTGATTTGAATTTCCTGAGATAACAAAACTTTCAGCAGCATGATATCGAATTTCAATTGTTGAAGGCATTAAAGGATTCAGCATTTTAGCAGCCTGTTCAACAACCTCATTGATCAGAATTTTTTCATGTTCCAATACATCAAGACGGCTGAAGTCTTTTATCTGCCTTATCAATATCCTTGCACGCTGCCCGGCATCTATTATGCCGTTTAAGTATTGACGGGCTGTAATGTGTTCGGGAATCTCATCTTTTAACATATCACCATAACCAAGAATTATCCCAACAAGAGTATTAAACTCATGGGCAATTCCCCCTGCAAGCTGGCCGATTGCTTCCATTTTCTGGGTCTGCCGCAGCTGCATTTCAAGTTTATCCCTTTGCTCTTCTGCCTGCCTGTAAGCAGTTACATCACGGGAAACAACGGCTGCATGGGTTATTTTTCCATTTTCATTATAATATGGATAATAACTTACATTATAGCATTGACGATCATTACCATCAAACTCAAACCATTCTTCATAATTGATTTCATTGCCTGCAAAACATTTGTCCAGATATTTTTTTATATCATTTTCAAACCTTTCTTTGTTCCATACTTCCGGCACACTGCGGCCGATAATATCTTCACGTTTTTTATTATGGGCTTCACAATAGGATTTATTTACTGCTTCATAAATATAATTTCTATTAATCAAGGTCATAAAATCTTTAGATGCATTGGCAATAAACTCATATTTTCTTTCCATGTCTTTAATGTATCCTTTATTCATTTGCCCATGCAATTGTTTTTATAAACAAAATCTCGATATGTATATACACGTTGATTAAATATTTTTTATCCTGTATATGATTATAAGAAAATATTTGCCGGGAGGGTTTTAAATCCAACCTGTTTCATATATGCCAAAATATAATAATCGTCAAGATAAGCTGATGACAAATCCTGAATCCAATAGCAAAAATATTTATAAAAAAATTATAAAAAACCTTTTAAAAGCAGACTCTTATTTAAAGCCTTTTGAGTCTGTTCTTTATCAGCGTGTTATTAATGCCGTTGAAACGGAAAAACAGCTGACCGAAGACAAGATTAATCTTTGTGACTTTTCTTCAGGCCATGAATACTTTGGCCTGCATTTTAAAAAAAATCAATATCAAAAAGAGCAATGGATTTTCCGGGAGTGGGCTCCTAATGCAGCACAAATCTATTTTATTGGAACCATGACAGACTGGAAGGAATCACCCTTATTTGCTTTAAAACCTTTGAATGAAGAAGGAGTCTGGGAAATCCGTTTTCCCGAACACATGCTGAAGCACAAAGACCTTTATCGGCTCAGTATTCACTGGCCTGGAGGGAAAGGCGACCGAATTCCGGCCTATGCCAGAAGAGTTGTTCAGGATCCTGATTCCCTGATTTTTAATGCCCAGGTATGGAATCCTTCTGCTCCTTATATATGGGAACTTAATGACCCGATTTCCAAACCTGAATATCCCCTTGTTTATGAAGCTCATGCGGGCATGGCCCAGGATGCTGAAAAGGTTGGCACTTATAATGAATTTAAGGAAAATATCCTGCCCAGAATAATTGATTCAGGCTACAATACCATTCAATTAATGGCAATTCAGCAGCACCCCTACTATGGTTCATTTGGATACCACGTTTCCAGCTTTTTTGCAGCTTCTTCAAGGTTTGGAACCCCTGAAGACTTAAAATCTTTGATTGATACAGCACATAAGGCCGGTATCAGGATTATTATGGATATTGTTCATTCCCATTGCGTATCCAACCAGGTTGAGGGTTTGAGCCTGTTTGACGGCACAATAAACCAGTATTTTCACGACGGCCCCCGGGGTTTTCATGAGGCATGGGATTCCAGATGCTTTGATTATGGTAAACATCAGGTTGTTCATTTTCTTTTATCCAACTGCCGTTTCTGGCTTGATGAATTTCATGTTGACGGATTCCGGTTTGACGGAATTACAAGTATGCTCTACCTTCATCACGGCCTTGACAAAGCCTTTACTTCTTATGCCGATTATTTTAACCACAGCATTGACAACCATGCCCTGGTTTATCTTACACTGGCAAACAAATTAATCCACACCCTTCGGCCTGATGCAGTTACAATTGCCGAAGATGTCAGCGGAATGCCCGGCCTGGCCCTTCCTGTATCAGAAGGGGGAGCAGGCTTTGACTACCGTTTTGCAATGGGAGTACCTGATTTCTGGATAAAGCTGATAAAAGAATTTGAAGATGAACAATGGCATATGGGAACTCTCTGGCATGAGCTTACAAACCGCAGAAAAGATGAAAAGACCATAAGTTATGCAGAATCCCATGACCAGGCTCTTGTGGGAGATCAGACAATTATATTTCGTCTTATGGGTAAAGAAATGTATGAGCATATGAGCATACATGACAAAAATCTTGCTGTTGATCGGGGTATGGCTCTTCATAAGATGATACGCCTGATAACACTTTCCACAGCAGGTGACGGATATTTAAATTTCATAGGCAATGAATTCGGGCATCCTGAATGGATAGATTTTCCAAGACAGGGAAACAATTGGACATATCAACATGCAAAAAGGCAGTGGAATCTTGTTGATAATCCTGAGCTTAAATACCGGTTTTTGGATAAATTTGACAAGGATATGATAAATCTGGCAAACAGGTTTAAGATACTAAAGGGTTCAGGACCGGAACTTTTGTATATTCATGAAGATGATAAAATCATTAGTTACACCCGTGCAGACCTTGTTTATATTTTTAATTTTCATCCTGTAAAATCTTTTACAGATTACAGGTTTGATATTTCCCCTGGAAAATATGAGATGATTTTAAATACTGACGCTTTAAGATACGGTGGGCACGGACGGCTGAAAGAAAAACAGGAATATCTGACTGTTTGCGATAATACAAAAAAATGGACTAGGCATATGATAAGCCTTTATCTGCCGGCACGTTGTGCAATTGTTTTACATAAAAATATAAAAGAGGCATAAATAAATGAATATATTAGTTAAAAATTCTACATGGCAGTCTCTCAAAGCTCACCAGCAAATCATGGCTGAAAAACATATGCGGAACTTGTTTGAACAAGACTCAAAACGATTTGAAAAATTTTCCGTAAATGACTGCGGGATTCTTCTGGATTATTCAAAAAATATCATTAATGATAAAACAATGAAGCTGCTTGTAGAACTTGCAAAATCAACGGGTCTGGAAACTAAAATTCAGGATATATTTTCAGGGAAAAAAATAAATAATACGGAAAACCGTGCAGTACTCCATACAGCTCTTAGAAACCGTTCCAACACTCCGGTTATGGTGGATGGAAATGATGTTATGCCCGAAGTGAATGCTGTTCTTGAAAAAATGCGGGGATTCAGCGATCAGGTTCGCAATGGAAAATGGCTGGGATATACAGGTAAAAAAATCAGGGATATTGTTAATATAGGAATAGGCGGCTCTGATCTGGGTTCTCTCATGGTCTGTGAAGCATTAAAATCTTATCAGCATCCTGAAATAAATATGCACTTTGTTTCAAACGTGGACGGAACCCATATGGCTGAAACCCTGAAACAGTTAAACCCTGAAACCACACTTTTTATTATTGCATCAAAAACATTTACAACCCAGGAAACTCTCACCAATGCACACACTGCAAGAAACTGGTTTATTAAATCTGCAAAAGATGAAACAGCAATAGCCCTTCATTTTGCTGCCATATCCACCAATACTGAGAAAGTTGCTGAATTTGGGATTGACACAAAAAATATGTTTGAATTCTGGGACTGGGTTGGAGGAAGATATTCGCTCTGCTCTGCAATCGGACTTCCCATAGCACTGGCTGTTGGGATGGACAGATTTGAAGAACTTCTTAAAGGAGCGCATAAAATGGATCAGCATTTTCAATTTGCGCCTTTTGAAAGCAATATGCCTGTAATCCTTGGGCTTATGGGTATCTGGTACACGAATTTCTTTGATACTTCAAGCCATGTAATAGCGCCCTATGACCAGTATCTGCACAGATTCCCGGCATTTTTACAGCAACTGGAAATGGAAAGTAATGGAAAAAGCGTAACCTGCAATGGCAGTCAGATAAAATACAACACAAGCCCTGTAATATGGGGAGAACCTGGAACCAACGGCCAGCACGCCTTTTTTCAACTTTTACACCAGGGAACACAATTGATTAGTGCTGACTTTATTGCTCCCATTGAAACCCAGAACCCTGTGGGAAATCATCATACCATACTTCTGGCCAATTTCTTTGCACAAACCGAAGCTTTGATGCGTGGAAAAACAAAGCAGGAAGTTGAAGCAGAATTAAAAGATCAGGATATGAGTCAAGAAGCAATGGAAGCACTTATTCCTCATAAGGTATTCAAAGGAAACCGGCCTTCAAATACTATTCTCCTGCAAAAGATAGACCCTGAAATCCTTGGAGCGCTTATTGCTCTTTACGAACACAAGGTCTTTGTTCAGGGCGTAATCTGGGATATAAATTCATTTGACCAGTGGGGTGTGGAACTGGGAAAACAGCTTGCAAAGGCCATTCAAAAAGAGCTTGAGAATGATGTGGATGTTTCATCCCATGATTCATCCACTAACGGACTTATTAACTATTATAAAAGTTCAAAATAAAATACTTTCAGTGTATTTTGTGGTGCTTTTTATCCCCGCATCCAGGCATGATACTTTTCAACCCACTTTAAAACACCTTCAGGTGCATGTGCCCTTTTCCATTCCCCGGCTGCTGCTTTATTTGCCTCTGCCAGAGTCGGATAAATATGAATGGTTCCCAGGATTTTATTCAGTCCGATATTGTTTTTCATAGCCAGAATATATTCTGCTATAATATCACTGGCATGGGTTCCCGCAATGGTGACACCTAAGATTTTATCAGTTCCGGGTTTTGTAAGAACTTTAACAAACCCATGATCTTCAGAATCTGCAATAGCCCGATCAAGATCATCAATTTCGTATTTTGTCACCTCGTATTCAATGCTTTTTTCTTTAGCTTCAAGCTCATTCAAGCCCACCCTTGCAACTTCAGGATCAGTATATGTGGCCCAGGGTATAACCCGGTAGTCAGCCTTAAAGGTTTTAAAAGTACCAAACAGGGCATTTACAGATGCATACCATGCCTGATGGGAGGCTGTATGGGTGAATTGATAGGGGCCTGCCACATCTCCTGCACAAAAGATATTGGGAAAATTTGTTTGCAGCAGTTCATTAGTTTCAATGGTTCCTGTTTTGCTGATCTCAACTCCAAGTTCTTCAAGGCCAAAGCCTTTTGTATTGGGCGCACGGCCAACAGCAACAAGAATTTCATCAAATCCAATCAATACATCTTTACCCTTATGCTCACAGATTAAAACCTTTGAATTGTTTTCAACAACAACCTCTTTTGCACGATGTTCGGTTAATACCTGTATGCCTTCTTTTTCAAACTTTTCTTTCATTAAGGCAGATATTTCTTCATCCTCACGCCCCATTATCCTGGAAAACATTTCCACCTGGATAACATTTGCACCAAGTCTGGAAAATGCCTGGGTCAATTCACAGCCAATTGGCCCGCCTCCCAGGATTACAAACCTGTTTGGCAGCTCTTTCAGTTCCCAGATATTATCTGATGTCAGATATTTAACCTTATCAAGCCCTGGAATGGGCGGAACAAAAGGACGTGCCCCTGTTGCAATGACAATATTTTTTGTGCTGAGAGTCTTTCCGTTCACTTCAACTGTATAGGGCGAAGAAATCTTTGCTTCTCCACTAATACATTCCACTCCCAGTTCTGTGTATCGCTCTAGTGAATCATGGGGTTCTATTTTTTTTATAACCCTGTGAACCCTGTCCATAACCTCGGAAAAATCATAATTAATATGACCGTCCTTAAACCCGAATTCTTTTGCGCGTCTTACATATGAAAGGATTTTTCCTGAACGGATCAAAGCCTTGCTTGGCACGCATCCGGTATTAAGACAGTCTCCGCCCATTTTATGTTTTTCTATTAAAGCAACCTTTGCACGAACAGCAGCAGCAATATAAGATGTTACCAGACCTGCTGAACCTGCTCCCAAAACAACAAGATTATAGTCAAATTTTTCAGGTTTGGGATAACCTGCAAGAACTTTTCTGGCTTTAACAAAAGCAATTCCTTTTTTGGCAATAAGAGGAAATAGTCCAAGCAGAACAAAAGAAATAAGAAGCCCTGGAGAAAGAATACCTTTAAGGGATTCAATTTTTGCCAGTTGTGTACCTGCATTAACATAGACAAAGGTTCCGGGAAGCATTCCAATCTGGCTGATTATATAATAAATCCCTGCACGTATGGGAGTCAGGCCCATGACAAGATTTATTACAAAAAAAGGAAATAATGGAACCAGGCGTAATGTAAAAAGATAAAAAGCACCTTCTTTTTTTATTCCTTCATTAATAGCATGAAGCTTGTCACCAAATTTATTCTGCACATAATCTTTGAGCAGAAACCTGGAAACAAAAAATGCAAGGGTTGCACCGACTGTACTTGCAAAAGAAACCAGGACCAGCCCTGTCCAGGTTCCGAACAAAGCACCTCCGGCAAGGGTCATTACAGTAGCGCCAGGGAGTGAAAGAGCTGTTACAATAATGTAGACAAGCATGTAAATACCAATGGTTATGCCTGTATTATCATGATAATATTGAGTAAATGACTGCTGACGCATTTTAAGCTGTTCCAATGTCAGATACTGGCCAAGATCAAATGCAAAAAATATTATTCCCAAGGCAAAAATAACTGATATTATAATGATTCGAGACAGAAGTTTATTCACCAATGTTTTCCTTTTATATTTGATTTACAAAAAATATCTCTTAATATAGTATCAATTGGCAATACAAGCAAATAAAAAAGCCCGGAGCTGAATGCTTCGGGCTTTAAATCAAAATTTTGGATCAAATTGTTGATTATTTAATCATCTTCAGAAACTTCATTAAGAATATAGATAACCTCTTCAAGTCCTATTCTATCATTATCATTCACATCAATTTGTGAATCATAGTCGTTACGAATAGAAGCCTGATTACTTGCTATTCCTGTTAAGACTTGCAGACCAAGGATAGCATCACGTAAATCAACACCATTCTTGTTGTCAATATCTCCCTTGAGTTCTCCCGAACCAGGACAAGAAGGCAAATAGGAAGGTGCGGGCTTGGCATTTACACTAACAGAAACTTCAGGCATTAGAAGATCGTTTGAATTTATTGTAATTGTACCAATTTCCGGTTGCTCGACCAAAAGACACCAGTTCGCAGATACCAAAATAACCTCTTTCCGATTAGGATTTATAGTTAAAGAACCGGAAGGTGAATATGACAGCCAGTTTTTATCATTCTGCATAGTAATATGTAAATCGGCAGATCCCTGGTTTGCTATTGTAAAAGTTGATGATTTTCCGGCAAGATATGCCCCGGAACCTGTTATTGCATAACTTCCGAATTTCACATCATCAGTTACATCATCATATGCGATACGGAAGTAGCCCTTTTCTCCCCAATCGGTTCCCCAGCTATTTTTTACTTTAAAACATTGCAGGTTATCATCATATCCAACAAGAAGAACAGCATGGCCGTTATCTTCCCAACTGATTGGTCCGCCATCATAATTATAAACACCGCCTTTATAGCCGTTGCCTGTAAAAGTACCATCATCAGGGACAGACATTGAAACACAGAGAGGGCCTTTTTGAAGAGCTGCTTTTAAATCTTTTGCGCTTAAAGTATCTCCCCATAATCCTGGAGAAGCTGTAAAGTTTGCAATTTTTTCCATAAATTCAGGTTGTTCACACTTTTTATCATCACAATTCCCTTTTGTTCCGGCATATGGATAACATGATGCAGAAGGAACACCGTTTGCGCTGATATAATTCAAAGTATCCCAATACCAGCCCCCGGCACAGGTAATACCGGAAGTACAGGACAGAGCCGCCTGTACTGAAAGATCCTGCTCAACCGGGAGATTTACCTGGTTTCCTAAATTTTCCAAAAGACCGACTGCTGCAAATACTGAACATGCACCACAGCTTCCCTGAGATTTAACAGGCCCGTCAAATTCACTCCAGTCTATGTTAGGTGGAAAATTTGAAGCTGAAGGAGGTAAGATTTGGGCAGGGGATGAAACATTTTGTTCCCAGTATTCTTTAACGTATTCCGGAATAATCAATCCTGTTTGACATTCATCATCCTGCCCTGATCTTGCTTTTGCTCTTGCTTCCGGTGCCATTCTGGCAGATTTTGACTGATCCAGAAATAGAAATTTAGGAGATACTTCAATTTCAGGCCTGCCAACCGGGAAATCTCCATACACATAGACAGACCCCGAATTTTCGCCATTGTCATCATCTCCTGCTGCTCCTGCAATGATACGGTATGATGTTGACTGACTGCTGAAAACGGAAACACAATGTCCAAAATAATCATTATCTGCTCCGTCTCTGGGAGAAATTTTTTCCTGCTGCATCCAACTGTTTCCCATATTCTTAAAAAGATATATTGAGCCTGAATTTCTCCCATGATCGTCATCAGCATATGCACCTGCAAGTGCATAATCTCCTGATATTGAAACAGAACAACCAAAAAAATCCATTAAACTGCCGTCAGAAGGAATTAATTTTGAATCCTGTGCCCAGATACCGCCGTTATTCTTGAAAATATAAGCAGAACCTGAATTATTCCCTCTGGCATCTTTGTTTGCTGCTCCTACAATTGCATAATTACCTGAAATCGAAACTGAACAACCAAAAAAATCTCTTTCGCCACTGTCAGATGCTGTTAATTTTAATGTTTGGGTCCAGTTATTTCCATTATATTTAAAAATATAGGCAGCACCTGAACTCAAGCCTTTTTCTCCATTGTGCATTGCTCCTGCAATTGCATAATCCCCGGATATGGAAACAGAACGGCCAAAATTATCTCCAGAGGAACTGTCGGAAGAAGTCAATTTTGACTGCTGAACCCAGGTTCCATTGATATTTTTGTAAATATAGGCAGAACCTTTTCCATCTTCTCTATAAGCGCCTACAATTGCAAGATCACCTGAAATACAGACGCTGTATCCAAAATAATCATTTCTGCTTCCGTCTGAAGCTGTTAATTTTGCCTGCTGAAACCATTGACCGTTATTTTGTCTGAATATATAGGCTGCACCTGCTCCAAGCTCATTACCGTCATTATTATATGCACCCACAAGAGCATAATCACCTGAAATTGAAACGCTGTATCCGAAATAACCGTGAGGAATGCCGTCATCAGGTATCAGTTTTGAATCCTGTACCCAGTTATTGCCATTATATTTAAGAATATAAGCTGCACCTGAATCGCCATCTTTAAAACTGCCGGCAATTGCATAATTATTTGAAATGGAAACCCCATGACCAAACTGATTGTTTGAAGAACTGCCATAGTCAGGTATTTTTATTTCCATTGCTGTAACATTGCTGTAAACTGCAATGGAAAATATAATAATGCCAATTGTAATAAAAAGTTTCCTGAAATTATGCATCATGGATTCCTCATTGTTTTTTTAATCAGATTATTCATGATTCTTAATTTATTATATTATTTAAATATCGTATTAATAAAACAGGAACTGTCGTCAACACCCGGGCCTTCTCCAAAATCATGAATATAAAATGTAACTTGATCTGTATCTGATAATCCGTTGCTGTCTCTTATTGTCAGTTCAAAAACAAGTTGAACATTATTATTGTCAACTCCCGGAACAAAGAATGTGGTTTTTTCAGCATCAGAATTTGAAACCTCCACAGAAGGCCCGCTGATCTGACGCCATGAATAATCAATTATGGAGTAAGGAGAAAATGAATCCGAACCATCAAGGATACCGATACCGCCCTCATCAAAAGTCTTTTCTTCAACAGATAAATTATCTCCTGCATCGGCAACAGGATTTGAGCCTGTAAATATTATTTTTATAACTACTTCATCTGTGTTCTGTAATCCGTTACCATCAACTATTGTCAACTCAAAAACAAGTTCTGCACCATCAATTCCTACATCAGGAGCAGTAAATTCGGGCCTGACAGCTTTGGCTTCTGAAAGTGTAACAGGTATGTCTCCGGCTTTTTGCGACCACAGGAAAATTTTTTGGGAAGAACTTGTTGAATTTGAACCGTCCAGTACAACCTTTTCCCCTGGTCTGACTTCCTGATCCTGCCCTGCATCTGCAACAGGAATAGGTATGGTATTATCTGTTATAATATTTATATAAACTTGATCTGTATGTCTCAGCCCGCCTTTATCCTCAACAATAAGTTCAAAACCTATGGAGCCTCCACCGTTTCCGGGATATGGTGCTGTAAAAACAGGATTTGAAATTGTATAGGATGAAAGAACAACGTTGATTCCGCTTATCTGTTCCCATTTATAATTAATAGTATCATCAGGATCAAAATCTGAAGAAGCAGAACCGTCAAGGTACACGGTATCTTCTGGATCAACTTTCTGATCCGGCCCTGCATTTGCTGTGGGCGGCTGATTTTCTGACACTATATTTATTGTAACATTATCTTTATCTTCCAGACCGGCTTTATCTAATACCGTAAGCTCAAATGTCAAAGCCTCACCGTCAGCAGCAACATCAGGAGCAGTAAACACAGGCCGTGAAATTTTGTTGTTTGAAAGATTCACACGGGTTCCGTTTCCAATTTGCGTCCAGGTATAAGAATATATCCCATTACCCTGCCCATTATCAGGATCTGTGGAATTGGAACCGTCTAACTGCACTTGTTCTCCGATTCTGACAGTCTGATCAGAACCTGCATTGGCAACAGGAGGAAGGTTTTCCGATGTTGATAAAATACTAATGTTAACAGTATCGGAAGCTGTGAGTCCGCTATTGTCTGTTATTGTTAATCTAAAAACAAGTAACATGTCCATATCAGGATCATAATCCGGTGCTGTAAACTCAGGACTTACACTGACAGCATCAGAAAGAGCAGTAAAAATGCCGCCGGTCTGCTCCCATTGATAAGTAACAGATCCTTCCTTATCTTTTGATCTGGAACCGTCAAGCCTTACAATTTCTCCTGGAAATGCTGTATGGGACTGGCCTGCATCTGCTGTTGGCTTCTGATTTTGTGCCAATGGATTTACAATGATATTTACCGTATCTGATTTGGAAGAATCTGCCTGAGTCGCAGTCAGTTTAAATATAAATGTAACCGGCTCTGTTGAAGTTAGAGCAGGTGCAGTAAATGTCGGATTTACAATGGCATCGTCAGAAAGCATTATTGTAACACCTTCAAGCTGTTCCCATTGATAGTTCTGTGCTGACGAACCTGAAGCATCAAGTTGCACAAGATCACCGGGGCTTACAGTCTGATCCGGTCCGGCATCAACTTGCAGAGCAGATTCATCCGTTTTTACATTCAGATTATACTCGTTTACAAGGCCAGATTTCCCAACAATTATAAGGCCGTCAGTCGGAAAAATAACCTCAAGTTCTCTGTCATCTTTATAAACATGTACAACAGCCGTATCACCTGGATTAGCTCCGCTATCCTGGGAACCTTCGTGAAAAAGCGGTATATCTATCAGGTATGTACCTGATAATTTTAATTCGTTTGTTTCTGCCGCAGGCTCAAAAAAAGTATCGTTCTGACGTGATACTTTAATAATGTAACCTTCCATATTATCAGCAGTAAGCAATGTGCCATTCACAGTCAAGGTGCCGCCAATCCTTGTGGGAATGGGAATTTGAGACTGCGCAACCACAACAGAAAAGAAAAACACAACCAGTGTAACGATAATTTTTTTGAACATAGATCAACCTTCCGGAAGTTTTGTCATATGAAATAATGCCTGCTAACTTAGTAAATATCAGCAGAAAGATTAATAAAAGGGCGCAATATTTTTTTTTGCTTTATACCAGTTTTCTCCCTAATTTCAAGTCTTTTATCATATATAAGACATTGAAAAAATCATATTTGTATATTACTGGCTTTTATTGTTTTCAGAAAATTGAATTCTCTCAAAAATTTTTCAGGAAAAATATTAATTAAAAATTCAAGTCACACTCGCCATTTATATTAATCCAATAGCCATATTTCGGCTCCATAATTTCCAGATCGCTAAAGCCCGGATTGCTTGTATTATAATAGTCCCATTGGCTGTTTTTATACACCCACACTGAATCCAGTTTACTGTAAATAGAAGAAAAAACACTGGCAACTGTCTGATCTGCAGTTAAATTACAGCCAACTAGATTCCACCCTTCATTAAGGTGAATGCTTTTTGGTGCTGATGTTCCTGACAAATTCAAAGTGGCAGATTTTTCCACCTTAAT
>JAUCGD010000250.1 GCA_030377945.1 Desulfobacterales bacterium HSG17 | reverse complement strand
AATAGAGATATTGTGAAAGCACTTTATCATTATATAAAAGGGAATGCGTTTGATAAAATAGAAGAACTGCTGAAAAAACATGAAATTAAATACCTGCTGGAAGGAAATATCCCTTATCTTCGGAATTGTTTTGATAAAATACCTCATAGCATAATTGAAAAAATGCCTCAGATGTTGTTTATGAAGGCAAAGCTTGATTCTTTATATGGTAAACCACAAAAAGCTATTGATAATTTAAAAATTGCCCACAGGATTTTTAAAAAGAAAAATTCAGAGGAAGATACTCTTAAATGTTTGGTTGATTTAGGCACTTTATATTATAACAGCTCAGGTGATGTGCAAGAAGCAAAACAATTAATGGAACAAGTTGTAAATGAAATCAATGAAAATACATCTGCCTTTATTATTATCATGACCTATTTGATATTTTTTTCAGCAGTTCTTGGAGAGATTGACGAGGCTGAAAAATATTCGAGAAAGGCAAAATCAGTAATATTGGATTATCCGGAACTTGAACGTAAGATCAGTACAATATTAATCAATACTTCAAATAACTATATATATTATATCACTGGTGATTTTTATCACTCACAGAAGTTAAATGAACAACTCCTTAAATCAGTTTTGAAACTGGAACTCCAAATTTGTCTGCCGCTGACATACTATCAATATTCTGCTACAAGTTTTTTTCTGGGGTTATATGAAAAGGGGTGTGATTATGCAGAAAAAGGTCTTAATGCGTGTGGGGAGATACATCTCCAGGACAGCCAGAAAGGCTGGCTTTATAATACATTGGCCCATAATTGTCTTGGGTTGGGCAATATTGAAGGCGCTTATGAAAATGCTTTGCAGAGTTTTGAAATATTTGAATCACACAGCAACCGATGGGGTATGGCAAATACATACGACCTTTTTCATCATATAAGTATGGCAAGAAATCAGATTCATGAGGCTAAACAACATTTAAACACTGCCTTTGATATTATTGATGGTTATCATCTCCCTGTCACTCAGGGGATTCTTGAAATAAGTATGGCAAATCTCTTGATTGCTGAAACTAATTATAAAGAAGCACAGGAGTTTTTGAAACAATCACGCAGGAAAGTAAATGATGCAAAATATTATTTATTTAAGAACTATATTTTAGAAACTCGATGTCATCTATCATTTCATAACTCTGAAATGGCCTGTGAATGGCTTGAGAAGAGTCTTGAAATTGCGCAAACTAAAAGTTTCGATACATATATTATTAAAGAAAATGAATGGATAATACCTTTGCTGGTAGAATTGTATTCTAAAGGCAAACAGATTTTTTATATCCAGAAAATAATAAATAAGACAACTGATAAATCAACAAGAATATTGTCTCGAATTAAAGGGAACAAGAATTTTCAAATTGCATTGGCTGCATCTGCTTTACTGGATAATGTGCCTAAACCGGCTGTGTCAGTTTTAAATATACATTTGCTTGGCAGATTCAAGGTTTTGAAGGGGAATAAGGAAGTACCAATCAAAAAATGGAAAAGTGCAAAAGCATTAATGATTTTTAAATATCTTGCAGCGAAAAGAAGAGCCGGATTTATTCCAAGGGATGTTTTAATTGAACTTTTATGGCCGGATCAGGATATTAAAAAAACAGCTAAACGTTTCAATGTTGCCATGAGCGCTTTAAGAAAAGTGTTGGAGCCTGATATTATCCCTAAAGCAGCCTCATCTTATATTCTGCGGAAAAAAGATTCATACAGGCTTGATCCAGGAAAAAATATTAATATTGATATGGATAATTTCTTAGATAAAATTAACGATCTTAAAAATAATAGTGATAAAAACAATAGAGAGTTAATTGATCAGTGCCTGTCAGCAGAATCTCTTTATCAAGGAACCTTTCTTGAAGAAAATATTCTTGATGAGTGGTGTGTTTCAGACCGGGAATACTTAAATGAAAAGTTTTTGCATCTACTGTTTGAGATAATTAAAATTAATGAAAATGAAAAAAATTATATAAAGTGCATTCAATATGCTGAAAAATATTTGACAGCTGATCCATATGAAGAGTCTGTTTATAGAAAACTTATGATATCTCATGCTGCTCTTGGAAATAATACAAATGTTTTAAGAACATACAAAAAATGTAAAGAAAATATTGAAAAGCTGGATTGTCCGATAGATAAGAGGACTGTTGTTCTTCTGAAAAAATTGATTCCACAAAAAAATAATTGGAAAAAGCTCAAAATTTAGTCAAAATTTACTCATCTAAATTATAACAATCCGAGTTGGATGTTTTTTCATTTAAAAGATTTTCTACGAGGAGGTTATATGCTTGAACTGGCTTTAAGGGGAAGTAAAAAATATTGGATCTGGATCGGATTTCTTGTTTCTGTTTTAATTGTAGGTATTGTTTATTATGTGGATCAGCTAAATCATGGTTTGATGGTAACAGGACAAAGCCGTGATGTCTCATGGGGGTTTTATACAGCTCAGATGACATTTTTTGTAGGGGTTGCCGCAGGAGGTGTGATGCTGGTTCTTCCATATTATCTTCATAATTATAAAAAATTCGGCCGTATTACCATTCTGGGTGAATTTCTTGCAGTAGCTTCCATTATCATGTGTTTTTTATATCTTCTGATACATCTGGGTCAGCCCATGAGAGCATTGAATATCTTTCTTTACCCAACGCCTGGTTCTATCTTGTTCTGGGATGGTAATGTCCTGGGTTGTTATATGATTTTAAACATAATCATTGGCTGGAATGTACTTGAGGCTGAAAAAAATGGTATTGCACCACCTTTCTGGACTAAACCATTAATATATCTTTCAATTCCTATGGCATTTTCAATTCATACAGTTACAGCCTTTATTTATTGTGGCTTGCCCGGACGGGGGTTTTGGCTGACAGCTATTTTAGCTCCAAGATTCCTTGCGTCAGCATTTGCAGCAGGACCTGCATTGTTAATCATATTGTGCATGATAATCAGAAAAGTGACAAAATTTGATCCGGGCAGGGAGGCAATACAGTCTCTTTCCATTATTGTAACATATGGATTGATTGCCAATGTGTTCTTTTTAATTTGTGAAATCTTTGTTGCATTTTATTCTGGTATTCCAGGACACATGGATCACATCAAATATCTTTACACAGGACTTCATGGCTATGGCGTTCTTGTACCATGGATGTGGACCTCGATTGTTTTTATGGTTTTATCTATTGTTCTGCTTGTGATTCCTAAAATGAGAAAAAATGAGACAATTCTTTTGTTTGCCTGTACCCTTGTATTTATAGGAACTTGGATTGATAAAGGTCTTGGTATGATATCTGGTGGATTTGTTCCTTCTCCTCTCCATCATATAACAGAATATGTTCCAACTTTTCATGAATTAATTATTTCAGCCGGTGTGACTGCTATAGGGTTACTTGTATTAACCGTGTTGTATAAAATAACTATTTCTGTAAAAGAATATACTGAAACAGGTATTCATTAGATCTGAATTGATGGATATTTTTTCAGGATGATTCATAGAATTTTAATTTGAGAAAGATTTCTTTTCTGAAATTATAAATATGGGGAGTCATGTATGTGTCGTTTGCGTTTTGTTGAACCAGAAGAAACCAGTCCATCAACAAAAAAAGTATTTAAAAAAATGGTTGTAATTCCCAATCTTTTTTGTATTATGGCAAATTCAGATGTTGTTATTGATCTTTTTGCCAATCATAATGCAAATCTTGATAAGTATAGATTGTCTGCTAAATATCGTGAAATAATTAGCCTTGCAGTATCTCAATTTAATAATTGTCCCTATTGTATTGCCTTGCATACGAGTAATGCTGTTGACGGAGGCATACTTACTCACCAGGAATGTCTTGAAGCACGACGAATGAAATCTTCAAACCATAAAAAAAACATTATATTGGAGCTCACAAATGAAATTTTGGAAAAACGTGGTGATATCAGTGATGAATTAATTGAAAAAGTAAAACAAAAAGGCTTTAACGACCAAGAAATTATCGAGGCAATCGCCACAATATCTTTGATAACCCAGGCAAATTTTATAGCAAATGTGTCGAAGCCTGAAATTGATTATCTGGAACCACCGGTTTTAGACTAAAATAATGAAATATATTTCTAATAGACAAAATTTTGGAGTCAATAATCTATGATATCAAATATTAAAAAAATCTTTTTTGATCTTAAAACTCATTGTTTGTATTAAGACAACAGAAACGCAAAACGGATGGTATTAATCATTAAGATGTTGATAAAATGATCCTGATAATGTGACAAAAGTTTGTAAAGATTCCTTTAAATTTTTTTTAACAAAATGTTGACAAGATAATAGTTCTTAAGTAAATTAAAAAAAAGACTGGTTGGTATTTTATTATGGAGCAATTCATGAGTTCAAAAGGTTTACAGACAAAACAAAATATAATAACCAAATCCTTGCATCTGTTTTCGGTTAAAGGTTATTACAACACATCCATCAATGATATCCTGGAAGCTACAAAATTAACAAAAGGTGGACTTTACGGGCATTTTAAAAGCAAGGAAGATATCTGGTATGCAGTATATGATGAGGCTGTTAATATCTGGAAAGCAATTGTATTTAAAGATGTCAGAACGATTGATGATCCTTTAAAAAGAATAGAGACAACACTTGATCATGATCTGCGAAACTATCTTGGTGCAGATGTTTTTGAAGGAGGGTGTTTTTTTCTGAATATGCTTGTTGAACTGTCTGGTCAATCAAGGACTATGAGTGATTGTATATTAAAAGGATTTATTGATTTTTCAAAACTTATTAACAACTGGTTAAAAGAAGCCCATGAAAAAAATCTGTTAAAACCAGGTCTAAATTTTAATGAAATCGCAAGTTTTATTGTTATTTCTTTAAATGGCAGTGCAGCTCTTTATGCTTCAACTCGCGAGCCAAGACTCTGGGAACTCACCTTAAAACAGCTCAGTTTTTATATTAATGAATTAAAAAGATAATAAAGAGGAAATTGTG
>JAUCGD010000249.1 GCA_030377945.1 Desulfobacterales bacterium HSG17 | reverse complement strand
ACTATTTTTACCAATTTAAAACTATAATAAAACATATTATGGTGTAAGACAAATTAATTTTTTAACCTGTTACACCCTGTTGATGAAGTTGACAAAAACAGGCGTATTTAGTATCTCAATATCATGAATAGAAATAAACCTGCAAAATCAACTAACATCCTGATTCTGGGGCTGGGGGGGGTAGGCTATTATCTTGCTAAACGCCTTGCCCACGAAGGTTATGCAATCACCGCCATAGAACCTGATGCAGGATTGGTTCATGATGCTGATGGTGATATTGATGCACGCCTGCTCCAGGGTGATGCCATGAGTATTGAATGCTGGCGCGAAGCCGGCGCTCAGAAGATGGATTATCTTATTGCGGTTACCAACAATGATGCAGTAAACATGATGAGCTGCCAGATCGGAGACAGATTTGGTATCCCACGAAAAATTGCCCGGGTACGTTCCACAGAATTTGGAAGTAAAGATTCTCTTTTAAATACTAAGGATCTTAAAATTGATTTAATTATCCACCCGGAAGAGCTGGCTGCCCAGGAAATTTTCAGGCTGATTAAACTGCGTGCTGGAGACGATATTATTGCAGCAGCTAAAGGGCGCATACAGGCCATGGCAACCCGTATTCATGAAGAATCACTTCTGGCTCACCGGAAATTGAAAGATATTTCTCAAGAGTATAATGCATTTGCATTTCGAATAGTTGCCATTGCAAGGGGGATCACAACTTTTATTCCCAGCGGCGATGATGAATTGTTACCCCATGATCAGGCCTTTTTTATGGCAAGTAACGAAAACCTGGCCAAATTAATGAAATTGGCAGGTGTTGAACAGCAAAAGCGCCATCGGGTTATGATTGTTGGAGGAGGCCTGGTAGGCCGTCGCCTGGCAGATCTGCTTGGAGGAACTAAAGGCCTTAGAGTCAGGTTGCTTGAAAAAGATGAACGCGTTGCCAAGGAGCTCTCATTTAATCTGAAGAATGCAGAAGTGTTATATGGTGATGGATCAGATTCTGAAGTATTGGTTTCAGCTGGTTTACTGGAAATGGATACCTTTATCACGGCAACCGGTGAAAATGAAACTAATATTATGGGCTGTGTTCTGGCTAAACATCTGATGGCTTCTCAAGATATCAATAAATCTGGTAATAAGCGCAGCCGGCAGATGAAATGTATTTCCATGGTTAATAAAGAAGATTATGTAGTTCTGGCAGCCAGTATGGGATCTGATCTTGCGTTGAATCAAAAAATCCTGGCCGGTAATAAGATTTTAAAGTTTATTAGGCGTGGAGAACTTCTTTCTGTGGCGCATCTACATGGTTTTGATGCTGAAATGGTAGAGATTGTTGCTGCTGCCAACTCTCCAATTACCCGCAAGCCTCTTTCCAAACTCGATTCTTATTATACAAAAAAAATTATGATAGGAAGCATCCACAGAGACGGTTTGTGGCAAGTTGCTGTGGGGGATACTCATATTCAGGATAATGAACGTGTTATTGTTGTCTGTATGTCACAACATCTAAAAGACGTGCAAAAATTATTTCTATCCTGACATGCAAATACTTTATTTTTTCCAGAAGGATGGGTAGAATATAACCAGTGCCGAAAACATCTCCAGTCTGCCAACAAGCATTGTCCAGGATAAAAACCATTTTCCTGTATCTGAAATAAAGGCAAAGTTTCTGGATGGGCCAACATCACCAAATCCAGGGCCAATATTCATCAATGCTGAAATCACTGCACTCATGGCAGAATGAAAGTCCATTGGATTCACAAGAACCATGAAGCATCCTCCGCCGAGAATCAGGAAAATATTGGCAATAAAATAGAATATGGCTATATTGATAACTTGGGCTTCCACGGGTCGTTGATTCAAACGAACTGCTACCACAGCCATGGGGCTGAAAAATATCTGTTTGATAGCCTTTACCCCGAATTTGATTATCAGGATATAATGAACAATTTTAATGCCGCTTGTGGTTGATCCTGCACATGCTCCAATAAAACATACCACATAGAGAAACATCTGTGCTGCCTGGGGCCACTGTTCATAATCGGCAGTTGTAAACCCGGTCGTTGTTAAAATAGAAGTTACCTGGAATGTAGCATATCGGATTGAATCCAAAAGACCATAGGTATTTTCCTTCCATAATATCAAAGATACCATTGTGCAGAAAAACAGCATAAATCCAATATACCACCGAAATTCAGTATTTAACCTTATAATATTCCAGTTTCCCTGGGCCATGTGATAAAAGAGCATAAAGGTCATACCGCCCAGAAACATAAAGAGTATGATGACCCAGTCAAAATAGGCATTGTTGTAATGTCCTATGCTGGCATTCCAGGGTGAATATCCAGAAGTTGATACAGTTCCAAAGGAGTGGCACAGGGAATCGAAAAGAGTCATGCCGCCCCCGCACAACATTATGGTTTCCAGAATATTCAAAGCCAGATAGATGCCCCACAACCACACCATTGTATCCCTGTTGCGCGGAATAAATTTTTCTTTGGTAATAACCTGGCCCGGGCTTGATTCAGCTCTGAAAAGACGTACTCCTCCCATGCCATGGGGCAAAAATATAATGGTCAGAGTTAAAAACCCCATTCCACCAAGAAGATGGGTTTGACTGCGCCAGAACAGTAATCCATGGGGTACTATTTCAATATCTGTTAATATGGTTGCGCCAGTAGTGGTGTAGCCTGATATCATCTCAAAAAAAGCATCGGTAAAAGATGGAATTGATCCATGGATCATAAAAGGTATGGCAGAAACTGCAGAAATTAAAATCCACCCGAAAAATGCAATAAAAAAACCATCTTTTATATTTAAATTATCAAATCTTCGGAAAAACCACCACAGTGGATATCCTAAGCCAACAGTGATGATCCCTGTGATTGCAATGGCATAAAAATCGTTTTCTTTATAATAAAGAGAGCAGAACAGAGGGAAAATCATGGAACAGCCTGTAACAATCAATAGTTTGCCCAGGACATTTGTAATGGTTTTGTAATTCATGGAAGCTAATCTACTAAATCAGGAAAATAGTGTCAATATTAGAGAAATCAAGCACTAAAAGGCACAGAAGAGTGATGTAAATTGATCTTCAACCTGCCATTAACCTTATTGTAGCCAAAAGTGTATTCAACCTTTACTTCAGTGCCATCGGTCTGGGTGAAAAAATAGTTACCCATGGCTACGGCATAGTCTTCATGCAGGTATGTGCCGGCATTTTCAAACCGGACATGGGTCCATGGTTGAATGGCAAAGCCGTGATCTTCTGCAAATTTATCATTTCCACCGACAAAATAGGAAAGGGCGCTTTCATTATCATTACGAAACTGCGTTTTGGCTGCCTTTGTAGGCTTAAACAGAACCTTACCTGCCTGAAAATTGTACAAGTCATCAAGGTGTTTTTGGGCAACGGCAACAAAGTCACCCTTTTCGGTGAATATCTTTCCTATTGCCACGATTCCATCACCCCATGCCTGCTGAGCCTGTGCCACTTCTTTTACTGTAATTGCATCTGTCATGATATTTTCTCCTTTTTATTTGTAAAGTAATTTGTTGCCTAAATTAAATTTTTTTTTGTATTTCAACAGGTATATAATGTTTTAAAGGACAATCATTGCAGTCCCCTTTGGTATGTATCTGTTTGTAAATTGATTTTAAAGCCACGTTTGAATCAGAATAGATATTTTTTATTCCAAGCTTGTCAGTTAAATGGGTTCTTTCCATGACAGCCAAGACCTCTTCTTTAAGACCGCAAAATGATATTTCACGCCCTGAACTTCTCACTGTATTAATGAGGATAGAGACAGCATTTTCGCCTGATGCATCAATGTCATTGATTCCTTTTGAGGCTATTAAAACATGTAATAGTTCAGGGTTTTCAGCAATATAGCCCAGAACCTTATCTTCAAGATATGTGGCATTGGCAAAGATTAAAGCACCGTCAAATCGTACAACTGCAATGTGTCTGCACTGTTTTAAACCCAATTTTACTGCATCTTTTAAACTGCTGTCCTGGGATCTTGCAAGCAAAGCTACCCTTGGGCGCAGGTGCTGATATATAAAAAGCCCAAAAGTAAGTCCTACTCCAACCATTATCCCTTCTTCAAGATGGGGAGCAAAATAGAGGGTGCATACAAAGGATGCGACAGAGATAATACCATCAGCGCGTTTGGCTTTCCATGCATGGATAAAACCTGATGTATTAACAAGACCTATGACCGCCATCATGATAACAGCAGCAAGGACTGCCTGGGGCAGATGATAGAGCAGTGGAGTAAAAAACAGAAGTGTCAAAGCCACCATCAGGCTTGTTATCACCGAAGATACTCCGGTCACAGCATTTGCCTGGAGGTTAACCGCTGAACGTGAAAAAGATCCTGAAACAGCATAGCTTTGACCAAAAGCACCAATAATATTGCCAAGCCCCTGCCCAATTAATTCCTGGTTGGGATCAAGCTTTTGTCCGGTTTTTGCAGCCATGGATTTGGCAATGGCAATTGCCTCCATAAATCCAAGCAGTGAGATAATAACAGCAAAGGGAAACAATTGAAAAAAAGCTGAAACATAGCTTGTGTTGTCAGGACATTTTGGGATACCTATTTTAAGTCCCTTGGGGATTTCACCTATGACAGCACCACCGCCAATCATTTTAAGGTTGTTTAAATCAAGGGATTTGTTGGTTATTTTAATTCGCCATCTGCGACCGTCAGTTATTAAACCCTGGGGCAGTGTTTCCTGTGTGTAAAAAAGAGAACTCTCTTTAATAGTTTCAGCGCTTAAAAAAGGAACAAGTCTTAAATTTTCACGTTTAATTTTCGCTGCTTCGTTTGTCCTGTCAATTTTTGCCTGTACAAGGGCAAGCTTGTGTTCAAGGACTAATTGTCTGTCCGAAGTAAAATGAATGGAGCTGTCTTTGCTTGCTTGAAGTTCATTGTTAAAAGCTGCTCTTTTTTCACTTAAAGTTTTTATCTGTTCTATATCATTATTAAATTCTGTAATAGTTTTGATGATTT
>JAUCGD010000248.1 GCA_030377945.1 Desulfobacterales bacterium HSG17 | reverse complement strand
ATCCAAGCAAGTTGAATATCTGATTCAGATTTTAATTCAACTAAAGTATGTATATAATTTACTCTGGCATAATTGTAAAAATCCGCTATATCTCCAATAAAATTTACCGGGGAATTTGATTCATTTAAAATTGTCTTGTTCCATATAGATGAATTTTACATTCAAGACTAAAAGTTTGTTTTATACCAGATGTTGTGGTTTGAGTATTGCTGATGAAATATCTGTACACCCATAGAAATGAGTAATTTCGACTTATTTGATTATACACATAGGTGACGCCCAATTCCTAATTTAAAAATCAAAAGAAACAAGATATGTTGAACTATTTATTTTGAATACCATCTGCCACTCGATCACATTTTGATAAAATCACTACCTGAAAAAAATAAACGCCCTTAGTGACAGGGTTTTTGGTCTTCTTCATAGACATCATGCGCAATCTAACTGAAGATCTTTTTATTATTTTCTTTAAAATACTTGACGTTATTTTGTGATTAAGCGTATGGAATCTATAGTTGTGCAAAAAAATGATTTTAAATGGAATAGAAATTATGCTGAATGATCATAATACTTCAGGGAAAGCCCAATGTTTCATCGATAACTTTGATTTTGACAATATCGATTTTGTCGAGTTGTTTTGTAATCTTGACCAAGGGGTTCTTATGACAGATGAGAAGGGTATTCTTATTTTTTATAATGAAGTCCTTGCCAAAATTGACAATCAGAAACCTTCTGATGCATTAGGGAAAAAGATTGCCGATTATTACGACTATAATAATGATAGCAGCACCTGTATGAGGGTGTTAAAACATAAGCGTCCAATCATCAATTATGCACTTTCTTATTCAACTAAAAATGCAAACGTAGGAAATACCATACACAGTGTATTTCCTTTATTTAAAAATGACAAAATCGCTGGAACAATTTGTATTGTAAAAGACTACAACATTTTGGAAAGAAGTATCCCGGCCTTTCTAAACCCTAAGAATAATGAAACCTTTGGTACGGGAACTGTTTATACTTTTGCTAATATTATTGGGTCGGATACAAAATTCGTTAATGCAATCAAAACAGCAAAAATCGCAGCCAATAGTCCCTCTCCAGTTATGATTTATGGGGAAACCGGTACAGGAAAGGAATTATTTGCACAAGCCATTCACAATTTCCACTATGATAAAAAAAAGCTATATGTGGATATCAATTGTGCTGCCATACCAGAATCACTAATGGAAAGTGTATTGTTCGGAACTGTCAAGGGAGCATACACCGGTGCAGTCGACCGGCCAGGCCTGTTTGAAGCAGCCAATGGCGGTACCATATTTTTGGATGAAATCAATTCCATGCCCCTTTCACTACAGGGGAAGCTACTAAGAGTGCTACAGGAAAAAGCTATACGAAGGGTGGGATCCCTTGAGAATACGCCATTGAACTGTAAGGTTATCTGCTCAGTAAATGAAGAACCACAAAAAATGGTTAAATGTGGAACATTTAGAATGGATCTGTTTTACCGACTCGCTGTTGTTTTTATTTCTATCCCAGCATTGAGAGAACGTTTAGTTGATCTTGAAGAGTTAGGCCGTCACTTCCTGCAGAAATATAACAAAATGATGAACAAAAAACTAAAAAATATTTCAGCAGATGTAATTGACTTCTTCTGGAAATATTCATGGCCTGGTAATGTTCGAGAATTACAGCATATCATTGAAATTGCTGTCAATAATACCGGGCACAATGATGAAGTCATAACACTTAGACACTGTTCTCTGGCCAATCTTTTGGGTAGCTTAAAGGACAATGATCAAGATCAATGGGATCATGTTTTAGCAAATAAAACCCAATCAATTGATTATATTATACCTCCAAAAAACAGTTATGATAGCTCTCTTCTCCAGGAAACAAGCACTATAGAAAAAAAACGAATTTCCCATGCATTGAGAAGGAATAGAGGAAATATTGCTGCTGCTGCCCGGGATCTTCATCTATCTAGGCAATTGCTAAACTATAAAGTTAAAAAATTCAATCTTCGTAAAACAGTAGAAGAAAACCGTGCTGCCTATAGAATCAAAAAAAGAAAGTAGCATCCTACTTGCCTTCTCTTTCAATTTTCGAAAAATATTTTTCTATTTTTCGAAAATTATTTTTCCTTTATAAAAACCAGACATCCTTGATCACCTTGAAAATTCTGTAAATTCAGATAGTTAATCTTAATTAACACCATTGGCCCACCTTTTGCTAAAACAAAGTAAAAGTAATCAGAAAGTTTTTGCAAATCAAAACTTTATTTGAACAGGGAATAATATGAAAACATTATCAGATAAACAGATCGCAGATAAAATCATGAAGCAAGCCAAAAAATTTGGCGCCGACCTGTGTGGCATTGCAGATGTGTCAGATCTCAAATCTGCCCCATCATTCATTTTGGCACCTCAAATGCCTGACTCTGGTAAAGGCGTTGGGAGCAGGCAAGGCAAAATGGAATTAGCCCCTGGTGAAGTTTCATGGCCCAAAACAGCCAAATCAGTTTTGGTGTTAGCGGTTGCTCATCCTGAAAATAAACCTGAAATGGACTGGTGGTATGGGAAAAAAAGCCCATCGGGAAACAGGATTTTAATGGATGCTGCAAAAGAACTTAACGAATGGATTCCAGAAAACTTTGGAATGGATACAATCCATTTACCTTACCATGTTGAACATGGCGGTATCTACCTGAAAGATGCTGCTGTCATGGCTGGTCTTGGATGCATAGGTAAAAATAATATGCTTTTAACACCTGAATTTGGCCCCCGCGTAAGGCTGAGAGCCTTAACCCTGAATATCAGCTTACCATCTAATGGGCCATCTGACTTTGATCCATGCAATGAATGCCCGGTTTATTGCCGCAAATCATGCCCGCAAAAAGCTTTCAAAAACAGAGTTTTTTCCAAAAAAGATTACAGCCTGGATTATCTGCCTGGAAGAAATGGCTATTTTTCACGCCCGACCTGTAATGTCCAGATGATTGAAGACAATGACGTTGCAGATGTCGAGCAGTTAGATAGTTTTGAAAAGCCTGTCAGTATCATTAAATATTGCCGCCGTTGTGAAACAGCATGTCCCGTTGGCAAAATAAAATCCGAACCTGAAGTATAAAAAATATTTAAACCGTAGTTTAGCTTTTTAAAAAGGAGAGATTGATGGAAAGTAGTAAAGGTATTGATAAAAGTATTTTCTGGCCCTCAATAATTTTCGCGTTAGCCCTGACCATTCCTTTGGTCATTTTTCCAGAAGGCGGAAAAGAAGTTGTGGACTGGTTGTTTGCATTCTGTACAAAAAAGTTTGGTTGGTTATTTCTTTTGTTTGGGCTGGGAAGTGTCATTTTCTTAGTCTGGTTGGGTTCCAGCAGATATGGCAATATTAAACTGGGAGCGCCTGAAGATAAACCTGAATTTTCAAAAATTAGCTGGATTGGCATGATGTTCTGTGCTGGTATTGGGATTGCTATTGTTAATTGGGCTTTTGTCGAACCGATTTATTATATTTCTGGTCCTCCCCTTGGTCTTGAACCAGGCTCAAATGCTGCCAGAGAATGGGCTGGCATGTATAGCCAATTTCATTGGAGCATAACCCCTTGGGCAATTTATGCCCTGCCAAGTTTTGCTATTGCCTACTGTGTTCATGTTCGGAAACGAAATTTTTTACGATTGAGTGCTGCCAGCCAGGGTATTTTGGGTAATGCTGCAAATGGATGGCTCGGTAAATTGATAGACATCATTGTTGTTTTTGCACTTATCGGTGGTGTTGGAACTTCTTTAGGGCTTGCTGTGCCATTGGTAACTACTCTTTTTGGAAGTATATTTGGCATGGAAGACTCCTTTTTAGTAAAGCTGATTATACTGACAATATGGACCCTCATTTTCAGTGCCAGTGTATATCGCGGACTGAATAAGGGAATAAAAATTTTAAGTGACATCAATGTTGTACTTGCTTTTATTTTACTGGTTTATGTACTTCTTGTTGGACCGACTGTTTGGATTTTATCATTATGGTCTAACAGCTTTGGTCTATTTCTTGATAATTTTTTTAGAATCAGCTTATGGATGGATCCGATAGTCAAGGGCGGTTTTCCAGAGGGCTGGACAGTATTTTACTGGGCCTGGTGGATTGCTTACGCTCCAATGGTAGGATTGTTTGTAGCTCGTATCTCCAAAGGTAGAACCATAAGAGAACTGGTTGTTGGACAACTTTTATGGGCCAGTCTGGGATGTATTCTTTTCACATCAATCTGGGGTGGTTATGCCGTCCATGTTGAAGCCACAAATGTAATTGATATTAAAACAATTTTGAGTGAAAGTGGTATTCCAGCTGCTGTTCTTGCAATTTTGCAAACACTACCTATGAGTGGCCTGATTATTCCAATATTTGCAATTCTTTGTTTTATATTTCTGGCGACAACGCTTGATTCTGCTGCATATACTTTAGCATCAATCACAAGTAAAGATTTATCCGGTGATGAAGAACCTGCAAAATGGAACCGAATTTTTTGGGCACTTTTACTTGCATTTTTCTCCATTGGCCTTTTGTTCCTCGGTGGTCTGAAAGTAATTCAGTTATCCTCCATTGTGGTGGCACTTCCGTTAATGCCTGTCCTGATTATTCTCTGCTTCTCATTATTAAGGTGGATTAAAGAAGATTTTGGAGAGTCCTTGGACAGCACTGTACATTCTGTAGACTATAAACATCATATGCAGCCAGAAATAGTGGCTGCCAAGTTGGAATAATACTCTTAAATGACGATTGGGAGACACCTATGTATGGTGTCTCCCAATTTTAATATTTTATCTTTATCTTTATAGGAGGGGGAGAATCCTGTTCTGCTTTGCACTGGGTTCAGCGAAACAAAGTCTGAAGAAAAAGCAGCATCTTTTGGGATTAAGGGTTTTTTATTAAAGCCGATTGTGATGAAGGTTCTTTCTCATAAAATAATGGAAGTGTTGGATTAAAAATAAACCTGGAATGTAATCTGTTGAGTCTATTTGTTGTGGTTAAAAAGAATGATATTTTATTACTTGGCA
>JAUCGD010000247.1 GCA_030377945.1 Desulfobacterales bacterium HSG17 | reverse complement strand
AAATACGATTTATAAGTCAAATCCTTCTAATCCGGGTACATACAATTTTGATTATTATCGAGTAAAGACCTGGGAGCCTCTGTATGCTTATGCTCATTCAATTGCAGACAAGGATGTGATTCATTTTCTTGCACTTGCAATCCAGGCAAAAAAGCCGATTTTTGTTCACTGCCGGGCCGGAGAGAATAGAACCGGGGTGATGATTGCTGCATATAAGATATTTCTTGAAGGAAAGACCAGTCCTGCTGAAATAACCGCAGTGATTGAAGAAATGCAGAGCTATAATGGGATATGGTCTGATTCTATCACTGAGTACCTTAATGGTTTATTGCCCCGGCGTGACAAGATTCTCAAAAGGGTTAAGGCATTCACAGTTGAACAGCCTGCTGGAATTGTCTGCAAAAACGGGAAGTGTGAAAACAGCCTGAACCGCAGATAACCTTGATGAAATGATCTGCCCTGTTCTGGCTATAATGCGGTCAAATCCATGAGCTTCAAAATGCAGGTTCCAAACCTTTCCTGAATTTATGATTTTTCAACTTATATTGATTTTGTCAAAATTTTCCTGTAAAGTCAAAATTTACTATGGCCTTTTAAACAGCTTCTAAGCAAACACCAACAGATGAGAAGGGCACTTTATTATGAAAAACAAAAAACTCCCAATCGGTCTGTCGGATTTCAAAGACCTGCGCGAAGAAAATTTTCATTATATTGATAAAACAGATTTTATCCGGGAAATTATAAATTCATCATCAAAAATACTCCTGTTTCCCCGCCCCCGCAGATTTGGTAAAACCCTGAACCTGAGTATGCTCCGGTATTTTTTTGAAAAAAATCATGAAGATCAAGCCGGATTATTCAAGAACCTGTCAATTCAAACAGATAAAATTTTCCGGGAATACCAGGGAAAATACCCGGTAATCTACCTGACCTTTAAAGATGTGAAACATTCCAAATGGGCAGGATGTTTTACCGGTATTAAAGCTGTTATCCAGGGCGAATACTCCCGTCACCGTTATCTTTTTGAAACAGATGCCTTGTATCCTGAAGACAAGGACTATTTTCAAAAAATCCTATGGTCAAAACTGGAAGAAACGGAATGTGAGCAGGCTGTCCAAAAATTGAGCCAATACCTGCATAGATTTTACAATGAAAAAGTTGTCATCCTCATAGATGAATACGACACACCAATTCATGCTGCTTATAATAAAGGATATTATGAGCAGTTAATGGAATTCATGAGAAACTTTCTCAGCGGTGCTTTTAAAGACAACCATTATCTATTCAAAGGAGTTCTAACCGGCATTCTCAGGGTGGCAAAAGAATCCGTATTTTCAGGTTTGAACAATCTGAGTGTATATACCTTACTGGATAAAGAATTTAACACTTTTTTTGGATTTACTGAAATCGAAGTAATTGACCTGCTCAAAGACAATGACATGTCAGACAGATATAAAGAGGCTGCATCATGGTATAACGGTTATGTTTTTGGCGGAGAAATAATCTACAACCCCTGGTCAATATTGCAGTTTACCCACAGAAATCCGAAGTTTCCGTCTCCCTATTGGGTCAATACAGCAGACAGCAGTTTGATTGATAAACTTGCAACCCGAAGCGGCAGAGAAGTGCGGGAAGAAATCGGTCAGCTCCTGGAAGGTAAAATAATAACAAAACCGGTTTATGACAGTATAGTAATGAAAGAACTGGATATAAGGGATGACCTGCTGTGGAGTTTTCTGGTTTTCAGCGGATATTTAAAGATTGTGGAAGAAAAAGGCTGGAAAAATAACTATGACCTTGCAATGCCCAACAAAGAAGTCCGATTAATTTACGAACAAATGATTGAAACATGGTTTGCAGAAAAACTTGAATCCTCAAGAATTGAAACCATGTTAAATGCCCTGGTCAAAGGAAATATCGAAGATTTTGAATACCTGCTTGCAGATATTGTTGAAAAAGTCCTGAGTTTTCACGATACAGGAGGCACGGAACCAGAACAGTTTTACCATGCTTTTGTGCTGGGTCTTCTTGTCTGGCTTGAGGGTCAGTATGAGGTAAAAAGCAATCGTGAATCCGGTCTTGGCCGTTATGATGTTCTTTTGATTCCTAAGGACAGGAAAGAAAAAGGCATTATACTGGAATTTAAAAAAGTAAATGAACGAAAAAAAGAAAGCCCTGAAAAAGCACTTGAACGAGCAATGAAACAGATTGAGGAAAAAAAATACGCAGCAGAACTGGAGGCAGCAGGGATCAAAGATATTATGAAAATTGCCATTGCCTTTAAGGGCAAGGAATTGTGGGTTAAATTATGCTGAAATATCAAAGGACATGGATGATGTATGCACATCCATGCCCTTTGATGATTTTATAAGCTCAGCTGCTAAAGGCATTTTGGCAGTTATTAGGGTTTACGCTTATCCTTTAGAATATTATTGGAAATAACAACCTTCTGGATTTCCGATGTTCCTTCGTATATTGTAAACACCCTTGCATCCCTGTAAAATCTCTCTATTGGATAATCCTTGGTAAATCCGTATCCTCCGTGAATCTGGAGGCATTTTCCTGTTATACGGTTAACCATTTCAGATGCAAAGAGCTTTGCCATAGATGCCTGCATAGTGTATTTTTCTTTCCTGTCTTTCATTGCAGCAGCAGAATACATCAACTGTCTTGCTGCTTCAATCTCTGTTGCCATTTCTGCGATATACCAGCGCAGGCCCTGGAATTTTGAAATTTTCTGACCGAACTGGTCCCTGCTTTTTGCATATTTTACTGCTGCATCCAGTGATGCCTGGGCAACGCCGATAGACTGTGCAGCTATTCCTATTCGTCCTCCGTCAAGGCCGGTCATGGCAATTTTAAAGCCGTCACCTTCGTTTCCCAGCATGTTTTCAGCAGGAACCCTGCAATTTTCAAATATAAGATCTGTGGTGTCCGAAGCTCTCAGGCCCATTTTATCTTCAATATTTCCAACTATAAGGCCGGGGGTGTCTTTTTCCACAAGAAAAGCGCTTATGCCTTTATGCTTTTTTGCTTCGTTGGTTTTTGCCGTAACAATTACCAGCCCCCCATTTTTTCCGCTTGTAATAAATCTTTTGGTTCCGTTTATTACATAATGATCCCCATCTTTAACTGCGGTTGTATTCTGATCCACAGGATCAGAACCTGCATGGGGTTCTGTGAGAGCAAATGCTCCAATTATCTCTGCATCTGCCAGTTTAGGAAGATATTTTTTCTTTTGCTGTTCGCTTCCGAATTTAATTATGCTTTCACATACAATGGAATTATGTACAGACATTACAACAGCAGTTGCAGCACAGGAATATGCTATTTCCGAAAGTGCAAGAACATAGCTTATGGTATCAGCCCCTTCTCCTCCATATTCCACAGGAATCATCATTCCCATGAGACCCAGGTCACCCATCTGTCTGAGGTTTTCTATTGGAAATTCTTTTGTTTTATCACGTTCAGCAGCAGTGCCGGCAACAACCTTGCGCGAAAACTCCCGAACCATACTCTGAATCATTAATTGTTCATCTGTCAGTTTAAAAAATGCCATAAATCAATCCTTTTCAATTAACAATTATCAATTATCAAATGTTCATTGTTAACTGTTCATTGTTAACTGTTACGGTGTGTAGATTACTACCAGAAGTTCGGCTGCTTCTTTGCCTATGTTTTTCAACTGGTGTTTGATATTTGAGTTAAAATGAAGTGATTCGCCTGCTTTCAGGTTGTTAACATGATCTCCGACAATCACCTGCACGGTTCCGGCCAGGACATAGTTAAATTCTTCTCCTTCATGCTGATAGCCGACGCCTGTGTGGTCTTCCATAGGCTCAATTGTTATGTGAAAGGCTTTCAGGTGCTTGTTTTCTGCTCCGGGAGTCAGTGTTTTATAGGCATATTCATCTGTTCTTTTGGTGTATTCTTTTACCCGCTCTTTCATTGTTGCTTCCTGCTCTTTTAAAAAAAAGCCGGAGTCAATTTCCAAAGCCCTTGCAATCTGCAAGAGTGCGCCCACAGGAGGCATTTCTTTACCGGCTTCTATTGATTTTAAATAATCAATGGAATGGCCTGTTTCATTGGCTATTCTGTCAAGGGTCAGTTTTTTCTCTGTTCTAACCTGTTTTATTTTTTTTCCGATTGGTGTCAGTTTTTTTGTAGGCATAGTATCTCCTAAATTTACTTATATTCGTAAAATCCGCGTCCGGTTTTTCTGCCAAGCCAGCCTGCTTCAACATATTTTCTCAGCAGGGGACAGGGACGGTATTTTGAATCCTTAAATCCGTTATACAGGGTTTCCATGATTGCCAGACAGGTATCAAGGCCGATAAGATCAGCCAGGGCAAGAGGGCCCATAGGATGATTCATGCCGAGTTTCATTACTGTATCAATGGCTTCAGGTTCTCCAACTCCGTGATACAGGCAGTAAACAGCTTCATTAATCATGGGCAAAAGAATTCTGTTGGCAATAAATCCGGGGAAGTCATTTGCTTCAGCCGGGGTTTTTCCGAATTTGACAGACAGATCCCATGTTGTTTTAAAAGTTTCGTCAGATGTTGCCAGGGCACGGATAACCTCTACCAGTTTCATTACAGGAACCGGGTTCATAAAGTGCATTCCGATAACCTTGTCAGGTCTTTTGGTCTGGGAGGCAATTCTGCCTATGGGAATGGAGGATGTGTTACTTGACAGGATAACATCAGGTTTGCAGATTTCGTCAAGATCTTGAAAAATTTTAAATTTAAGGTCTTCGTTTTCAACTGCAGCTTCAACAACAAAGTCTGCATCTGCCATATCTTTTAGGCCAACACTGGGTTTGATCCGTGCCAGCACAGCATCTTTATCTTCTGCGCTCATCTTGCCTTTGTCCACGCTGCGGGTCAGCAGTTTGGTAATATTATCCATACCACGCTGTACAAACTCGTCTTTAATGTCATTCATAATAACATTAAGTCCGCTCATGGCTGCAACCTGAGCAATTCCGTTTCCCATCTGTCCTGCACCGATAACACCAAATGTTTTTATATCCATTTTAAATCTCCTTTATATATATGCAAAAATCCCCACCC
>JAUCGD010000246.1 GCA_030377945.1 Desulfobacterales bacterium HSG17 | reverse complement strand
AGTTGATTGGCTTGTAATCAAGGATTCTTGCATAAATATGACTTCAAATTTTATAAAAAAATAGTTTTAATTTGTATTGGTATCTTTGATGTTTTTCGGTGAGGACTATTCCAAATCCGGAAGTATCAAAATGCAGTATTTAAAGGTCAACACTATTATTAATAGGGCTCAGGCCTGAAGAGATTTGAGAGCTACTATATCTAGTATCTTATGCTTTTTCAGGGTTCCAGGCTGCGAAGCTGCTACTGTAACACTTTTAAAACATTTTCAAATGCTAAATTTTTGAAACCTGATAAAATTTTAAAACTCCTTTTGTATATATAAATTAGCTTTTCAACCACTCCCTCTGAAAGAGTTCTATAAATCCAGTTAATCTGGATCTATAACTGGTGCTTAATCCTTATTAAAAACGGGCTTCGTCCCGCAATAATACGCAGTCTGACCCCATGAGTCGCTTTTTCAGGACTCGTGAGAGCAGCAGCGTGATCCTGGCCGTATGGCAATTTATCAGAGAGCTATCAAAAAGCTTTATCTGGCAGACCCTGACAAATTGTTCCATACACATCTGACAAGCGGTTTCATCCGCAATATATGTCAAAAAAAGTTCCCGCAGGGCAAGTACATCAATATCTGTTATAGGACATCATTTAGAGGTTCTTGTCGCTGCCATAGCAGCGACTTAGAAGCTCTTGGAATGTCGTATAACACATATTATGTAATACTTTTATTTGACATGCAGAAACGCTCATTAGAGCGTAATTATACCAGCGTAGCTGTCGTCGAAGACATAGGCGGGGAGGATGCGTTGCTTTGCAGGTTTCATGATAGGCTCTACAGAAACTTAGAAATTGCTTTTTAATTTCTTAGTTGCTGTTTGCCTGGCGGGAAAATTGCTTTAACGCATCTCCCCATTTTCTTTTAAATTCTTTTTTAACTCCACCTGAAAAACAAACTTGCTGAGGTAATTTCTGATTCAGGTGGAATAATGGTTTGCAGGAGAACTGTGAAGGCTTTGGCACTAAGGTGGCAGTTTCAGAAACGGCTTCAAGGCATGATTGAGGTTTTATATTACAAAACCCCCATTTTATTTGCCATATTCAAGTTTTTTTGTGCCTGACATTGCATAGAATTATTATTTAAAGGGAGTTGTGCCTAGCTTTTTACATACGAGCGTGGAAAAAGGCTGATGCTATGATGTATAAATTGGTACACTGAATAGAATTTAAGACTTCATATTCAACTGGTACCTTCCAGAATGATTGATGTTGTGAATTTGTGAGAGTTTTTTAATCTCACTCACACACATTCATAGCTCAATTATTCTGGGGAAAACAGTTTTGCTTTTTCAACATAATCTAAGCTGAAAACTGAATTATTTATATTTTAAAAAGGTGAAGCTCCCCATAAACAAAATGTACCATCTAAATGGTGATATTTAGTGATATTGTTAATGATCAATCTGCAATGAAGCAGTTGAAATGTTATAGGGAGCTTCACTATGAAAAAACGTAATGTTTTTCAAAATCAAAGTCAAGAAATCCTATCTTTGTTCGAGAGAGCAAAAGACAGATCCAAAGTGATGTGTATTCCAATTGACTATGCGAAAAAAGATCATCTAGCCATGCTTTGTGATGGAAATGGGAGAATTATTCGAAAACCATTTTCGGTAAAAAATTCACCGGAAGGTAAGAATTATTTGATTGATCAAGTAAAAAAATCTTGCCAGTATCATGGAATTAGCCCACAACATATTGTTTTTGGAGGTGAAGACTGCGGGTCTTATACTGACAATTTTGTATCAACTTTACGTTCGGAAAATTGGCTGGTGGCAGGAGTAAACGCCCATGATGCAAAAACACAGCGTGAAAATATGCAGGCAAGCACTGATCGTATAGATTTAATGGGGATTTGTAAAATGATTCTCAGTTGCAGAGGTAACTGCGCTCCGGCTCAATCAGGGGGTTATTTGAATTTACGGACACTTGTACGGCAAAGACGGAAAATAGTCAATATGACAACCGGAGTAAAAAATAGAATTCATACCATTGTTGATCAAATTTTTCCTGGTTTTTTAAACGAAAAAAATAGCGGAGTTATACCATTTTCACAATGCTCCTTACTACTGATGGAAGATCGATTCAGTATACATCAAATCCTAAGACGTAGACGTTCTACATTGACTAAACTCCTCACTCGCTGTGCAATTCATCAACCAGATAATTGTGCTAAAAAACTTCAACAGTATGCTGCCCAGGTTCTCAAACCACAAAAAACTCATCTTGTTACATTACAAATTTCATTGAAACAACAAGTTAAACTTCTTAATTGCCTACAAGAAAGCACTGAACAATTGAAGAAGGAGGTTGCTGAAAGTTTAGCCCAAACCCAGGGAGCGTTCTTAACCAGCATCAGAGGTATTGGAATTGTTTTAGCAGCTGGTGTATGTGCTGAAATTGGCGATCCCAATAAACAGAAATCTTTAAGTAATTTGGTTTCATATTCCGGTATCATTCCAAGAGTTAAACAAACCGGTGGAATCCAAGGAAAACTCCAAACTAAAAAAGTTGGAAAGCGTTGCAATCGTATCCTGAAAGACTATGTTGTTCAGTCAGCCTCCCACATGGGTTTACACGGACCAGAAGATTTGATGTTGGATTACAAGAGACGTGATACACAAGGACAACATGCAGATTTTGGTATGGGCAGACGATTTGTGCGTATGGCAATAGGCATGATGCGAACTTCTCAAACATATTTACCTAAAAGTTTGCGAGGTAAAAAGAGTAGCATGAAAGGTCGAGGTCAATATTATTTAATGACCTGGCCGAAACTGCGTGAAAAATGGAGGGATGTAAATGCATTGGATATCGTATTTGATAAAGATATGCCTTTAGTCCAGGGGCAAAAGATCAGCTTGAGGTGTCTGCAGGCGAAACATTGGCGACCACCTTTATAGTTGAAACAGCCAAAGGCTCGCATGTCTATCTTAAATATCAAAATGGACTGCGAAATAGTGTCAGAGTGAAAGATCGGAACGGTCAACCGATTGATGCTGATGTTAGAACCGATGGTGGTTATGTTGTGGCACCGCCTTCTATTCACAAAACAGGTAAACAGTATAACTGGATTGGTGACAACCCAACTGACATGGATGATTGGCGGTTTGAGCTTGAACCCATACCGCAGGGAATTGTTGATCTTCTTATGCAAAAAGATCATCGAACTGACAGCCCAGGTTACGATGTTGATTCGATTATAAACGGTGTGCAGGAAGGTGAACGGGATCAAAAAATTTTTAAATTAGCCTGTAGCTACAGGGCAAGGAATATGCATTTATCAGAATCTTTGGTGCTGATACAACATGCAGCAGCAGCGTGTACCCCACCTTTTCCTGAAGATCAGGCGAGAAAGAAATTAAAACAGGCATGGAAGTATGAGGTTGGAACTGGTGAAGATTTTAATTCCAAAAGAGATCCGGAGCCTCTACCTGATGAACTTCTCCCGGTCATACCTTTTGACTTTGCCTTACTTCCTGAAAAATTACAGCCATGGGTTCAGGATATTTGTGAAAGAGTTCAATGTCCTCCTGATTATGTTGCAGTTGGTGTTATTGCAATTCTGGGTTCGTTGATTGGCAGAAAAGTTGGAATAAGACCACAAGCTAAAACCGACTGGACGGTTATTCCCAACCAGTGGACAATGATAGTGGGAAGACCTGGGTTGTTAAAATCACCTGCTCTTGAACAAGCTCTTGCACCAATAAAAAGATTGGCAGCAGAAGCACAAGATCAATATCAGGATTTTGAAGATTTGTTCGAGAAAGAACAATTAGTCGCAAAACTAAAAAAAGAAGCTGCTGAAAAAGAAGCAAGAAAAAAACTCAAGAATGATTCTAAAGCTGACCTTTTGGCAGTTTTGGCAGTAGATGAACCAGACGTTCCTGTACTAAAAAGATATTCTTAAAAAAATAGCCACAACGAAAATGACATTCAAAGAGCTATCAGATTGGTATCTTGGACTGACTTCAATTATGGCATTGGCATATTATAAAGACCTTAAAAATAATCTGAACAGCTTTAATGATGTTTTTGGAAATACTCTTATTAATGAAATTTCATCTGAAAATATTAAAGAATATCAAATCAAGACTAAAAGCAAAGGATATGCAGATTCATATATTGACAAACACATTGGAGCAGCAAGAACTATGTTAAAACGTGCTTTTGAAAATGATAAAGTCAGTGGAGATACTTTAAAGCCATTCACAAGGGTAAAGAGATTGTTAAAAAATAGCAGAGCCAACGCCAGAAAAAGAATATTGTCCCATGAAGAATTTTTATCATTAGTGCAGTGTCTACCTATTCATTTGAAACCTATTATTGCAACAGGTTATTATACAGGCATGAGACTTGATGAAATTTTATCTTTAACATGGGATAAAGTTGATATCAAAAAAAGATTTATTTATCTTGAAGCACCAGATACAAAAGACAAGGAAGCCCGGATTATTCCAATTAATACAAAATTATTAGAGTATTTTAAAAGTATTCCAAGAGGACTGCATAATAATCATGTATTTCTATACAGTGGTAAATCAATAAAAGACATCAGGACTGGATTAAGTAAAGCTTGTGTAAAGTCTGGTATTGTTTATGGTCAAAAAGTTAAAGACGGCTTTATTTTTCATGATTTAAGGCATACTTTTAACACCAATATGCGCAAAGCGGGTGTTGCTGAATCTGTGATAATGGAAATAACAGGTCATGTTACTCGGGCAATGTTTGATAGATATAATACTATAGACGAAGTTGATATGAAAAAAGGTATTAAGAAATTAGCTGATTTTTTGGAAAGTGTTGACCAAAACGTTGACCAAGGCATCTCCAGTAAATAAAAAAGCTTTCAACGAAAACGCTAAAAGCCTTGATATTGTTGGTACCGGAGGCGAGACTTGAACTCGCAAGAGCATAAAGCTCGGAGGATTTTGAATCCGTTTTATTACTTTTCACATACTTTCATATTACCTCAATAAAATACATCTAAACTCTTTACTATCAAGGAATTGAGTGGTATTATATT
>JAUCGD010000245.1 GCA_030377945.1 Desulfobacterales bacterium HSG17 | reverse complement strand
TATAAAATTATCCGTAATGGTAAATCAGTCTCCATAATTAAGAGTGCTTCTTTTGAAAATCCAATAGAAATTATAAATTTTTCAGACGATGATGGTAGTGGGTCGGGTAATGCTGCAAAACTTTTTGTTTCAACGGGAACGGGAGAAGGAGCAAGTGATCCCGAAAATGATCTCCTCGAATCTGGCAATACATACCGGGATTTTTCAACCTCATCTTTATATTCAGATGAAGCTGTTATTCACTGGGAGCGGTTTGATAAGCATGGTGATTCTACTGGAAATTCAGGTCTTTTAACTATAGAAGACGTGGGTACAGTATGGATTACAGAAGGAGGCTCCCAAACCATCTCCTTTGATATCTCCAAGGGAGCTCTTGTAGCAGGGAATACTTTGACCATTAATACAGATACCGGGGGGCTTCCAAATCCAATTGATCTGCGCGTATTCCGCCAGGCAAAAAGTATAAATGATATTTACCATTTTAAGGTTGTTTCACCGGGTCAGGTAGGTCATGTTCCAGCCTATGGAGAAGAGAACCTTAAAATCGAATGGTATTCATCAGCATCTTCAGGAAGTTTTGAGATTGAAGGACACAATCCCCCCAGAACACCTTCTGCTGCAATTGAAATTGAAGTGGACGGGATGATACTAAATTTTTACGATGGCACCCTTTTTGATGGTGATGTTTTCACTATTACTACAGATGAATCAGGTATTCCTGTCTCTTATAATTCAACAGGACAGGGCAGTGGTGAATTAATGTCTGACTGGCACTGGACACTTGATTCATTTAAAAATCAGTTTAATAAACAGGCTGGAGGAATGAATGCTTCTATTACCCTGGCAAATCAGCTGCAAATTCAGGCATCAGATAACTATTTTAATATGGAAAATATTGAATATTCAGGCAGTAACGGATTTAGTTCTGAAAACACTTCCATTGAAATTTTAGACTGGGAAGCACTTAATTTAAAAGCCCTTGATTTTCAGCTTGTCAGATCATCCGGTAATTGGGGGATATTGAATGATACAACAGGTGGTGTTGCCCAGATATTGCCTGCCGGCGGTGATGATGATGGATTTAAGATTGACATGAATGGAGATGGGCTTGGGGATATCTCGGTTGACTTTAGCAAAAAGGTTACTGGAGACGGCTATCTTCGCTTTGATATGCTCAAACATGATGCCCATGATGTAAGATATGCTTTTGGAGATGACAATTCAAGTGATTCAGGTATTATGGCTGCTGCCGGTATCAATACTTTTTTTAAAGGTTCTGATTCAAATACAATTGAAATCAATGAAAATTTGAGTGATACAAAATATATTGCTGCAGGTAAAATTGATAGTGAAACAGGACATATAACCCAGGGAAATAATGAAAATGCACTTGCCCTGGCAGATGTGCAGCATAAGACTATAACCATGAAACACTGGGAATTTAACAGAGGATTTGAAGCCCAGTCCAGTATTATATTGTCCAGTCTTGATGACTATTATAATACAATGGTTGGCACCCTGGGAGTAAAAGCAAGAAGTATAAAAACATCAAGGGAATTTGCAGACATCATGGTAAATCAGATGACAGAACAAAGGGATGCTGTGTCAGCTGTATCCCTTGATGAAGAGATGATTAAACTGATGAAATATCAGCATGCATTTTCAGCAGCATCAAAGCTTTTAACCGTTTGTGATGAAATGCTGACTACACTTATTTCAGTAAGATAAAAAAGGAGGACTTAATATGAGGGTCCCAAATATTTCATTGTATGGCACCTCAAGATATCAGCTTAATTCACTTACCAATAATTTAAGAGATGCCAATGAAGTTATCAGTACACAAAAACGGATCAACAATATTTCCGATGATCCCATAGGATTGTCACAAGTACTTGATTTAAGACTGTCCATAGATAATTTATCCCAGCTTGACAGAAATATTGAAATGGGAAGAACCTGGCTTAATGGTTCTGAATCTGCCTTGAGATCCGTCTCTGATCAGATTATTAATGCAAAACTTTTAAGCACCCAGATGGTGAATGCTCCAATGAGTGCAAACGAGAGAACAGATGCTGTGGAGCAAGTTGAAGGGATTATCGACCAGATTCTGTCCCTGGGAAATACCCAGGTTAATGGAAGTTATATTTTTTCTGGAATAAAAACAAATATTAAATCTTTCAGCTATGATAATGAAACAAACCCTGGCAAGGTTGTATATCATGGTACTGATACTGGTTTTGCAATTAAAACCGGGACAGTCAGTCAGCTTGAGGTCGGCCGTGATGGTAATAAAGTCCTCACAGAAACTGAGATCAAGGTTGATGGAACAAATAATAAAATTTTTTTCAGGGAAGATCCTGGAGTGGGAGAAAACTCCAAATTAGTCCTTGAAGGTACCATCCCCGATGGGATTTATACCTCTGAAAAACTTTCTATTGTTGTCAGGAATGCAATGAATAAGGCATCAAAAGAGTTTGGTTATGAAATAAACTATGATGTGTCCTATGATAGTGACGATAAAAAATTTTCCATTGTCAATGATGGCAGATATGATGGATATATGGGTTTTGATCTTTTATGGGAATCAGGAGAAACTCCAAGGATTGCTGGTCTGAACACCCAGGGAATTATTAAAGAAGGAGTTAATGTCAATATTGTAAATGATAAGGCTCTTGTATACGATACTCCTGAACCTTCAGGTGCTGCCCCATTGCGGTTTACCTGGGATGGAATTGACAAATGGAAAATTTTAAATGATCCGGGATATGGACTTCCCCTTGAGATATCAGGCAGTGAAAGTTATTTTGAACTGGATCTTTCCGGTGATGGACTCTCAGATGTTAATATATCCCTTGACTCACCTGCTAGCCCCAGTGGATACATTGAGTTTGATATTGTATCAGCATCCAATGATCACAGTATTGGTCCGGATCTTGGATTTTCAGGAGATATATCCTATAAACCCGCTGTCAGCAATTCGGAAGTAACGTTAAAAACATTTGATTTTACCAATAACGTTATTGATTTTCAGGAACTTCATCCTGTGGCGGGTCTCTCCTCTCCGTTGGCTGCTGCAATTCCAAAAGGGAATTATTATGACATGGATATGCTTGCCACTGCCATTGAAGCTGCCATGGAAAGCTCTTCAGCTAACAATATTGATTATGAGGTTGCCTACAGCAGTTCTAGTGGTAAATTTACAATTGAAGATAAAAATTCCACCCTGACTAATTTCAGCCTTCCCTGGGCCAATGGTGCAAATAGTGTTATTAATGCAGCTTCAGAGCTTGGCTTTGATGCAGTAGATGATCTTGGTGCTTCAACATATACAAGTGACAATATTGTTACGCTTTTCACCATTACAGCCGGAACCAACGATTATATCAATTTTAAAGAAATTCTGCCCGGAGGCAGCAAAGAAAACACCAGTGAATTAACTGCCAGAATACCTGCCGGGACATATTCAAACCCTGATACCCTTGCAAGGGTAATCGAAGATGCAATGGAAGATGTATCTGAAGAAAAAGGCAACAGGGTTGACTATGATGTCTCTTACAGCTATATAAGTAACAAGTTCACAATTAAAGAAGATGGAGAAACAGGTCGGAAACTCGAAGATTTGCAGCTTTTATGGGGGAGTGGAAGTAATGCTTCAGACAATGCTGCCCAGGTGCTGGGTTTTAACCAGACAGATGTAAATGCAAACCCAGCAAAAGGTGACGAAGTCACGTGGGGACTTTTTGAAACACTATTTGAACTAAAGAAATACCTTGCAAAGGACGATGTCGATGGTATCAGCAGGACAATGACAAGACTTGATACACATTATAACAGCATAACATCAACTCTTTCAGATATTGGGATAAAATACAACAGGCTGGAGATAAGAAAACAGGTGAGTGCAGAAACAAAGCTGACCATTACTGAAAGAAAATCAATGATAGAAGATGCTGATGTTGTTGAATCTATAATGGATTTAAAAGCTATTCAGACAGCTTATGAAGCATCTTTGAATTCAACATCAAAAGTTATCAACTTGAGCCTGGTGGATTATTTATAGACCTATGCTTATTTTAACAAGAAAGATTGGTGAAAGCATTGTTATTGGTGATGATATTATTGTCAAAATTGTCGAAACAGGTAAGAATAGTATCAGAATTGGCATTGATGCTCCAAGAGAAATTACAGTACTCAGGCAGGAAGTTTTTGAATCTATTCAAAGAGAGAATATTCTTTCATCAAAAGGTGATAAATTAGATATTACAAAGGCTGCAAAATTGTTTGGAACCAAGGAGATAGAAAAGAAGTAATGAAAATTAATACAAGACAATTCGGGAAAATTGAAATAGATGAGCAGAAAATAATCAATATGCCGCTCGGCATACCTGGATTTAAAGATAAAAAACGCTATGTTGTTCTTCAAAAAGAGGAGACTGTCCCTTTTCTTTTATTTCAGTGTGTGGATGATCCTGATTTGTCCTTTGTGGTTTTAGATCCTGTTAAAATCCTTCCTGAATATTCGATTGAGCAAAACGAGCTTGAAAAAATTGTATCGTGGGATCTTCAGAACGATGAAATCTCATGTTTTGTCATTGTAACCATACCAAAGGGGAATCCAGAAAAGATGACAGCCAATTTTATGGCGCCTCTTGTTATAAACAACAAAAGAAAAGAAGGTCTGCAATTTATTTTGCAGAACAGTTCATATTCCCATCAGCACCAGCTTTTACAATAAAAATCAACCAATATTGTCTAACAGAAAACCTGTCAAATCCTGCATTTTTTCCTGCAATTTCAATAATTCTTCCGGTGGAATCTGCCTGATAACTTTATCTGTATCTTTATCAATAACCTTAACAACGATATTGTTAGTCCCTTCATCTACACTGAAATTCAGTTTTGTTTGAAGCGTATCTGTCAGATCTTTAAGCACTTCAACCATTTGTTCAACATCTTCTTTTGAAATTTTTGAAGGGGGCAGCTCTTTGGAAAGATCCAGGCGGTTTGCTTCCAACTTTTGTATGCTTGCTGATTTTTCTACAACAGCAGCCGGATTTACACCAGACACTTCCATGTTTGCCTGTGCATTTGTTAAAACGTTCATTATTATTACCTCCTT
>JAUCGD010000244.1 GCA_030377945.1 Desulfobacterales bacterium HSG17 | reverse complement strand
AACAAAAAACAGAACAAAAAACAGAACAAAAAAACTTGTCAAAAAGTCAACTGACACGCCGGGATTTTTTATGGCTTACATCCATGTCAGCAGCAGGTTTTGCTTTGGGATGTGCTGTCAACCCTGTTACCGGTGAAAATCAACTAATGCTTATGTCTGAGCAGCAGGAAGTCCAGGTAGATCAACAATATGCACCCCATCAGTTTTCATCGGATTATGGCGTATCTCAGGATGGGAGATTGAATAATTATGTCTCACAGGTTGGAAAAAAACTGGTTCCCCTGACCCATCGCAAGCAGATGCCTTATTCATTTCAGGTTGTTAATGCTACCTATGTTAATGCTTATGCTTTTCCGGGCGGAACTATTGCCGCAACACGGGGTATTTTGCTTAAACTTAACAATGAAGCAGAACTGTCAGCACTTATGGGACATGAACTTGGTCATGTTAATGCACGTCACACAGCATCCCAGATGTCAAAAAGTCAGTTGACTTCAGGATTGCTGGCCGGAATTCAGCTTGTTGTAAGTGCCAAATATGCAAAATATTCAGATCTTGCAGGCCAGCTTGGAATGATGGGAGCAGGTCTGCTCTTAGCCAAATACAGCCGGAATAACGAGCGTCAGGCAGATGACCTGGGAAATCAGTACATGGTTCAGGCAGGTTACAGCACAAAGGGGCATGTCGGGTTGATGAGTATGCTCAAAAGTCTTTCAAAAAGTAAACCCGGATATGCAGAAGTTTTATTTTCAACACATCCCATGAGCGATGAGCGCTACAACACAGCTGTGGAAAATTCCAGAACAAAATATCAAGCCACACAAAATTTTCCTGTAAACCGGGAAAAGTATATGGACAGCATTGCAAGCCTTAGAAAGATAAAAGAACCTATTGAAAATATTCAAAAAGGGGAAAGTGCAATGGCTCAAAACAAGCTTTCCGATGCCCAGACTTATTTTCAAAAAGCTCTTAAAAAAGCTCCAAGAGACTATGTGGGACTGTTAATGATGAGCAAATGCCAGATAGCTCAAAAAAAATACAGCCAGGCAGAATCTTATGCAGTAAAGGCAAAAAGAGCTTACCCAAGGGAACCTCAAGCATACCATATGAGCGGATTTGCAAAATTAAAAAATAAAAAATACAATGCAGCTTTTAATGAATTTGATGCATGTGATAAAGCATTGCCAGGCAATCCCAGCCTGACATTTTTTAAAGGATATTCCAAGGAAGGGATGCAGAGCAAAAAAGATGCTGCTAATTATTATAATAAATATCTCCAGGCTGTGAATCAAGGAGATTATGCCAAACATGCATATGACAGCCTTGTGAAATGGGGATATGTAAAAAAACAATAATATTGAAACTCAATATAAAAAATTTAATTCTTTTCTTTCTCATATTTTTATGCGAATTATTTCCCACAATACCGTGCCATGCCCCTTAAAGACAGGATTTACATGATAATCTCTGTCCACAGGGGCAAAGCTTTACAGGTGAAAAGTTCAAGCAGAGAAAACCTTGCCAATATTGAAGTATTCCGTGCTCACTACCGAATTTACTCCAGGTAAATCTATTGTAATACTTTTTTTCTGAATACATATGGTTCCGTTTAAGCGAAAAGGTACATAAGCATCATTTTTTACCAATAAAAAATGAACTCAGTGATTGAAAAAATACAATATATAATTATAACAAAAACAATAGTACTTTATTTTGATTTAATTATGCTTTTAAGATATTTTTTTCTGTTTTGTTTTCTCCTTTTTCTGTTTCTTACCTAATACAATAACATCACTCGAAGGCTTCGGACACAAAATATTCTTGTATTTCTCAGGTACATATTTTCTTACTTTCTCATAAAGATCAATTTGTTTTATAGGTGTCAGGCCGGGAGGAATACAGTCTGGAAATTTTAATTTCTTTGCACATGCTTTATGATCTGAAGTTTTAACCTTCAATATATTCTTTTCCGTCCATGCACTGTTAAAATTTTCCTTTAATTCGACAATTCCGGGGCGAGACGCATCGAAATAAAAATGGTGGTACCTGGTTATGTTGGGTATATCTTTAAAAAGTTTTCCGAGAGTTTTTTTGTATTCAAAAACACACTTGCCATCAAGAATCTCTGCATCGTTAGTTTTTGATGAGTCTCTGATAATATCTGCAAGATGCTCAAGACTGAAAGCATCACTACGCCTGTATTTTCTTTTAATGAGGCTGAAATTGGAGTCAGGCGAAAAAAAAGTATGGCCTTTTATCATAAATTTTACTTCAATAACTTGTGAATCGCCTATTGAACAAAGCCAGGCAAAATATTTCATGATTGTATTGTTTTTGTTTTGTCCGATGCAATTATCGGCATTGAAAATCATGTGTTTTTTCTTTATTCCTGGTAATGATGAAAGAAAATACTGGACCATACTAACAACCTCATTTGAACCTTTGCCACATTCGGCTTCATCAACCAGGTAGTTCATTTGACAGTTGCATGATTCATCTGTAATTCCGAAAAGATAACAGTTTCGCAAAGAATAAAAATAAAATGGGCCCGGTTGATTCGATTTGTGAGGTAAAACCAGATTTTGTGAATAATCAAATGAAAAATGGCTTATATCTCCGCATTGGGAACGTTTTTGATCATTTTTGTATTCGTCGCGTGCAGTGCGGGCCAAAAAAAGGTGATTGGAAAGAGAAGTTGAAGGCATTGAGATTTCGTGCCCTTCCCGGTATGGTCCTGCATGTGCGATTGAATTCAGTTCTGTTCGCAATAAATCGCATGTCTCGCAAACATCTGTTTTGGGGGAACTTACCCGAATATACTTACAGGCATCCCCGGTTAAAATTGAATAAAAAGTAGATCTTGAAAAAACAAAATCTGACTGATCATTGATATTTTCAGAACACAATTCATACAGCATTGTAATTGTATAACAGGCAGGTAGCAATATTGTGTCTTTTGTATTGCGACGACTCGGTTCACCGATTCGTTTGGCAAAGTCCATGATCCAGGTTTCAATTTCTTCAACTTTCTCCGATGAAAGTTTGTTTTGAGGAGAAATGCCTGTATTTCTATGTTTGCGGGGAATAGGAATATCTTCTTCATCAACTCGTGAGTCATATGTTTTTATCATAAATCAGAGCGCAAATATAGTGCATTAATAATAATTGTTTGAATATTGACTCTGCTGTAAAGCCTTATGCAGCCTATTTTTTAGATTCAGATGCTCGAATTGGATTTGTTTTGAACTTTTTCACTTCAAAACATCTGTTCCAAATTTCCCGCATTATCCCAACCGGTGCGGAAATGAGGAAATTCTTGAGTATGAGACGAGCGATCACATATCTGACTGTTCTCTCAGACGGATATTCTCTTGAGCGTGTCCTCAAATATCCATCGAACTGCTCCCATATTTTATCTTTATATCTGATAGCTATGAGAGAGAGAATCCCCAGAGAAATAGCTCCCAGCATAACAAAACGTTCATAAGCTTCCCAGCAGCGTTTAACATTATCAAGGCAACATTCAGGAACAGTTTTCAGCAGTTTATTTGTCTTGGGTTTTCTTGAATGCTTAGGCATCATTTTTGACCAGAAACGATAAGAAAAGGCCCCTATCATATTTTTGAGCATATCAATCATGATCTCAATGCGAATTCTTATGCAGTATAGTTCAAGAGCTGCAACAGGGTCCTGGTTTAAGTCACTGCACATTAAAACAATAGGTCCCAGACTTGTTTTAGCCAGGACAAAACGAATCAGTTCTCCTGTCGGTTTCCACAGCAGATCCAATACTGCCATATCAACAGTTTCCTGCCTGCCATAAATCTGACAGGTGACTTTTGAAAACAGGTAAAGATGATCAAAGTGTTCCATGAGAATGACTTTCTCGCCATATTTGGGGTAACGACCACTTCCTTTGTAGTCTTCTTTTTTCGCTTCGTGATAGCCCACACAATTCTTTTTGGCTCTGACAATCAAGGTCAACAAAGGCTGCTGCGTCTCAATACACCATACAGATGCAGCCAGGTTAAAAATCACTCCTGAAGGAAAAAATGCGTCAAGTACCAGGATACTAAGCATATGGTTTCTGACGGCAAACTCAAGTGCCATCGTCACAACCGTTGTTCCCATGGTTGCAGTTTTTTTATTCCCCTTGCTCTCTTGAACCTTACCAATATGAATCATTCCCAACTGGATGCACAAGGCCAGGGGGAGACAGTAAGGAGCGGCCATTGAACCAATTACCAGCCCGGTAACAGCCCAGCAATGTCCTCTGAAGTAAGAGGGTTTGCTTTGGGTTTCAGATTGCTGGCGCAGTGTTACTACACCAGGCATTCGCCGACCGTCCTTCGGAACATATGTATGATCTCCAAGCAGCACAACTCTTTTTCCGACAAATAATGCTGCATCCTGAAGCAATACATATGTTTCCCAATGAGCAATAAGAGCCGGAATCGACCAGGAAGATGCTCTAAAAAAATTCAGAAAAGCATTGTAAAGAGTTTCACCTACACCCCAATACCGGCAGAAAGAGGTGACTCCTACCATCTCATTTGTTCCTATGAATCCCAATACCACCATGCAAAATAATATCCATGATGAGTATCTGGAAAAAATGCTTCGAAAAAATTTTAAAGCATCGCATAAATATTTAAACATCATAACCTCCTTTCAATTGAATTCTTTGGAGGTTATGTTATCATATTTTTCAAAAAGGGAAATATCTATTTTGAAAACTTATGACTCACGAGTTCATCAAGATGTTTGAACAAATTGCGTAATTTTTTATCTCCTATTCCGAGTAATTCCTTGAATACAGAACGGCAAACCTTTCCAAAAGGTGCAATTTGATAAGATACTTTTTTTCTTGTACGTTGCGAAGTCTTCTGTGAACTGCGGTAATTGACATTCTGATTCTTTTGAACAGCCTGCTGAAGCAGAGAAAGGACGTATAATTCATATTCTCCTTTCAGTAATTCATTTAAGCATTGCTTAAAATTGATCAGTGTTTCGGGATGAAGAAGTTTTGAGTCATTTTGAAAACAACGATTGCATAAACATGGCTTAAGCTCAGCAAATCTTTTTGCCCATTCAACTATTTCTTCCCCTGACAATTTTTTCT
>JAUCGD010000243.1 GCA_030377945.1 Desulfobacterales bacterium HSG17 | reverse complement strand
TTTATGCGTAGGCTCTATAACCGATAATGGCATTAAGAGGTGTGCGGAGTTCATGGCTCATATTGGCTAGAAATGTGCTTTTGGCACGATTTGCCGTTTCTGCTGCTTCCTGTGCTTTTTGGGCGTTTGAATAAAGCCGTGCATTTTCTATGGCCATTGATGCAAGCTGTGCAAAGCGGCTTAATAATTCAGATTCTTCAGGCCCGAATAATTGTTTTGAGTTAAAACCGTAAGCAAGGCTTATAACACCTGTCACCTGTGAATCCGATTGCAGGGGAGTTCCCATTATTGTGCGAATCAGGTCTTTTGACACAGGCGCACGCCCTGTCCAGGCATTGTAGTCATCAATAACAATATTTTTACCTGTCTGAAAAACTTTTCCACTCAAACCGTAACCAGGTTTAATCTCCATTTTTGCCAGTTCACAGAATAATCCCTGTTTAATTTTGCGTTCAAGAAATTCTGTAACAGGATTAAATAAATAAATACATCCATGATGAGAATTAAGCAGTTCTCCCGCACGTTTCATTATGGCTGTGAGCAGTTCGGTTAAATCAAGCTTGCTGATAAGATCCATATTGGTTTCATTAAGGGCAGCCATATACCTGTTTTTTTCTAAAACTTTTTTTCTAAGTTCCTGTTCTTCTGAAAATTTATCTTCTAGCTGGCGAAGAACTTTTTCCATCCTGGCAAATTGTTCAGACACCATTTTAGCTGTTATTTCAGAAGCTCTTCTGGCTGTTAGAACCTCTTCATAAAGCCTGGCATTTTCCTGTTCCAGGGCCAGTGTATGAGGGCAGGTAAAGCGATTGTTTAGTGATTTCATTCCCCTTCTTCCTTTCCAGATAACAGGCTGTAATCAAATATTTATAGCATGAACAGTACACACCAGACAGGCATCAAAAGATCTGATAACATGGCCCAGTTTTACAGGATTTGAAGTATCTGTCACCTCTGTTCCCAAAAGAGCCTCTTCAGCCGGACCCCTTACCTGGTCAGAATCCCTTGGCGAGAGATTCCATGCTGTTGGCGTTATAATCTGGTAATGTTCAATTACACTGTCTTTAATACTGACCCAATGGCCTAAAGAACCCCTTGCAGCACCGGTCAGGCCAAATCCCTGGCCCTCTGTAATCTCTCCTGGAGAAATATAAAATTTTTGTCTGCCTGATGTTCCTGAAACAGATGCTTCCAAAAGCCATGTTTCCATCACAGGCATCATAAAAGCAGGTCTTGTTAATCTGGCCAGTTCTCGTATAAAAACGTCAGTCCCTTTTTTGTCGCAGTAGTCGCAAAACAGTTTTTGACCTGAGATAATCATGTCGGCAAGAGGCCCTGTTTCTGCTGGAATATCCTGGTAACGCGGAGCTTTGGCCCAGGAATATTTATTGCCCTGCTTTCCGCTGGCAAAGGGTCTGGTCTCTCCTTCAAAAGGATGCTTTCCCCTGTCATAGTCCACATACCATGAGGCAGCCACATGTTCGGATATATGTTCCTGCTTAAAAGGATTTATTTGTCCCTTAGAAAAAAAACCCGGAGATATAAGGTGGGAGCTGTTTTCCATTCCTTTTACATGGCTGTTTTCAGGAATCTCATAAGCACCGTAACTGATAAAATTTTCATGGCCTTTTCCAATCCTGTCCAGACCGATTTCCTGCGCATATTGGATGTAAAAACCAAGATCGCTTTGCCTGTGTGCATCTTTTTCCTTAAGCCATATCTTTAAATCATCAATGCTCTGCACCTCTGCCCACCGTTCAACAGGACATCCAAGTATCTGTTTCTCATACCATTTTTTGTATTGTTCCAGGATCATCCTGCATTTAAGAATATCAGTATTATCAGGATTGGACACAATACCTCCTGGAACAATAAAGGATGAATGGGGCCACTGGCCTCCTATAATAGCAGCAATTTCAAGGACTTTTTTTGTTTCTCGTATCACCTGTACCACTGTTTTTCCTTTAAACGGCGAATACCGGTACACAGCTTCTTCAAAATTAGGGAGATTTTTATATGCAGGATTAATAAAATCAGGGGTAAACATCAAAAAACCATGACGAATATCACTTTGAATCTGCTCTGTCATGTGGACAAGGTTAATCATTTTCAAGGCATCAGGAGGATGCGAAACATTGCCAATCATATTTAATGCCCCGGCAGCAGCAGCCAGATGACTTGTATTGCATATACCGCAGATGCGCGGAGTAATCACCAGTCCGTCCAAAGCACCCCTGCCTTGCAGGATAGATTCAAATCCACGGTACATGGTTCCTGAACTCCAGGCATTGACAACATATCCGTCTTTTACTTCAGCACGTATTTCCAGATCTCCTTCAACCCGGTTTAAGGGTACCTGGATCATGGTTTTTTCAGACATGGGCACTCCTTTGCTGTTCAATCCGTTTTTTAGCAATCCGTTATTTATTTGGTCATTTAGTCCTGCCTGCCTTTTTCCCAAAAATTTTTTCATGAATTTATACATGGGTATCTCTCTTTTTAAGACGGTGAGGAGCAGCAGCAGCAGCCATTCCCTTATATGCCAGATAATGAGCACGATCTACTCCATCAGGCAGTTCCAGGGGAATACCGGCAATATTGTCTGTTTTAAAAAAGGGGTGGGAAAAAGGAAAATCAGGGTGAGTGCAGCCTGCACACGGGACTCCTGCGTTGGTCTTGGAGTTTCTCCGGTTCCATAGCAGTTTGTTGCATGGCCCGTATGTCAGGGGGCCTCTGCATCCCATATAAAAGAAAAGGCAGCCGTTTTCTCCGAAATCATTTTCTTCAACCCGGTATTCATGGTATTCATTTCTGATACACCCCTGATGAACCAGCATTCCAAACCAGGGAAGAGGAGCATTGAAATTTGTAAGTTTAACAGGAATATTTGAAGCAATGGATGTGAGTACCCCTGCCAGCACTTCACAATGGCAGGGGCATCCCGGAAGATTGATAACAGGCAGGCCCTTGGCAGAAACAAAAGATTTCCCTAAAAGACCTCCTTTTTCTTTATTTTTGTATTGAAGGCCGGTACCATCCACATCCCCGGCTCCTGTTATTCCCCCAAAACTGGCACAGGTTCCTGCGCCTAAAACAAAGCCTGCTTTTTCAGCCAGTTCTATGACAATATCCTGGCGGGGCCTGCCCTGGAATATATCAAACATGCCTGTTCCTCCAGGCCCGCGTATAACAGCACCTTCAATGCACAGAATATCCAGGGTTTTTTTTCCTGATATTATTTTTTCCAGTAATTTTTCATGTTCAGCATGACTGATCTCCGAAAGAGAAGGGTGCCAGAGTACTTCAATTTCAAGAGCTTCAAAAAGTTCAAGAATATCAGGTGATTCCAGGCTCAGTAAAGACATGGTATCACCACCGCATCCGCCGCATTGTAACCAGTATAAAGTTTTAGACATACAACGCCTCCCAGCGGTTAAACTCATCAGAATCATTGGCAAGAAGAAATGCCTGCTCCTGGCTTGTGTATTCAGCTCTAAGTTTTACAGGTGCTGAAAATCCCCTTAATATAGAAGGAACCGGAAGTTCGGGAACATTGATAAATTCAAAGGTTTGTTTTTTCTTATGAAGACTGAGCAAAATTGTTGTACCTTCAGGGCTGTTTTTATCCATAAGCTGGAGAGGAATATCATTTCCTGCCTGATCTAATAAACCCATTGCAACAGGAATGTGCATGGCTTTTTTTTCTGCCATATCCAGACTGGGAGGACATTTCTGGGTAAAGGTCATGGAATAACTTTTATTTTTGCTATTATATACCCTTTTTACAGATATTTCAGGTGTACCTGCCTGGGAATACCAGAGCCTGAACTGACTCAAATCTGCCTGATTGGCATCTTCCATAGCTTTGACAAAATCTTCGGTAGTAACAGCCTGACTGTCATGGCGCTCAAAATAAAGATCCATTCCTTTACGAAAACCCTGTACACCCAGTAGCCGGTGAATCATCCTAATTATTTCTGCCCCTTTTTCATAAACCGTCATGGTATAAAAATTATCCATTTCAATATATGATTCAGGTCTGACCGGATGAGCCATAGGCCCTGCATCTTCGGGAAATTGATATGAACGCAGTGAACGCACATCTGAAATACGCTTAACCGGCCTGGATGTCATGTCTGCTGAAAATTCCTGGTCTCGAAAAACTGTTAAACCTTCTTTAAGACTGAGTTGGAACCAGTTTTTCAATGTCACCCTGTTTCCAGTCCAATTATGAAAATATTCGTGGGCAATTACCCTTTCAATATTCCAGAAATCAACATCTGTTGCAGTTTCAGGTTTTGCCAGCACATATTTTGAATTAAATACATTCAGGCCCTTGTTTTCCATTGCTCCCATATTAAAATCATTTACAGCAACAATCATGTAAATATCCAGATCATATTCCAGTCCGAATACATCCTCATCCCATTTCATGGCTTTTTTCAAAGACTGCATGGCATGATCGCATTTATCAGCATTCATGTGCTCCACAAAAATACGTAATGCAACATTTCGACCTGATTTTGTTTTGTATGAATCTTCAACACAGACCAGATCTCCTGCAACAAGTGCAAAAAGGTAGGAAGGTTTTTTAAAGGGATCTTCCCATCTCACCCAGTGCCGATTCTGAGATGCTTCACCTGAATCAACAATATTTCCATTGGATAAAAGAATTGGGTATTTTTCCTTATCAGCTATAATGGTGCAGGTATATTTTGACATAACATCCGGCCGGTCAGGAAAATAGCTTATCTTGCGAAACCCTTCAGCTTCACACTGGGTGCAGAAAATACCTCCGGCTTTATATAATCCTTCAAGGGATGTATTGTCCTGGGGCTGGATCTTTGTTGTAATCTCAAGTAAAAATGATTCAGGAACTTCATAGATTGTAAGATTTTCCGAATTGACTTGATATTTATCCGAATCAAGAGTTTTACCATCTATTTTCACAGAAACCGGTTCAAGGCTTTTTCCGTCCAGGATCAGTGGATCGGTATTATCCGATACATCTGTATTCCGGCGGATATTTAATACAGAACGAACCAGGGTATCGGTTTCCTGTAAATCAAAATTCAGGTCTGTATTCTCTACCCAATATGCAGGAGGACGATAATCTTTGAGATATTTTACT
>JAUCGD010000242.1 GCA_030377945.1 Desulfobacterales bacterium HSG17 | reverse complement strand
AAATGTCATTATATAAGAGAAGATGGCAGTTTTTCTGGAATACCTAAATTGGAATCCTGTCGGGATTGTCATGTTGATGAACCTCTTGGTGTTACAGATGATGAAATTGTGTTTGTGGAAGAGTATCTGGCAAAAGATAAAGAAATTCCCTGGCATGTTTATGCAAAACAACCAGATTGTGTCTTTTTCTCCCATGCTGCACACACGGATGCTACTACAGGCATGACCTGTAAAGAGTGCCATGGTCCTATCGAAGAGACAAAAATTTCACGCCCTTATGAAGAAAACAGAATTACAGGTTACAGCCGTGATATTTGGGGTAAAAATATCTTTGGAATAAAAAAGAATTCATGGGATCGTATGAAAATGGATGATTGCGCAGCGTGTCACAAAGAAGAGACAGGTCATCAGGGCTATTGTTTCCAGTGTCACAAGTAAAACCAGAACATGAAACTTTATTGAGGAATTATTTATGAAAGTTGACAGAAGAAGCTTCTTGGGATTGGGACTTGGCGCAGCTGCCGGTGTTGCAGTTTCACCTGTGGGTTTAAAACTTACAGATGATTCTTCCATCTGGACACAGAACTGGCCATGGACTCCTGTTCCTGTTGACGGGAAAGTAAATTATGACAAATCGGTTTGCAGCCTTTGCCCAGGAAGTTGCGGCATAAGCGTAAGAAAAATTGATAACAGACCGGTTAAAATAGAAGGTCTCAGCGGTTATCCTGTAAATGACGGTGGTGTTTGTCTCCATGGAATAGCAGGCCTTCAGTATTTATATGACCCAGCAAGGGTTAAAACACCTTTGAAAAAAAATGGTGATACATTTGAAAAAATTTCATGGGATGATGCCATTGAGATAGTTGCCCAAAAGCTCAAAAGTATTAGACAAAATGGAACACCGGAAAAATTGGCATGTATTACAGATAAAGAGCAAGGCTCTGTATCAGGTTTGTTCAAAAGGCTTTTGAAAACATTTGGTTCACCTGAATTTTATACCATGCCAGGGCTTGAATCATACCTTGAGCTGACTGCATCAACATTGCATGGTAAAGGTAATACAATTGCTTTTGATTTGGAAAATTCAAATTTTGTTCTAAGCTTTGGAGCCGGTATCATAGAAGGCTGGGGTTCTCCTGTCAGCTGTTTTAAAGCAAATGCTTCAAAAAAAGAGAGGCATGCTAAACTTTATCAAATTGAGTCTCGTTTATCCAATACTGCTGCCAATGCAGACAAATGGATTCCTGTAAAACCTGGTACAAATGCAGACCTCGCATTGGGTATGTGTGCTGTTATTTTAAAGAACAACCTTTTTGACAGCAATGCCAGAAAGAATTTTTCCGGTGGCTTTAATAAATTTGCTGCCATGCTTCAAAAGGATTATTCAGCTTCAAAAATTGCTGAAATTACAGGGGTAAAGGCAACTGATATTGAGAAAATAGCAACATTGTTTGCCAAAGCAAAAAGACCTGTTGCAGTTTTTGGTAAAGGTAGGGGTGACGGTGCCCAGAGTTTGAAAGAACTTGCAGCAGTTCATACACTCAATTGCCTTGTTGGCAATATTAATAAAAAAGGCGGTGTTTTTGTAAAACCTGCAACTCAATATCTTAAATTCCCCGATGAATCTATGGATATGGCTGCAAGAACAGGATTTGGTAAACAGAGAGCAGGAAAGTATGTTAATCAGGTTTTTGAAAAGATAAATCAATCTTCACAATCGGTTATCGAGGTTCTTTTTACTTACAATGCAAACCCTTGTTTCTCTCTTCATGATACAAAAAAAGTTAAACAGGCATTAAACAAAATTCCTTTTAAAGTTAGTTTTTCTTCGTTTCTTGATGAAACAGCCATGCAGGCTGATATTATTCTTCCAAGTCATACTTTTCTGGAGCGATTTGAAGATGTACCATCCGGGGCTGGATTTGCAAAAGATGTTGTGGGTTTAACAAAACCAGTTGTCAAACCACTGTTTAATACAAAAAATCCTGGAGACTCCCTGATTTTAATTGCAAAAGCACTTGGAGGAAACAGTGCGAAAAATTTTCCATGGAAAAGTTATGATCAATGCCTTGAGAGTGTGACATCACGCATCTGGAAATCTCTGTCAAATAAAGGATTTGCAGTTTTGTCACAAGGAACACCTGCTGGCAGACCAGCTGTGGATATCTCATTTCTCAGCCAGAATCGTGCAAGTGTTAAAGCCCAGGGCAGTTATGAATATACTTTAATTCCAATAGATAATATGCGAATTATGAGTGCCGGTGTTTCCTCCTCACCATTTGCGGTTAAGACAGTTTCTGACAATGTGCTGAAAGGCAAAGATATTGTAGTTGAAATAAACCCTTTAACTGCAAAAGGTTTAAAAGATAATGGCGTTGCTCTTTTGACTACACCTCTGGGAAAAACAAGAGTTAAAGTGCATGTCAATGAGGGTATTATACCGGGTGTGATAGGAGTTGTTGCAGGTTTTGGTCATACTTTTGAAAATAAATATGTATCAAATAAGGGCGTCAATGTGAATGATTTGATAGGGCCTGTAATTGAATCAGGTTCCGGACTTGATGCTGCCTTTGGAATTAAAGCAGCTATTTCCAAGGCTTAAAAATTTAGAATTTGAAAACCAGAACTTATAATTCTGGTAACAAACTTGTTAAAGATATGGATTAATTGTTAAAGAGGGTTTGAATGGAAAATCATAATAATGCATATAAGTTCGGAATGGTTATTGATCTGGACAAATGTACCGGGTGCGGCTCCTGCATGGTTTCATGCATGTCGGAAAATAATGTTCCTTTTAAAGAGGATGAATCCAATAAAAAGGATAGTATTACCTGGATGCGTGTTTATAAATTAACCAATGGTAAACCTTTTCCTGATACAGAAGTTGTCTATCTGCCAAGGCCTTGTCAGCATTGTGGAGGAGAGGGGGACCACGGTCACTCTCCTTGTGTTTCTGTTTGCCCTGCTACTGCAACAGATTATGGCTATGATACAGGAATTGTAAGTCAGATTTACACTCGCTGTTTTGGTTGTAGATACTGCATGGGAGCATGTCCCTACCATGCAAGATATTTCAACTGGTGGGATCCAAAATGGCCTGAAGGTATGGAACAATATTTAAGCCCTGATGTCTCTCCAAGAATGAGAGGTATTGTGGAAAAATGCAGTTTCTGTTACCACAGATACCAGGCTGCAAGAGATAAAGCTTATTATAATGGCAACAAAGATGAAATCAAAGAAGAAGATTATCAGACTGCCTGTACGACAGCTTGCCCTTCCGGAGCTATAGTATTTGGCGATTTGAACAATCCTGCTCATCAAGTACATCAGATTGTTAAACCCGATCCCCATCCAGATCCAAGAAACCATCATGTTGTAGGAAAATCAAGAAACCCTAAAGTATTCAGGCTTCTTGAAAGACTTGGAACCAATCCAAAGGTCTATTATCTTTCTGAACGTGAATGGGTAAGAAAACAGGGGGATCATTATCTTGAAGGTGAATGGGATAAAATAAAGAATCATCATGGAACAACATCCCATGGCTAAAATATTCAAAACATATCACAGGAGTGAATAAAAATGGATTCTGCAATAATACCTGAAGGTGCAAAACGCTGCTCTTTACCCAAATTTTCCATTGGGATTGCCATTGTTGGCGCTGTGTTGCTTTGGGGCGTATGGGCAATGTTCCTCTGCTGGTTTAAAGGTTTGAACCAGACAAATATGAATGATTACTATGGATTTGCTCTCTGGATCTGGGCTGATCTTGCTGTAATTGCAGTAGGAGGTGGAGCATTTTTTACAGGCATGTTAAGATATATCTTTAATATTAAGGAACTCAAAAATATAATCAATTTTGCTGTGATTATAGGGTTTATCTGCTATAGTTCAGCATTGTTGATCCTTGCCATTGATATTGGACAGCCGCTTAGAGGGTGGTTTATATTCTGGCATGCCAATATTCATTCAATGTTGACGGAAGTTGCTTTCTGCCTGTCATGTTATTTTGCTGTATTAACCATTGAATTTATACCAAATATCCTGGAAAACAGACAGGCCAATAAAGTGCCTTTCTTTCATCATCTTGCCCATAATATGCACGGAATCATGGTTATTTTTGCTGCAACAGGAGCTTTTCTCTCCTTTTTCCATCAAGGGTCTCTTGGTGGTGTTGCAGGTGTCATGTATGGTCGCCCTTTTGCTGTCAGAGAAGGTTTGTTGATTTGGCCCTGGACATTCTTTCTGTTTACCTGGTCAGCAGCAGCTTATGGACCCAGTTTTACTCTTCTTGTAACAAAAATTACTGAGATTGTTACCGGTAAAAAACTTGTTAAAGATAATGTGATTCATCTTCTTGCTAAAATATCAGGATGGATGATTGTAACTTATATTATCGCAAAGATTATTGATACAATTTACTGGGCATATGTGACAGCACCAAGCCTTGGGTTTAAACTCAGCCATTTTTATACAGACAACAGCTTTTATGGGTACTGGCTTCTGATTACTGAAATTGTAATATGCGGTATTGTTCCAGGTGCTATTCTGATCATTAAGTCCACCCGTGAAAATCCAACACTGCGCCTTATTGCTATAATCCTTGGAACAATTGGCGTCTGTTTGAACCGCTGGGTAATGGTGCTTCAAATTATGGCAGTTCCTGTAATGCCTTTTGATACATGGGCACTTTACATTCCAAGCTGGCAGGAGGTTGCCACAACAATTTTGCCAGTTGCATATGGAATTATTTTGATTGCTGTTGCCTATCGTTATCTTCCTGTCTTTCCACAGGAAAAGGAATTGAATTAATGTTTGAACGAAAACTCATCCATCTGCGGCGTTGCTGCAAAATGTTGCAATCCTCATGTATAACAGTACATTCCGGTTGCAAAATTTTTAGCGCCTTGCATATGGACAATTTTTCATACAAACATGAGGTTATAAACTACTGAAATGTTTTATATAGGGGAGGAAAAATATGTTTCCTTTTAGTTTTGAATGGGCCTGGGATATTGGACATGCCATCTTTTTTGGTGGATTATGGTATGCTGTTGGCATCCTCAGTGCTGGCATGGCATACGTTATTTTAAAAGCTGCCTGGGATACAATGAGTGAATCTGTAAATGACAGTGGTGAA
>JAUCGD010000241.1 GCA_030377945.1 Desulfobacterales bacterium HSG17 | reverse complement strand
CTTTGTTATCAAGCCAGTATTTTTAACAGCAGCATGTCCGACAATTAAACGATCAAAAGGATCTCGTGTCCAAATCTGTTTTTGCGCAATATTTACGACTTTTCCAAAAGATAAATCACATATTTTCATTCCAACAGATACTTTAAAAAAATTAAGCATCTCCTGCACATCTGCTTTTAATCTCCCGATTTCAAACAGATATGTCAATTCAAGTGTAACCATTGGAGAAATAAATATCGAATGCTTGTTTATTGTCTGCCTTGCTTCAGCACTCAACCTTGAAGGTTCACCAAGATAAAGCCAGACAACCACATGGGTATCAAGATAAATCATTGTGCCATTCCGAACTCCAATCCATATGTACAATATCTTCAGGATCACCTTTGATACAATCAGGATGGGGTTTAAGTTTTGCCAGTTTATCCTCAGGTTCAGCAAGACTGATAATGAGTTTTTTGCCTTTATATTCTATTTCCAAAGGTTTATTATCTTTTAAAATATGTTCAAATAACCGGTCAATATCAGTCCGAAATTGATTTATTGAAACGACCGAAGCCATAATTATTCTCCTTTTTTCTCATCCGCACAAGCATGGCTTTCTCGCAGCCGTGGCTTCATCCAGCCTTCTGACCTTGGGCACAGTCGGTGCATTTTTCAGCAATTCAGGATTTTCACACGCCTCTTTTACAATGGTTCTGAAAGTTTGTATAAACTCATCTATATTTTCCTTGGATTCCGTATCAGTGGGTTCTATCATAATTGCGCCGCTGACTACCAGGGGGAAATAAATTGTAGGAGGATGAAATCCGTAATCCATAAGTCGTTTTACCATATCCAGGGTTGTTATTTTATAAGGTTCCTGGAATTTATCAGTAAAGACACATTCATGCATACACGGACGGTCATAGGGCAGATGTAGAACAGATTGCAGCTGCTGTTTTATATAATTTGCACTTAATACAGCATACTGGCTTGCAGTTTTCAGATTTTTTCCCATTGATAAAATATAACTGTAAGCCCGGATCAGGATTCCGAAATTCCCGTAAAAAGCATGGAGCTTACCTATGGTTTCCGGGCAGTCATATTTTAGCTCGTATGTATTGCCTTTTTTTACAACACGGGGCACAGGCAGAAAAGGCTCAAGCTCTTTTGTAACGCACACAGGCCCTGCACCCGGACCTCCGCCCCCATGAGGAGTTGAAAAGGTTTTGTGCAGATTAAGATGAATGGCATCAATACCTATGCTGCCCATTTTAACAATGCCCATAACAGCATTCAGATTTGCACCGTCGCAGTAAACAAGCCCGCCCTTGTTATGAACAATCTCAGCCACCTTTTTTATATTATCTTCAAACAATCCCAGGGTATTGGGATTTGTAACCATAATACCGGCTGTATCTTCATCCATAAGTTCAGCAACACTTTCAGGTGATAGAATTCCCTGTTCATTTGATGCAACAGGAATGGATTTATATCCGCACAAGGATGCACTTGCAGGATTGGTTCCATGGGCTGTATCGGGAATCAGTATCTTGCTGCGGCTCTGGCCTTTGCTTTTTAAACAGGCATGAAATAAAAGCATGGCAGCAAGCTCACCGTGTGCTCCTGCGGCAGGCTGCAAGGTTGTCGCATCCATTCCTGTTATTTCAGATAAATACTGCTCCAGATCATACATGAGTTTCAAGGTTCCCTGGGAAAGTTCCGGGGGCAGCATGGGATGTGCCCCGGCAAATCCAGGAAGGGCAGCCTGTTTTTCATTAATCTTGGGATTGTATTTCATGGTGCATGAACCCAAAGGGTACATGCCTGTATCAACCCCGAAATTCCACTGTGACATGCGGGTAAAATGGCGCACAACATCCACCTCGCTCAAGTCAGGAAAATCAGGAGCTTCACCCAGAAATTCTTCATCCAGAGGTGCTGATTTTACATCGGATTTTGGTATGGAAATTCCGCATCTGCCTTTTTTTCCCTTTTCCCAGAGGAGCGGTTCATTCATAATAAGACCGCTTGTTCCTGATGATTGTTTCATTATTTTACCTCCTTTACCAGGGCATCAATATCAGCCTTTTTAGCAGTTTCCGTTGCACATAAAAGATAGTGACCTTCCAGTTCAGGATAATAGCATTCCAAAGGAATTCCTGCCACTATCTTCTTTTTTATCAATTCCTGGTGCTTTGATTCAAATCCCTGGGGGAATTTAACAACAAATTCGTTAAAAGTGGAGCGGCTGAAAGGTATTTTAATATTGGCTTTTGCAAGCTCAGATTTCAGATACTCGGATTTGTCATGATTCAATTGTGCAAGCTGACGGATACCTGTCTGCCCTATTGAAGCCATATACATGATTGACATGGTGGCGCAAAGTCCCTGGTTTGAGCAAATGTTTGAAGTGGCTTTTTCCCTGCGGATATGCTGTTCACGGGTTGCAAGGGTCAGCACAAATCCTCTTTTGCCGTCAATATCCGTGGTCTGGCCTATAAGTCTTCCAGGCATACTTCTTACATATTTTTTCAAAGAAGCAAACATACCAAGACCAGGACCGCCAAATGACTGCGGAATTCCCATGCTCTGCCCTTCGCCGCATACAATATCTGCTCCCTGGATTCCAGGATTTTTTATAAGGCCAAATGCCAGGGGTTCTGTAAACCCTGTTACAGATAAAGCATTTAGAGCATGTGCCTTATCACTGACTGCCTTAACATTTTCAATACATCCAAAAAAATTAGGTGTTTGAACTGCAATTGCTGCAAGATCTTCAATCTTGTCAAGCCCTGAAATATCTGTTGTACCGTCTGCAAGATACGGCAGTTCAATAATTTTGAAATCAGTGGGGTTAAAATAGGTTTCAACAACTTTTCTATACATGGGATGAATCAGGCTTGAAACAGCCACAGTTTTTCTTTTGCCTTTTCCAATCCGTATAGCCATAAGCAAAGCTTCTGCAAGGGCTGAAGCCCCATCATACATGGAAGCATTGGCAACCTCCATGCCAAGCAGTTTTGCTGTCAGTGTCTGGTATTCAAATATGGTCTGAAGAGTTCCCTGGCTGATTTCAGGCTGATATGGTGTATAGGCTGTTGATATTTCCGAACGGTTAATAAGATAGCCAATACTCGCAGGAATATAATGGCTGTAACTTCCTGCGCCAACAAAAACTTTATACTCCGGCAAGGCTGCCATTTGTGCGGCAAGGGCTGCCATGTGATCGTTTAATTCCCATTCAGTCATTTCAGGCAGATCAAGTTCTCCGTTAAAGCGGCAGTCATCAGGAATAGAAGAAAAAAGATCATCAAGTTTATCCGCCCCTAGCTTTTGAAGCATTTCTGCTATATCTTCACTGGTATGCGGTAAATATCTCATAGTTCTTATCCTTTCAGCATGTTAAGATAAGCATCCTTATCCATGAGTTCATCAAGTTCTCCCAGATCCTTTGGCTCAATCATAATTATCCAGCCGTCTTCATAAGGAGATTTGTTTACAAGTTCCGGATCATCTTCCAGTGCCTCGTTGACAGCAGAGACCCTGCCACCCACAGGCATATAAATTTCAGATACGGCCTTGGTAGATTCAACAGTTCCAAATTCATCGCCTTTTTCAAATTCGCTGTCAATCTCAGGTACTTCCACAAAAACAATGTCTCCAAGCTGATCCTGGGCATAATCGCTGATTCCGATTACAATTTTATCTCCTTCCTGTTTTGCCCATTCATGATCTTTTGCATATTTAATTCCATCAATTAAAATAAGTTCACCAATATCTTTGCTCATACAATATTCCTCCTTATGCTATTTTTATTTAAACCATATTTTATTTAAACCATATTTTTCATCAATTTTCGCGCAGTTCGTGCAGGCCGTATATCATTTTCTATCTGCACCTTTATCTTTCTTCGGCTGTCTCTGAGTTCAACAATACCTCCGGGAGAGAGTTTTTTATTTACCTTGACAAAACCGCAGCTCAATCCTTTTATTTTAACATCTTCAGGTTTGTCAGGGCTGGCTATGCTGTAAATTTTTCCTTTATGCCGTCCGATTGCCATATCTGTTGCACAGGTAAGAACCATACCGATTTCTCCGCCATTTTCATCAAAAACCTGGGCTGGGAGTGTCACCTTGCGGAGATCGTTGCCTGCAAAAGCATAGGTAAATTCAAGGTCAGCATTATTCTGCAATATATTTAACAACGCCCTGCTGCCTTTAAATTCTTTTGTAAAACCTGTGCTGTCCTCATTATATGGCAGGGAAAAGGGCCAGGGATTGTTTATAAAAGGCCAGTGCCCAATATCCTGGTGTGAAAGGGGAAGCACAGCACCGGCGCGAAGAGAATCTCTTGCTGCCAGTCCGCAGGGCATAATATTAAATTCCTCACCTGCTGTTAGAAGCATGTCCCATACCTTGACCAGATGCTCTGACCCTACAAAGATTTCAAAACCAAATTCCCCTGTATAGCCGGTTCTGGCAAGCAGTATCGGGGTGTTATCTGTCAGACGCACATGTTCGGAATTTGGGTGATCTTCATAAAAATGACCTTTAAATGAGAAATATGGCATTTTATCAAAAACTGAATCAGTGGATTTCAGCAGTTTTTTCATTATTTTAGCAGCACCAGGCCCTTGAATATCAATCTTGCCAAGTTTATCTGTAAGGTCAGTAATCTGAACATCCCTGTTTTTTTTATTTTCTTGAAAATGCTCTGCAACAGCATTGCCCATGCCTGCATTAACAACAGCCATGTATTCATTTTCACTGATATGAAAAATAATGGTATCGTCAATAACTTCGCCGTTTTCGTTTAAAATTGCGCCATATATACACCGTCCCGGAAAAAGCGGTTTTTTATCCTTACCAATACAGGCACTCATATCATTGGTAAAACAATATTGTAAAAGCTCAAGAGCCTCTGTCCCGGACACAATCACCGATGCCATATGACTTGTATCAAACAATCCTGCATTATTCAAAACCGTCATATGCTCATTTTTTGCAGATAAATACCACAGGGGCATTTCATAGCCCCCAAACTCTGCCATATTGGCTCCATGAGAAGTATGCCAGTTATGAAGCAATGTTTTTCGTATTTTATTTTCCATTTTATTTTCCTTTTAATGCAAAACAAAGGTGCTGTTTAGTTTTTTATAAAACATAAGGAACCTTGAG
>JAUCGD010000240.1 GCA_030377945.1 Desulfobacterales bacterium HSG17 | reverse complement strand
ATTTTTAACCACGAATTACACGAATTACACGAATAAAAATTTTAAAGATTCGTGTTATTTGTGTTATTCGTGGTTTATATTTTTAGACGGTTTGTTTTCCATATTCACTGGTATATTGTTCAAACATCTTCATAATCCGCCAGGTCTGTTCACTTGGTTTCCCATTGCTTATAACAACTTCATCCACACGGACTACGGGCATAATCTCTTTATTGGAAGAAGTAATAAACACCTCATCCATTATTCGGATTTCATCTTTGTAAACATCTCTGATTTCAATATCAAACTCTTTTTCAGCCAGCTTAAGAACCACCTGCCTGGTAATACCTGGTAAGATAGATATGCCCGGAGTCACAAGTTTGTTTCCGATAAATGCAAATAAGTTAGAAGTTGTGCCTTCCAGCACACGGCCTAAACGGTCTATGTAAACCGATTCAATGGCATCCTGCTGATTTGCCCGGTTTAAAGCCAGTATTCCGGGAATATAGTTAATGCTTTTTGAACCTGGAATATACCGCTCATCATGGGTTGTTATGATAGCAACTCCGTTTTTATACAATTGCTCGGAAAATATTGTTGCAGAAGTCACCATAACAATCAGCCGTGGTTTATTAAGAGGAGTTATGGAGTCTGTGCTCATGCCTCCTGTCAGCAGAATACGGATATTGGCTTCTTCAAGGTTTTCATTTTTTGCCAGGGTTTCATTTACTATGTCAAAAATATCTTTTTTTGTACATGGCAGACTAAGGCCGATAAGTTTTGCAGAGCATTCAAAACGTTCAATATGTTCTTTCAGATAAAAAGGTTTCCGGTTATATGTACGTAAAAAATCAAAAACCCCGTAGCCTCTTAAAAGCCCCAGGTCATTGACTGAAATCACTGCCCTGTCTTCAGGTGCAAACTCTCCGTCAATATAGAAAATATTCATTTAAAACGTCCTTTTATTTTATGTATGGGAAACTGAATAATCTTTTTTTCAGGATCCACAAGAAGATGTTCCCATTTTTCTGTCAATTCCCAGGGACCGTCATTGGAAAAAGCTTTTGCCTGTATTCCGCAATTATTCCAGGGACATTCTACTATTGTAAATATTGCCCTGTCAGCATTTTCTTCAGGCCAGAAATAACGTTCTCCAGTATCTGCATAATACCAGGTATCAATCTGGGGCATCCAGATACCGTGAACAGGACATTTCCCTGCTGAAAGCTTTAATAATCTGTCTGCCGGCGTTTGTTTGGTCATCTTTATATCTTCTCCTGTTCCCAAAAAATGGGAACAGGATATTTTTTATTTTTTAAAAGCCTTGAAAAGCGATTTATCCATCACAGCTTCATAACCGGTCAATTTTGCAACCATCTTATCATTGGAATCCAGGAATACAAAATCGCCTGTCATCTTATGACTGCTTGCCTCATGCACTTCCAGGATGGCTGTTACTCCGTCAGCAGGGAATCTGCTCCTGTACTGGCGGTATGCTGCGCTGTAACTGGGCAAAGACAACATTCCCTTATTTTCATAACACCAGACAATAGCCATTTGAAAGGCTGAATCCAGTATTAAAGGATCGCTTATCCACTGGCTTCTCAAGGGTTCAGTCATCCATTGGTCTGGTGATGGTGCTGATGCTATTTTTGCAACCATTCCCTGGGGGGAACAATTCATGATCTCTTTTATACCCTGGAGTTCAAACCCATGAAAAAGGATGCCTTTATATACATCTTCTGTATTTTTGGGATAGGATTTCATGCGAATATCTGCCGGAAATCTGTATGCAGGAGGTTCAAAAGACGGAGTATCTGCCAAAATAGCCTTAGCTTTGGAATGAAGCATTCCGCCTCCTGCATTTATTCCGTTTCGCAATTCAACATCTACTTCATAAAATTCACCATTCCGAATGGCTTTACCTGACATAAGGCTTACCAGCTTTTTGTCTTCTTCAAGGAGGATGCCTTTTAATAAACGCATATCATCCAGCCCGTGAAGAAAAAATCCCGGATTTTCATGAAGCGCTCCATATCCCAGCCATTCGGCAATAAGCGCAAATGGCAGTACAGGTTTTCCGCCAAGAATATGGGATTTTAATATTGGAAAATCTTCCAGATTCAGTTCCCGTTTAAAAGAAACCGAAAGAGATGGCAGGGGCTGGGAGTCTTCAGGGGAAGCCTGCTCAATTACAGGGTCTGATTTTATCTGGGGTTTTATTTGGGGTTTTATCTGGATATTACTCTGATTTTTATTATTTTGGGGAGTTTCCATGCCTGAGCCTATTGTTACTTCCACCGGAGCATTTTTTTCTCCTGCCATTTCAGCTGTCATACACAAGGCTCCCTGGTCAATGGGAATTAATTGAATATTATTTCTAATAAATTCCCGTTTCAATGCAGGAGAAACCATGCCCCCGTCCCAGGGTCCCCAGTTAAAAGATATAACCTTGCACTCAGGCCGCATGTGGGATTCCTGGATTGCTCTTTTATTAAGAACTTCATTGGCCATAGCATAATCAGCCTGTCCCTTGTTGCCCATACGTGCAGCTATTGAGGAAAAGAGTATCAGGTAATTAAGGGAATCATCCTTAACAGCATGTAAAAGAATTTCAAGCCCTTTTACCTTGGTATCAAAAACCTTTTCAAACTGCTCATCTGTTTTGTCTGTAATAAACCGGTCTTCAAGGGTTCCGGCTCCGTGAATCAATGCCCTTACCTGTCCGTGTTCTCTGCGTACCTGTTCAATAATATTTTCAACTGCTTCAGGGTCACGAACATCAGCGGAAAAATACCTGACAATTGAACCGGCAGATTCCAGTTTTTTCAAATTTACCGAAATTTCACGGTTTGCCTGAATCTTTTTATATACTTTTTCCAATTGAACAGGGGTTACAATCTGTCCTGAAAATTCATGTTCAATAATTGCTTTTTTCATGGCTCCTTCATCACCAAGACCTGAGAGCCATTCAGGTTCGGCAGACGGCAGAGGCGAACGGCCCAAAAGAACCAAAGTCGGCTGAACTTCCCTTGCCAGTGCAAGGGCTGCTGCTGCTGTTACCCCCCTTGCTCCTCCTGTTATAAATAGCACATCTTTGGAAGAAAGGTTGATTTTACCTTGGGGATATGAAGCATTCACAAGTTCAGGAATAAGCCTTTGTTCAGGATTCAGGCCGATTTCCACAGTCCCCTGATGCAGCAGTTCTGATATAACAGCCTTTGCAACAGTTGGAAAATCAACCCAGGTCGGAGCAATATCAAGAGCATGACAGCACACTGAAGGCCATTCAATAGAAGCGGTTTTTGCCAGACCTGCAAGACCGCCTTGATAAGCATTTTTAAATGCAATATTATTAAAACCAAATGCCCCGTCCATAGAGCTTACAGTTGCAAAAATTGCCCCGCTTTTTTTGCCGGATTCCTGAAGATTTTTTCCTGCATCCCGTGCCAGTGCAAATGCTTGTTTTAGAAAAATATCATCCTGTTTTTCCCATGCCCCGGCTATTATGACCAGCCCGCCGATTGATAAAAAATTATCCATTTTGCTGATGGATTCAGGTGAAGCCAAAACCGCATAAATGCCGTTGTTATTAAATTCATCTGCAATGGCCTTTCCCAGACCTGCATTATCCTGGGTAATAAAAACAGGGCAATCCGGCATAATTTTTATGGGAATACCGGTGTCAGGATGCTTTTTTGTAAGTGAAATGATTTTTTTTTTTACACTGCCTGTGAGCTGCTCAGGTATTTTCTGTACTTCATTCTGCAATGGTGCAGATATGCCGGGACTTTCAATATCCTGTAAAAGATATTCGACAATCTGGCCCAAAGTCTTTAGGGTTCCCATTATTTCAGGTGAAACCGGCGGCAGCTGAGGCATTTTTTCTTCAAAGGCCGAAAGAATCTCTACCCGTTTGATAGAGTCAATTCCCAGGTCTGCTTCAATATCCATTTCAAGGGAAAGCATATCAGCCGGATAGCCGGTTAAATTGCTTACCACCTCAATTATGGCTTTTTCTATTTCATCAGGAGCCGGAACATTGTTTTCAACAGGAAGCTCAGACCTGTCAGAACTGACCGGAGACGATTCAGAAGCTTCCTGAGATTGAATGGCCGGTGACCGATCTTGTACTCCCTGTAACCTGGCCTGCCCAAGTCCCTCTGTAATATACTCAACAATCTGGCTCAGGGTCTTCAAGGTTCCCATAATTTCAGGTGAAACAGGGGGCAGTTGAGGCATTTTTTCCTCAAAGCTTGAAAGAATCTCAACCCGCTTGATAGAATCAATCCCAAGATCAGCTTCAATATCCATATCAAGGGAAAGCATATCTATTGGATAACCGGTTAACTCACTTACAACTGCAATCATGGTGTTTTCAATTTCCTGTGTATTAACAGCAGACCGTGTCTGGAGATGCTGGGAAGTCTGAGCCGGACTTTCCGGTAACTGAGCCTGCATTTCTGGTAACTGAGCCTGCCGAAGTTCCGGTCCCAAGAGATGGTCAACAACCTCTCCAAGGGTTTTTAATGTTCCCATAATTTCAGGGGAAACAGGGGGAAGTCCAGGCATTTTTTCTTCAAAGGTTGACAGGATTTCAACACGTTTGATGGAATCTATGCCAAGATCAGCTTCAATATCCATTTCAAGGGAAAGCATATCAACAGGATAGCCGGTTAATTCACTTACAACTTCCAGAATGGCAGATTCTACCTTTTCCCGGCTTACAGATTCTGATGCCGGAGCAGGTTTTGATACTGGTTGTGCAACTGATTGGGTTACATGGGGTGATTGAACCGGTTCAGGAGCAGGCTGAATATCTTTGACAGCAGCAGGAAGCGGTTTTTCGGTTTTTACTGATTCATCAAATGATTCTTCAACTGATTCTTCAACTGATTCTTCAATTGCAGAAGGCTGTTGAATCTGTTCCTGTGATACAAAATCAGGTTCAGCAAGCTCCTGTCTGTCTGCCAAAGAGGCAGAAGCATAGGAAACGCTTTGCAGCTTGTTTCCCTGGCCCATTGAAACCTCTGCCAGATGCTGGGTGCTTGTCATCATTTCCTGAAGAGTGCGGCTGGCCTGGGCCTGGGTTTCCAGAAACTTTTTATGGGTTTCTGCGGTGCTCATCTGAAGAGCCTGCATGGATTTCAAGCCTTCCTGAACTGTTTTGAAAGCATCTGCTATCAAAAATCCATGAGTCTGAGCAT
>JAUCGD010000239.1 GCA_030377945.1 Desulfobacterales bacterium HSG17 | reverse complement strand
ATGCTCAATTTTTCCGATTCTTTCCGAATTATTAGCTGCCAGTTCATTAGTACGGATTGTCAGAAAATCCACTCCCCCTGTCAATGCCTTATATCTGAGAAATCTTTTCCCAACCTTAAAATGCAGTTCTCCGGGAAAACCGTATAAAAATAATGGTGTATTATTTTTGTTAACAGAATCAAAAAACATATTAGCTGTTTTAACAAATAATCCTGTTTTTCGGTAGTCAGGATGGGACATAATATCCATCAGATGAGTAAATTCAGCTTCTTTGCCTCTCAGGTTTGCTTTATACGGTATTCCACCATACAGGACTACAATATTCCCTTTTTCGTTTTCACAAAGAAGCATGTGCTGCCGATAAGGATTATTAATATACTTCCACTGCCATAATTCAACAGGCATGTTTTTATCAAAGGCTGATTCCCATAGAGCAAGAATCCTTTTTTCATCATTTGGCTGATAAGCTCGGACTATATAACTTTCTCCTTTAACAATAATCTCTTTATTCATTTTTAGTTCTATAATCTCCGTTAAATGATATGGAATTCAGAATATTCAATATTGTACTTTCTTCTTCCCATCCTTTATGAAAGAAAGAAATATTATCTGAATAATTGTGGGGAGCTTGAAAACATTTTTTGCAAAGAGGTAATAAATGGGTATTTCTTGATTTAAAAATATCACGAATTTTTAATATTTTTTTATCATTCCAGATTTTATTTAAAGTTTTTTCTTTAATATTTCCTATTACATTAAACCCATCATAATCATAACAACATAGTACGACATCACCGTTCCATAATATTGAAACTTCAGAAAAAGGAGCACCGCATGGCATGGAATCATTTTTAAGAAATTGGCTCCCGCCCGGAAGAGTTTCCTCTACCAAATCAATATCCCCAAAACCATAATTATTACTTAAATAGATATATATATCATCTTCTGGATATTTTTCTTTTATGTTCTCAAATATATGACGATCATTTTTATTAAGCTCAAGGTCAACCATCTGTATAATTTTCAAAATAGGTCTTTTACTATTGCGGCTATTTTCAATAAAATTTTTCAGCATGGCCCAGCATTCTTTAAAAGGACGTTTGATGCCCCTTATTTTAAAAAGACCTTCATCTGAAAAAGAATCTAAAGAAAAACATACAATATTAATTCCCGCAGCTATTAATTTCCGGTTTAAAACAGGAGAGAGTGTTGCAGGATTAAGAGAAATTAAGGAAATCAAATTGAAATGATTGATCGTTTCTATCATTTTATCTATATAAGGATGTAATATTGCTTCACCAAAATGGTGAAGCCTGATAAGATTTTGTTCTTTTGGAATCTGTTTCAGAATAGAAGCAAATATTTCCAACTCAATAAATCCTTTACTGCGATGCATTTTCCCTTTACCGCGAGGACACATGATACAATGATATGGACAATGATTTGTTGGTTCAATTTCGTATATATAAGGTTGGTTATACATTTAAAAAAAATCCTGTATTAAAGACATGCAGATATAATACGCCTATACCAAGAGCAGAAATGTTTTGAAATTTGCATAAGAATACTACAAATGACTGCATACCAGGCTGATTTAAAAGTAAGACCTTGTTTTATAGCAGCTTTCCAGTTACCTGACAATGCAAGATAAAAAGCATAGAGACTTGAATATTCAGAATTATCTTTTGCTAATTCAAATGCATATGAAGCATGATAAAGGCCATTTTGAGCAGGAGCCATCCAATAAAGAAGATTTTTAGCAAAATTAAAATGCCTGACAGCTAAATCACTGCTGCTGCAGGACAAATCAGACCGACTGTCTCTAACTTTATAAAAAAAATAATCTTCCCAGAAAAGTTGGACACAAGGTATATTTCGATAAAAATCAAGATATTTTTTTAGTTCAGCAGAATCCCAAAGAGGCGGCAGAGCAAAATTCATAAATGGAGAGTTATTGAAGGTAACAGGTTCAAAAGATAAAACATCATCAGTATCATCTATCAACCATTTATGTGTCGGATGACCAGCATAAAATTCAGTCCATTTTCTGGGAGTTTCTATAAAGCCCCTATGAGCTACTCTCATTATTTCTTCGCAGGCTTTTGCAGGATCATCAACATGCTCCAAAACTTGAACACAAATTATAAAATCAAAACTCTTATCTGAAAAGGGAAGATTGGCAATATCTGCCTGAATATATTCATGATTTGCATGATCTAAAATAATTTGATTGCCGTCCCTATGATGCCCGGAAAAAAAATCTATATCAACGACAACATCTGCAAAACCAAAAGGATTATGGCCTCCACCTATGTCAAGAACTTTTTTATCATGGCTAATCCCCAGGGCTGCTGCCATAGAGTTATGATCTTCAGTTGGATATGATTTTTTATGCGGCAGGAATGCCATGTATACCTGCTTTCCTATATTCAATTTGCGATGCTCTGCACTTTATAATGTAATCACCAGTATTATTGTTTTCATATACAATATCATCTGCCCATGTGTCACAAACACTGCACATTGGGTGTATATCATATCTACCTTGTTCATGCAGTGATCTGACTTTTGAAATTTCTTTCCCGTTCCAGATTTTCAATAAAGATGTTTCTGTAATATTTCCTAAAGGAAAGTCAATATTAAAATCTTCACAGCACAGTCCCATTCGTCCATCAGAGGCTATAATCATTTGAGACCATAGCAGAAAACATGGTTTTCTCTTTACTGGAATTATAGGCCATCTTCTGCTGTCCGGCGGATTTCTGTAATGAGAGATTGTGATACTGTCAACTTTATTTATCCAGCGTTCCAGAAAAAGCTGTCTCTGGTCTATAATTTCATCATATGCAACCATGTTAAGCATGATAAAAGGTTTTGATCTATTTTTATTTTTTTTGATATTTATAAGTGCCTGTAAATTTTGTTCAATTATATGAATATCGGATTTTTTCCTGACTTTCCTGTGGGTATCTGGATTTATACCATCAATACTGAAAGCAACCCATTCTATTTCAGATAAAACTAAAAATTCAGCCCAGTCACGATTTAACAGCATTCCATTGGTCAGGAACCCGACATCAAATGAAGTAAATGATTTAGCATAGGTGAGAATACTTCTAAGTTGAGGATGAAGGAGAGGTTCTCCACCTCCGTGAACAGAAAGGTTTATTTTCCGTTTCCATGAACCAATATCTAAAATTGCAGTCTTCCAGACGCTTTCATCCATTAGACCTGGAGATCTTGTTGTAAAGCGTTGAGGACCATGAAAAGCACAGCCTTTACATTTGAGGTTACAAACAGATGCAGTTTCCAAAATAACATTTGAAGGATAATATGTCATAAATTCCTTAATCATTTTGTTCTATATGCCATTTTCGCTTAAATGTAACAATTCCCATCCCCTGTTCAACTTTTATTTTTACAGGGCTGACAGTGGTATATTCATACCACAATAAACCACTTTTTTCAGCAACAGCAGCGAGCAGGCGATAGGTTCCTTCTCTAATCGGGAAATACTCTACATGTAATCGGACATTTATTTTTTGACCGGCCTGATAGGGGCCGCAATCAATTTTATCATGATGGGTCATGCTTGCTGAAAAAAAACTTTCATCAGGTAATAATAAAGCAAAGCCAAATTGTGGGCTTACGTCATCATTTAAAATTTCAACTTTCATTGTAAAATATGCATTAGTGAGCGGAGTGATTGTGTCCGTAGGATTAGCGTTTTCATCTTCAATACCGGCTTGAATAATCCGGCAGTCTTCCGGTGATTTAGTATGTTGTATCTGCTGTTTTAAGTTTGAAGGTACAGCACTCTTTTTATTTCTGCATAACTCTTCATAATTTGCTACTACCTCATCAGTGCTGCCTATGCTGCGAATTGCCCCGTTTTCAATCCACATGGTTCTATCACAAAGTTCTCTGACATGATACATGGAATGGCTGCAAAAAATCATAGTTTTTCCCTGTTCTCTGAACAAATTCATCCGATCAGTACATTTCCGCTGAAATGCTATATCTCCAACTGATAAAGCTTCGTCTATGATCAAAATATCAGGATTTACACTGGTAGCAATTGAAAAGGCCAGTCTTACATACATGCCTGAAGAATAGGTTTTTACTGGCCGGTCTATGAATTCATTCAGCTCGGAAAAAGCTATAATATCTTCCTCCTGACTGATTATTTCCTTTTTTGAAATACCAAGTAGAGACGCATTCAAAAAAATATTCTGACGCCCTGTAAATTCAGGATGAAATCCGGCTCCAAGTTCAAGCAAAGCTGCTACACGGCCTGACATTTCTATTTGCCCTTGAGAGGGTGTCAGTGTACCTGCCAGGATTTTCAAGAGGGTAGATTTTCCTACTCCATTATTTCCTATTATTCCAAGAGACTGGTTTGGACTCAAGGAAAAAGAAATACCATTAAGAGCTGTAAAAAACTTATGTCTAGGTTTTCGGATTATTGCTTCAATCAGACGATCAACAGGGCGATTATAATTTTTGTAGTATTTATGAATATCCTGAACAAGAACACTGAACATTTCAAAGAACATCTCCGAAAGCCGACTTTGCCCGCATAAAAAACCAAACTCCAAATGCATATGAGAAAGCTGAGAGAAAAGCAATATATAAAATCGGAGTATAATGTACTTGATGAATAAGCAGAGCATCCCTAAAAAGACTTATAAATATATTAACAGGATTAAGTATGATTAAAAGCTTAAGAGAATCCGGTATCATGGATACCGTATATATTATTGGTGTTGCATAAAACCAGACCATGAGAAGTATTCCTAATATTTCCTTAATATCACGGATAAAAACGCATAAAGCAGAAAAAAAATAAGCGAAACCTCCTATGAACAAAATGTAGAGAGGATATAATACTATAAGATAGAGCCAAGTATAGTTAAAGTAGCCTTTAAACATAAGATAAATCAGCATTATCAGCATACCTACACTATTAATGATAAAAGCAGAAAGAACAGATCCTATTGGAAGAAGTTCTACTGGAAATACAACCTTAGTTATGAGATTTGAGTTTTCAATCAATATCCCTGTAGCTCTGGAAATTCCTTCTGAAAACAAAAGCCAAGGGAAAAAACCAGAAAGGAAAAATATTAAAAAGCTATCAGTACCTGTTTCCAGTGGATCAATGCGGATACGCATTATAATTGAAAAAATAAAAATATATATTATTATATATACAAGGGGATTA